>NZ_KB906077.1:0-381303 GCF_000381165.1 Agrobacterium sp. 10MFCol1.1 | reverse complement strand
TTCTTCTCATATTCAATTGTCAAAAAACAGACCGCTCATTGCAGTCACAAAATCAAACCCCAAAAGCAAAAGCCCTTGGAAAACAACAAGCAGTCAGCTCATCAACATGATTTCTTTAGAACGAAAGACTTCGTCGCCAGCAGCGCCGCCGCCCTCGTTCAGTGAGCGGACTTATAAGAGATCACCCTCAAACAAGTCAACACACCTATCGTCAAAAAACTGACATTTTTGCTAAACGCATGAAAATAAAAGATAGTTTCAAGACGGACCGCTAGGGAGGCAGGAAGAGCCTCCTGTATCTGCCGACTGGTTCTGTTTCGGGAAACATGCAATAGGAACGGATAAGAGTTTCAGCCAGACTGGGGCGTCCAACGCCCCTTATAGCCTTAAGAATTGGAGAGCCCGTGCGCATTCTCGATGAAGCCGTCATTCCCGAGCTGCCGAATTACTACCGTGGCAAGGTGCGTGAAAACTACGATCTGCCCGACGGCAACCGCATTATCATATCAACCGATCGCCTCAGCGCATTCGACCGCATCCTCACCTGTGTTCCTTATAAGGGGCAGGTATTGACCCAGACGGCACGCTACTGGTTCGAGCAGACGAAGGATATCTGCCCCAACCACGTGGTCAGCTATCCCGATCCGAATGTCGTCATCGGCAAGAGGCTTGAAATATTGCCGGTCGAAGTGGTGGTTCGCGGTTATCTGGCCGGCACCACCGGCACATCTATCCTGACCCTTTATAAGAAAGGCCAGAGACAGATGTACGGCATGAGCCTGCCGGACGGGATGAAGGACAACCAGATCTTGCCCGAGCCGGTGATCACGCCGACGAGCAAGGCCTTCGATGGTGGTCACGACGAGCCGTTGACGCCGGCCGAGATCGTGGAGAAGAAACTTCTGACGCAGGAGCAATGGGACACGCTTTCCCGTTACGCGCTCGCACTGTTCAAGCGCGGACAGGAGATTGCCGCAAAGCAGGGCCTCATCCTCGTCGATACGAAATACGAATTCGGCACCGATGAAAACGGCACGATCATTCTGGCAGACGAAATCCACACGCCTGACAGCAGCCGCTACTGGATGGCTGAAACCTATGAAGAGAGCTTCCGCAACGGCGCACGGCCGGCAAGCTTCGACAAGGATTTCGTGAGAGCCTGGGTTGCCGAACGCTGCGATCCCTATAAGGACGACGTTCCGGAAATTCCGCAGGAACTCGTATTGCAGACGTCAAGGGTATATATTGATGCATACGAACGCATCACCGGACAAAGCTTCGTTCCCGACGATAGCGGCGAGACGCCGCTGGCAAGAGTGCGCCGGAACCTGGAGCAATTTTTCCCCGGAGTCTGACCTTGAGCAAAACGATCGAACAGGCGAGAAAGGGTGACAGGAGGAACGACGTTCCTGTCAAGCGCCGGCCTCGCCGTTCCGCCGAAGAGACGCGGCGGGACATTCTTGCCAAAGCCGAAGAACTTTTTCGCGAGCGCGGGTTCAACGCAGTGGCGATTGCCGATATCGCCGCAGCACTCGGCATGTCGCCCGCGAACGTCTTCAAGAACTTCAATTCGAAGAATGCGCTCGTCGATGCCATCGGGTTTGAGCAGATCGGTGCCTTCGAGCGGGAAATCCACCCGCTCGATAAAAGTCATGCACCAGTTTCAAGGCTGCGCCATCTCGCCCGCACCCTGATGGAACAACACCATCAGAACCTCAACGACAATCCCTATATATTCGAAATGATCCTGATGACGGCCAAGCAGGACATGAAGTGCGGTGACTATTACAAATCCGTCATCGCAAACCTGGTGGCCGACATTATTCGCGATGGCGTAGATAAGGGAATTTACGCCCCCGCCGACATCCCGCCTCTGGCGGAAACCGTTCTCCACGCACTCGCGAGCGTCATCCATCCCGTCCTCATCGCACGGGAAGATATCGGCAATTTAGCAACACGTTGCGATCAACTGGTTGATTTAATCGAGGCAGGATTGCGCAATCCGCTTGCTAAGTGACGATTCTCAACTTACGTCACCTTCTCGCAATTGCTTGCGAAGCGTGAAAGCCTGCGCTTCTATGCGAATGGCGGTCCGAGCAGATTGAACGAAGAAGGTCCCCATAGGGCCTTCACCCATCGTCCCTGCACCCGGACCAGCATCCGCCGAGCGACACTGCGCTTATAGTTGAATGCGACCGATACGCAGGGAAGAACAATGAGCCGACGTATTTTACCCCTATTTGCTTCTCTGTGCATGACCGCAGTTCTCGCGGGATGCAGCGATGGCGGCGAAAGCAGCCAGACCGCCGGCCAGGGCGCCGCGCGTCCCCCGTCTCCGGTCAGCATCATTGTGATGAAGACGAGCGAATATCCCCTGACCACCGTTCTTCCCGGCCGCGCAAGCGCGTTCCAGACGGCGGAAATCCGCCCGCGCGTCACCGGTATCATCCGCGACATTCCCTTCAAGGAAGGCAGCGAGGTCAAGCAGGGTGACATTCTCTACCAGATTGAAGACAACACCTATCTGGCAGAAGTGGCACAGGCCAAGGCAAGCGTGGCGAAAGCCGAAGCAAGCGTTCCGAGCGCCCAGGCGAACCTTGCCCGCTACGAGCGGCTGGTCAACAGCGGCGCAACGCAGATCGAATATGAAAACGCCAAGGTGACGCTGCTTCAGGCCGAAGCCGACGTGGCCCAGGCCAAGGCTGCGCTGGAAACGGCTGAGATCAATCTCGATCTCACCAAGGTCCGCGCGCCTTTCGACGGCATAACCAGCGCTACCGCTTTCAGCATCGGGAACGTGGTGACGGCAAACCAGACGACGGCTTTGACGACGCTGCGCCGCATCGATCCGATCTACATCGATCTGATGGAATCCAGCATCAATCTTCTGCGTCTGAAAAAGGCGATCTCGTCGGGCCAGCTCGGCGGCGATACCAAGGAGACCGGCATTCACCTGACGCTGGAAGACGGCACCGAATACAAGCATGACGGCAAGATCGACATGTCGGACATGGCGGTGAGCGAAACCACGGGCACCTTCTCCATCCGTGCTCTCTTCGATAACCCGGACGATCTTCTGCTTCCCGGCACCTATGTTCGCGCAACGCTGACCATCGGTAAGGAAACGGGTTTCCGCATCCCGCAGCGCGCAGCGAGCCGGAACGCCAATGGCGAACTGACCGCAAAATTTGTCACCGCGGAAAACAAGGTGGAAACGCGCACCTTCCCGTCCAGCCAGCAGTCGGGCAATGCCTGGCTGGTGACGGAAAATGTCAAGGATGGCGACAAACTTATCGTTGACGGCTTCCAGTGGATTGCCGACGGCGCGACGGTCGCGCCCGTGGAAGTGACCATCGACGATCGCGGTATCGTCGTTCTGCCGCAGCAAGCTCCGCCTGCCGCCGCCCCCTCGAAATAAACATGAGCACGAAACCCTCGGTCGAAGCTCGTAAAAGGTAAGGCAGGACTGCCATGGCCCATTTCTTTATCAGGCGCCCCGTTTTTGCATGGGTTATCGCCATCGTCATCATGCTGGGCGGCGCTCTGGCAATTGTGACGCTCTCCATCTCGCAATATCCCGATATTGCCCCAACGACGGTCCGCGTCAGCGCAACCTATAACGGCGCTAGCGCGGAGACGGTCGAAAAATCGGTGACGACCATCATTGAGGACGGCATGACCGGCCTCGACGACCTCACCTATATGACCTCGTCTTCCTCGACCGGCAGCGCCGAAGTGACGCTGACCTTCGGCAACAGCATCCTGCCTGACATCGCGCAGGTTCAGGTGCAGAACAAGCTGCAGCTCGTGCAGTCGCAATTGCCCGACACCGTGCAGCAGCGCGGTATTCAGGTCAGCCGCTCCACATCGAGCATTCTGATGGTGGGTGCGCTGATCTCGACGGACGGCAAGCGCAATTCGGCCGATCTCGGCGACGTGTTCTCTTCGCGCGTTGAAGACCAGATCAAGCGCCTTGAAGGCGTGGGCAGCATCAACGTCTTCGGTTCCGAATATGCGATGCGCATCTGGCTCGATCCGTTCAAGCTCAACAAATACCAGCTGACCACGGCTGACGTCACCGGCGCCATCGAAAGCCAGAACACCCAGGTTTCAGTCGGCTCCCTCGGTGCCGTTCCCGCCGTCCAGGGCCAACAGCTCAATGTGACGGTGACGGCGCAGAGCCAGCTCACCACCGTCGCCGATTTCGAATCGGTCATCTTGAAGGTTGAGAAAGACGGCGCAACCGTTCGCCTGAGCGACGTGGCCCGCATCGAAATCGGCCAGGAAACCTATGGCGGTGATTCCCGCTCGAACGGCCGTCCTTCCGCCGGTTTCGCGGTCAACCTCGCCACGGGCGCCAACGCGCTCGATACTGCAGCACGTGTCAAGTCCGCGCTTACGGCCGTTGAGGGCTCGCTGCCTGCGGGCGTCTCGATCGAATATCCCTACGACACGACACCCTTCGTGAAGCTGTCGATCGAGAAAGTGGTGCATACGCTGATCGAGGCGATCATCCTCGTCTTCGTCGTGCTGCTGGTCTTCCTGCAAAACCTGCGCGCCACCTTCATTCCGATGATCGCCGTGCCCGTCGTGCTCCTCGGCACGTTCGGCATCCTCGCAGTCACCGGATATTCTATCAACACGCTGACCATGTTCGCCATGGTTCTGGCGATCGGCCTTCTCGTGGATGACGCCATCGTCGTTGTTGAAAACGTCGAGCGCATCATGTCGGAAGAGGGCCTGTCGCCGGTCGAGGCGACGGAAAAATCGATGGGCGAGATAACCGGCGCCATCATCGGCATCGCGCTCGTCCTGACCGCCGTGTTTATTCCCATGGCCTTCTTTGGCGGATCGACTGGTATCATCTATCGCCAGTTCTCGATCACGATCGTTTCGGCCATGCTGCTTTCGGCGGTGGTCGCCATCGTTCTGACGCCGGCGCTGTGCGCCACAATGCTGAAGCCCATCGACCATACCAAAAAGCAGCGTGGACCGGGTGCCTGGTTCAACCGCGGCTTCGGCAAGACGACGGACGGCTATGTCTCGTCGATCGGCTATCTGCTGAAGCGGCCCCTGCGCGTGACGATTCTTTTCCTGATCGTCGTCGGCGGCTGCGCCTGGTTCTTCACCAAACTGCCAAGCTCCTTCCTCCCACAGGAAGATCAGGGCGTGCTGCTGACGATCATCCAGACACCGACCGGTTCGAACATCGAACGCACCAACGAGGTGGTAAAACAGGTCGAAAGCTACTTCCGTGAAAAAGAAGCAGCCAATGTCGAATCGGTTTTCGGCGTGCTTGGATTCAGCTTCAGCGGTTCGGGTCAGAACAACGCGATCGTCTTCACCAAGCTCAAGGACTTTTCCGAGCGAACCGCACCCGATCAACACGCCGCCGCCATTGTGCAGCGGGCAATGGGTACATTCTTCGGCTTCCGCGATGCACAGGTATTCCCGCTTTTGCCGCCGGCAATTCAGGGCATGGGCACGTCGAGCGGTTTCTCCATGTATCTCGTGGATAGCGGCCGCAACGGCACCGATGCTCTGACCGCAACCTCCAAGGACCTGATTGCGCTTGCAACAAGCAATCCAAAGATCAGTTCTCTGCGAAGCGACAGCCAGGACAACGAAACGCAGATGAAGATCATTCTCGATCAGGAAAAGATGGGGGCCATGGGCGTCGATCTTTCCTCCGTGAACCTGATGCTGTCGACGATCTTTGCCGGCCGGGATGTCAACGACTTCACCCTGAACGGTGAGCTCAAGCCGGTCTATGTTCAGGGCGATGCACCCTATCGCATGCAGCCGGACGACCTGAAGTTCTGGTATGCCCGCAACACCAGCGGCGAAATGGTACCTTTCTCCTCCTTCAGCGAGGTGAAGTGGATCAACGCGCCGCCGTCACTGGCACGCTACAACGGTACGGGCGCGATCTCGCTTGAAGGCACCGCCGGCGCAGGCGTTGCTTCCGGCGAAGCCATGGACGAGATGGAACGTCTGACGGCAAGCATGCCAGGCGGTTACACCGTGGCATGGCAGGGCATCTCCTATCAGGAACGCCTTTCCGGCTCGCAGGCGCCCATGCTGTACGCGCTGTCGGTTCTCATCGTGTTCCTTTGCCTGGCTGCCCTTTATGAAAGCTGGTCGATCCCGTTCTCGGTCATTCTGGCTGTCCCGGTGGGTGTCCTCGGCGCTTTGACTGCGGCCCATTTCTTCGGCCAGACGAACGACGTCTACTTCAAGGTGGGCCTGCTGACGACCATCGGCCTTGCCGCGAAAAACGCGATCCTGATCGTTGAATTCGCCAAGGAGAGGCAGGAGCACGGGTTAAGTCTGGTGGAAGCGGCACTGGAGGCGGCGAAGCTGCGCCTGCGTCCGATCATCATGACGTCGCTCGCCTTCATCCTCGGCGTCGTGCCTCTCGCGATCGCAACCGGAGCGGGTTCCGCTGCACAAAATGCAATCGGTATCGGGGTGCTGGGTGGTATGCTTTCTGCAACACTGCTCGGAATTTTCTTCGTTCCGTCCTTTTTCGTCATCATTCGTCGCCTTTCAAGGCGTTAACAAAACAAAAATGGGCTGTGCCAACCGTTAATACGCTGCTAGAAATATGGCCGATTTGGCAAACGCACGTTTCTAGGGCATATCGACCGCGCAGCCCATTTGTCAGCAAGCCGCGCTTGGTAAGCCAACCAGAGAATTGGGAAAATTATATGCTGTCTATTCGCGCTACTATTCCCCTGACAATGCTACTGCTTTCGGGCTGCGTTGTCGGACCCGACCACAAGACGCCGGAAATTCAATTGCCGGGAAAGTTCGCGGAAGCCGGAAAAACCAGTAATGGCGACATCAGCAGCGTTGCATGGTGGACGGCCTTTAACGACAACCGCCTGAACGGTTACGTCTCCACCGGCCTTGCGCAGAACCTCACCGTGATGCAGGCAATCGAGCGCATCAATCAGGCACAGGCCCAGGTGATCGTGGACGGCGCCGGCGGCCTGCCGAGCCTGACAGGCAGTGGCAGCCACACGACGAGCGAGACCAAGGGCAGCTACCGTGACGTTCCCGTCACCAACGTGTCCAACGGCAGCCTTAGCATTTCCTGGTTCCTCGACCTTTTCGGTCGCTATCGCCGGGCAACGGAAAGCGCCGATGCTTCGCTTGACGCCGCGTACTCCACCGTCGACGTTCAGCGCCTGACGCTGATTTCCTCAGTCGCCGCGGCCTATATCGACGTGCGCTATTATCAGGAGCGCCTGGCGATTGCCCGCCAGAACCTGAGTTCACGCCGCGAAACGCTCGATCTGACGAAGCTGCAGCTCGAAGCGGGTGCGGCCTCGCGCCTCGATGTCGTCCAGTCCGAAGGTCTGGTCAATTCAACGCTGTCGCAGATACCCGGCCTCGAAACCAGCTTCCGCAAGTCAGCCCACCGCATCGCGACCCTGCTCGGCATGCCGGCCTCGTCGCTCATCGCCGAGCTGCAGAAGGGCGCACGCCAGCCTGTTGCGCGCGCAGTTCCCCGCACTGGCATCCCGGCCGACCTGATCCGCAACCGTCCGGACATCCGCGTCGCTGAACGCAATCTCGCCGCTGCGGTCGCCACGATCGGTGTAACCGAGGCACAGCTTTATCCAAGCATCGAGCTTGGTGGCGCGATCACCCCGAGCTACAATTTCCTGAGTGGCGGCGGCAGGGGAACGGCCAATAGCTGGTCCTTCGGTCCGAGCCTCACTCTCCCGATCCTCGATGGTGGCAGACTGCGCGCCAATGTCGACATCGCGAACTCTCAAGCACGCGAGCAATATCTCGTCTGGAAGGCAACCGTTCTCAACGCAGTTGAAGAAGTCGAAAACGCCCTGGCCGCCATCAATCGCGACCAGCGTACCGTCGACGCGCTGAGAAAGACTGTCTCATCCTACCAGGAAGCGCTGCAGCTCTCGACAGCCAGCTATCGTGACGGTGCTTCGTCTCTGCTCGACGTTCTGGATGCCCAGCGGTCGGTCTCCGATGCGCAGGCAAACCTTGCAACGGCGATCCAGACGACCGCGCAGGATTATGTATCGCTCAACGTGGCTCTCGGTGGCGGTTATGCCGTTGGCCAGCCTGCCCCGAAGAAGTCCGCCGGCCCAACCGTGGCCGCTGCAAAGGGCATGTAAGAAACGCCTCAAGGCAAATGAAAAGCCCGCGTCGAGACGCGGGCTTTTTTTGTATTCCAGACACAAAAAAAGCACCGGTCACCCGGTGCTTTTTGTTTCACCTGCCGTCAGGCTCAGTTCTTGGCGCGCTCGACGTAGGAATTGTCTTCCGTCGCGATGACCACGCGGATACCGGCGTCGATGTGCGGCGGCACCATGGTGCGGATGCCGTTGGAAAGAATTGCCGGCTTGTAGGAAGAAGAAGCCGTCTGGCCCTTCACAACCGGTTCCGTTTCGACGATTTCCAGCGTGACGTGGCGCGGTAGTTCGACAGCCAGCGGATTGCCTTCGTGAATGGACAGAACGCAGGTCATGCCTTCCTGCAGATAGGCCTTCTGGTCGCCCATCGTCTCGGCATCGACAACGACCTGATCGTAGTTTGCCGGGTTCATGAAGTGAAAGCCTTCGCCATCTTCGTAAAGGAACTGGAAGTTCAGGTCTTCGACGAAAGCGCGCTCGACCTGTTCGGTCGTGCGCCAGCGCTCGGAAACCTTCACGCCGTCAACGATGCGGCGCATGTCAACCTGCGTGACCGGCGTGCCCTTGCCCGGGTGAAAGTTCTGCGCGGTGAGAACAACGTAGAGCTTGCCGTCCACGTCGAGAACATTGCCCTTGCGGACGGATGAGGCGATAACCTTGACCATATGACTTCCTTGTAACTCGATGAAATGCGTCGTAAAGGACTGCGCGATAGCACCGGCCCGGCAGACGTTTTGTCTTTTTTCTGGGGCGCAACTACCTTAAATCCGCGCGAATTGCCAGCCTTCTACAGCAATTCGCGGAAGAGTGCCTAGCGGTTTTCCGCCCGGAATTGCTTTAAATGATGCGATCAGGCGTTTTGCGGGCCGTTTATCCGTAACAAGGCCAGCAGGTAAGACGGAAAAGAAAAAAGAGATGGGCTCAAGCAACGAGACAATGTCGCCCTGGTGGACGCCCGACGTCCATGCCGACCGCCGCGCCTTCCTGCTTGGACGCAACGCGATCCAGTCGAAATTTCGCAGCTATTTCGCGCGCGCGGACTTTCTAGAGGTCGACACCGCCACATTGCAGATTTCTCCTGGCAACGAGGCACATCTGCATGCCTTCGCCACCCAGGGACTGACGCCGGCCGGCGACGCCGCCCCGCTTTATCTCCACACCTCGCCCGAATTCGCCTGCAAGAAATTGCTCGCGGCCGGTGAAGAACGCATTTTCTGTTTCGCCCATGTTTATCGAAACCGGGAAAGAGGCCCCCTGCACCACCCAGAATTCACGATGCTGGAATGGTATCGGGTCGGAGAAACCTACGAGATCCTGATGAAGGACAGCGCCAATCTTCTGGCGCTGGCGGCAGAAACCGCCAAAACAAACAATTTCACCTATCGTGGCCGCAGCGTCGATCCGTTCCTCGAACCGGAACGTCTGAGCGTCGCGGAAGCCTTCGATCGCTATGCGGGAATTGATCTTCTGGCGACGATTGACCGAAACGGCGAGACGGATAGCCAGCACCTTGCCGCAAGCCTCACCAATGCCGGAATTCGTGTGGCTAAGGACGACACCTGGGCGGATATGTTCAGCCGCGTTATCGTGGAGCGGGTGGAACCCGAACTGGGCTTCGGCCGCGCCACCATTCTCGATGAATACCCCACAAGCGAGGCTGCGCTTGCACGCAAATCGCCTGGGGATGCGCGGGTGGCGGAACGGTTCGAGCTTTATGCGTGTGGCGTGGAACTTGCCAATGCCTTTGGCGAATTGACCGACGCTACTGAGCAGAGACGGCGTTTCGAAATGGAGATGGTTGAGAAGCAGCGGGTTTACGGCGAGACCTATCCTTTGGACGAGGATTTTCTGGCGGCGCTGGCGATCATGCCGCCGGCAAGCGGCATAGCACTCGGTTTCGACCGACTGGTGATGCTGGCAACCGGCGCGCCCCGAATCGATCTGGTCATGTGGGCACCCGTCGCGGAATACGGACGATGACAAGGCTTGAAACCATCAAGACACCCGAAGCACTTGTTGAGGCGGGGTTGATCAAGACCGAGGCGCTCGAGGACGTGCGCGTGGTGACGCAGCGTTACGCGTTAGCCATCACATCGACAATGGCCGATCTGATGGACAGCCGCGATCCGCAGGACCCCATCGCGCGGCAATTCGTGCCGGACCTAGCCGAACTCGTCCACCTTCCCGACGAACGGGACGATCCGATCGGCGACGGTGCACATAGTCCCGTCCATGGCATCGTCCACCGTTATCCGGACCGGGTGCTCTTGAAGGCGGTGCATGTCTGCCCCGTCTATTGCCGTTTCTGTTTCCGCCGCGAAATGGTCGGGCCGCAGGGCAACGGCATGATGAGCCCGGAAGAGCTGGACGCCGCATTCGACTATATAAAAGCCAACCCGGCCATCTGGGAGGTCATCCTCACCGGCGGCGATCCGCTGGTGCTCTCGGCGCGGCGATTGTCCGACCTGATGACGCGGCTGAAAGACGTACCGCACGTCAAGATCGTTCGCTTCCACACCCGTGTGCCGGTCGTCGATCCCGAACGAATCGACGGGCCGCTGATCGAGGCATTGAAGGCCAGCGGCAAAACCACCTATGTGGCCCTGCACGCCAACCACGCACGCGAACTTGGGCAAGCAGCTAGAAGTGCTTGCGCGCGGCTGATCGATGCCGGCATCGCCATGGTCAGCCAGACCGTTCTTTTGAAGGGCATCAACGATGATTCGGCAATTCTCGCCGAACTGATGCGCGCCTTTGTCGAGAACCGTATCAAGCCTTACTACCTGCACCACCCCGACCTTGCGCCCGGCACCAGCCATTTCCGGCTGACGATAGAAGAAGGTCAGCGAATCGTTTCCGCGTTGCGCGGGCATGTCTCCGGTCTTTGCCAGCCGACCTACGTTCTCGACATTCCGGGCGGTCACGGCAAGGCCACGATCGGCCCGAATGCGGCCGAAAAAACCCGCGATGGCTGCTACTCCGTCTCGGACTTCAACGGAAACGATCATATTTACCCGCCGCCTGCATCCGGCGACGATTAAAAAAAGCATAAAAAGCCCGCCGTGCCGGGCTTTTCAAAGCGGCGTCGAACGAAAACAAAAATTTCACATTTCCGCCCCCCTCCTGTCATCATAAAGAAAAATATTCTACCTATAACAATCAGCATTGATTTTAATGGTGGTCTGGATTATCAGTGTGGAACTGGAGAGCGAGTCTCCTGATTCCGGATCAACACCAATACAGGGAGTGTGTCATGTCAAAATATATTCGCATCAACGCAATCCTTGGTCTTGAGTCCTGGAATGCTGGATTTAAATCCACGTGTTCCCGCTGCTGTCGAATGTGACCTGACGGTCTCAATTTTCTGAAAATCAGTTCGACAACATGCTGTGTTAATGAGCCACAGCGGGAGTATACCTATGCAAAAGCAAGTTATTGAATTCGCTGGCGAACCCGTCGGCATCGTCATACCGGACAACGACCGGCTGAAGTTCATCGCGGTGAAGTTCCACGTCCACGACCTGGACGAACAGAAGTTCGACAGCGCCGACGATGTGCGGATTGCAATTCGCAATCTCGTGCGCAGCCGGAACCTGGCCGCGGCCTGATGCGGGAAACCCATCACCCGCTCACGGACCTTTCAAAACCAAAGCGCGCCCAATATCGGATCCCGAATACCGGGTCGATGGCGCGCTTTTCTATTGCCTGACAATTCGTCCACTGGTCTGTCATAAACCACGACGGGGTGTATCAATACGCCCTGCACTAGGGTGAAATAGCTTTTTCAAATCCGGATTGGAGTGCCAAAGCCACGCGCTCCTAGAGCTCCCACCGCTCCTCATTTCTGTGCTTGTCACAGGAATCCAGCCAGCCCAGATCCCAGGGCTGAA
The DNA here is from genome assembly GCF_000381165.1 of Agrobacterium sp. 10MFCol1.1. Classification (NCBI taxonomy): domain Bacteria; kingdom Pseudomonadati; phylum Pseudomonadota; class Alphaproteobacteria; order Hyphomicrobiales; family Rhizobiaceae; genus Agrobacterium; species Agrobacterium sp. 10MFCol1.1. The sequence goes on along the minus strand of NZ_KB906077.1, from coordinate 369,242 downwards.
AAGACTCTCTCGCCGCCCAGACACGCGTCAGAACGCGGTAAAGGTCAGCGTCGTCAACGAGCGGACGATGCCCGGAATGTTGACGATGTTCTGGTTGATAAACTTGCCGATATCCTCTTCCTGCGGAAGATAGATCTTCAGCATCAGATCATATTCGCCGCTGGTGGAATAAAGCTCGGAAACCAGCTCCGTTTTATAGATGGCATCGGCGACATCATAGGTCTTGCCGGGCTCGCATTGAAGCTGGACAAAAATGGGCTTCACGGACATCTCCCGTATTGGAACTTGTGGTGCGTGGCTCTTCGCCATGCGTCATGGCGCACTATTGGCTTAGCCGCGCCGGTCTTGCAAGACCGCCTGCCGGTTTAGGCAGAAAAGTCTCATCCGCTGCTACCAGCCCCGATCGCGGCCTGAGAAACGATCCAGCTTCGAAAACTTTCAAGCGGAGCGTAACCGGCGCGATCCGGCATGCAGGCGAGATAATAGGCCTCTTCGCTCTCCACCTCGCCGGTAACCGCCGCGACAAGCCGGCCGCTTCGCAACTCCTCCTCGATCATGAAGGACGGAACGAGCGATGCCCCGACCCCGGCACTCGCCGCCTCGGCAATCGTCGTGAACTGATCGAAAAGCATGCCATGCACATTGTCGAAAACCACATCATGGCTGCGAAACCATTGTTCCCAGGCATCCGGCCGGGTCGTCATGTGCAGCAGCGGCACATGCAGCAGATCGCCCGGCTGTGAAAGCCCGTAGCGCTCCCTGAAAGCGGGACTGCACACCGGAATGACTGTTTCATGCATCAGAAAAACAAGTTCGGTACCCGGCCAATGCGGCAAACCGAAATGGATCGCCGCATCGACTGTATCGGTACGGAAATCGAACAGCGACGAACGCGTAAGAAGATTGACCGAAACGCCTGGATGTCGGGCAATGAAATCGGGAAGACGCGGCACCAGCCAGCGCGTACCAAAGCTTGGCAAAACACCGAGATTGAGCGTGCCGCCATCCGGATTGGCGCGCAGATTGAGCGACGCGGTCGATATTCGCCGCAGGGCCTCCCGGATTTCCCGCGCATAACCCTCCCCCGCCCGGGTGAGCCGGATTGTCTGCCGCTCGCGCAGAAACAGCGCCACGCCAAGCTGCTCCTCAAGCGCGAGGATCTGCCGGCTGACCGCGCCTTGAGTAAGCCCGAGTTCTCTCGCAGCCGCGGTCACGCTGCCGGTGCGCGAGGCGGCTTCAAAGGCCGCAAGAAGTGAAAGCGACGGCAAGAAGCGCCGAGGCGGCAGAACCATATTCCCTCACGGAATGAACTCTTGACGATATGTCGATATTCAACAGGTGAGGCCGCTTGTAAAGTCTCATAAACAAGGGCTTGTCACTCATACGGAAAACAAATGAACTCGCCCGGAAAATGGTGGAACGATGTATAATGACCCCCGCTCGCACGGCCTCTGGGAAAAGACCGCGCCGCAGCCGCCCGCAACGCCTCCACTGCAAGGCGAGGCGGTTGCCGATGTGGTGATTGTCGGCGGTGGCTTCACCGGACAATCCGCCGCCCTTCATCTTGCTGAAAAGGGCATGGATGTCGTTCTTCTCGAAGCCAGGGAAATAGGCTTCGGCGGCGCCGGCCGCAATGTCGGTCTCATCAACGGCGGCATGTGGGTCATGCCGAGGGAGTTGCCCGGCGTGCTGGGCGAAACCTACGGGGAACGGCTTCTCAGCCTTCTGGGTGACGCGCCGTTGCTGGTGCGCGAATTGGTGGAAAAACACGCGATTCCCTGCGAGATCGAAAAGAATGGCACATTGCATTGCGCCGTCGGTGAAAAAGGGCTCGCCGAAATTCGCGAGCGCTGCGAACAATGGGCAGCCAGAGGCGCTCCCGTCCGCCTTCTCGATGCCGATGAAACGGCAAGACACACCGGCAGCACCGCCTATTCCGGCGCACTTTTCGATACGCGGGCTGGCACGCTTCAGCCGCTTGCCTATGTTCGTGGTCTGGCTGCCACCGCGCAAAAGGCAGGAGCACGGCTGCACACCGCCAGCCCCGTCGTGTCGACCGAACGCAGCGGCGGAAAATGGGTGGTAAAAACACCGCAGGGATCGGTGACCGCCAACTGGATCGTCGTCGCCACCGAAGCCTACAGCACCGGGCCTTGGCAGATCGTCCGCGACGAACAGACCTACCTGCCCTACTTCAACTTCGCGACCAGACCGCTTAGCGACAATCTGCAAAAGAGTATCCTGCCGAACCGAGAAGGTTGCTGGGATACAAAGGAAATCCTCTCCTCGTTCCGCATGGACAAAGCGGGTCGGCTGGTCTTCGGCAGCGTCGGCGCCTTGCGCAGCGCGGGTGCCGCCATTCACCGGGCATGGGCCAAACGATCGCTGAAGCGGCTTTTCCCGCAACTGGGAGAGACGGAATTCGAATGCGAATGGTACGGCCAGATCGGCATGACGGACAATGCCGTGCCGCGTTTCCATAAATTCGCGGAAAATGTCGTCGGTTTTTCCGGTTATAATGGCCGCGGCATCGCGCCCGGTACTGCCTTCGGCAAGGTGATTGCGCAACATATTCTCGGTGATATCGCCGAAAACGACCTGCCTCTTCCCGTGACCGAACCAAAAGCGCAGGCCTTCCGGGCAGTGAAGGAGGCCTATTACGAGGTGGGCGCACAGATCGCTCATTTCGCCGGTGAACGCTTCTGATCAACAGGCCGAAAGCCGCCGGTCGTGGCGGCTTTTTTAAACGGCATCGATATATTCTTGAAAATATAATGATTGCCCTATAGGCCTATCGATATATTCATCAGGATATCTCGAACCGGGGGAACACACCGTGAGACTCTTACGCCGCACCTTCTTCAAAACCATCGCCGCAGCAACATCCTTCTGGGTGGCGGCATCTTTTGCGGTGGTTCCCGCCCATGCCGGCGAAAAAGTCACGGTGTTTGCTGCCGCGAGCATGAAAAACGCACTTGATGCGATCAATGCCGAATGGGCGAAGGAAAGCGGCAATGAAGCGACCGTGTCCTACGCCGCAAGCTCCGCACTTGCCAAACAGATCGAGCAGGGTGCACCGGCGGATATCTTCATTTCCGCCGACCTCGCCTGGATGGATTATGTTGCCGAAAAGAAGCTGATCAACGTCGAAAGCCGCTCCAATCTTCTTGGCAACCGCATCGTTCTCGTCGCCCCGGCCGATAAGGCCAAGCCGGTCGATATCAAAAAGGACTTCGATCTCGCCGGACTGGTGGGCGATGGCCGACTGGCCATGGGCGCGGTCGATTCCGTTCCGGCGGGTAAATACGGCAAGGCTGCGCTGGAAAAGCTCGGCGTCTGGTCATCCGTGGAAAAGAAAGTCGCCGGCGCGGAAAGCGTGCGCGCAGCGCTGCTGCTCGTGTCGCGCGGCGAAGCGCCCTATGGCATCGTCTACCAGACCGATGCGGCCGCCGATCCGGGCGTGAAGATCGTCGGCACCTTCCCGGAAGACAGCCATCCGCCGATCATCTACCCCGTCGCCATTCTCTCGGAAGCAAAATCTCCGGCGGCAAAATCCTATCTGGATTTCCTGAAGTCCGCCAAGGCTACGCTCTTCTTCGAAAAGCAAGGCTTTACCGTTTTGAAATAAACTGCGTTTCGCGGTCCCATCCCGTATGGGACCGCGAGAGATGACGATTGTAGGATATGGCTTTGCATTGGTGGACACTCAGCCCTGAAGAATGGACGGCGATCAGGCTCAGCCTGTGGGTGTCCTCCATCGCCATGTTCGCCAGCCTGCCCTTCGGCATTGCGGTTGCCGTCGCGCTGGCGCGCGGGCGCTTTTGGGGCAAGTCGCTGCTCAATGGCATTGTCCACCTGCCGCTCATTCTGCCGCCCGTCGTCACCGGCTTTCTGCTGCTCGTCCTCTTCGGCCGCAGGGGCGCCATCGGCCAGTTTCTAGACAGCTGGTTCGGCATCGTCTTTTCCTTTCGCTGGACGGGGGCGGCGCTCGCATGCGCCGTCATGGCGTTTCCGCTGATGGTGCGCTCCATCCGCCTCTCTATCGAAGCGGTGGACAGCAAGCTGGAAGAGGCGGCCGGAACCCTGGGTGCAAGCCCCCTATGGGTGTTCCTCACCGTCACGCTTCCCCTGATCCTGCCCGGCATCATCGCGGGCATGATCCTCGCTTTCGCCAAGGCCATGGGCGAATTCGGCGCGACCATCACCTTCGTTTCCAATATTCCCGGCGAAACCCAGACGCTGTCCGCCGCCATCTACACTTTCACGCAGGTTCCGGGCGGCGATGCAGGCGCATTGCGGCTGACCATCGTTTCCGTCGTGATTTCCATGTTGGCCTTGCTCGTCTCGGAGTTTCTGGCCCGCATCATCGGCAAACGGGTGAGCATGGAATGACGCTTTCTGTCTCCACCCGCCACCGCCTCGGCTACTTCGAACTCAACGCGTCATTCACCTCTGATGGCGGCGTTACAGCGCTTTTCGGACGCTCTGGCTCCGGTAAGACGTCGATGATCCGCATCATCGCAGGTCTGCTGCGGCCAGATAGTGGTCAGGTATCGCTCGATGGCGAAGTGCTGGCCGATAGCGGAAAGCGCCTGTTCCTGCCGGCGCACAGGCGCCATTTTGGTTATGTTTTTCAGGAAGCGCGGCTGTTTCCTCATCTCAGCGTTGCCCAGAACCTGAACTACGGCAAATGGTTCGCTACGGAAAAATCTGAGCGGGCGAATGAAAACCGCATTATCGATATGCTTGGCATCGGCCATCTTCTCCAGCGTCGTCCGAACAAGCTTTCCGGCGGTGAAAAACAGCGGGTCGCCATCGGCCGCGCACTCCTGTCATCGCCCAGACTACTGTTGATGGACGAACCTCTCGCCTCACTGGACGAGGAACGAAAGGCCGAGATCATCCCTTATCTGGAACGGCTGCGCGACGAGACGAAAATCCCGATCGTCTATGTCAGCCACTCCATCCAGGAAGTCGCCCGCCTTGCCGACCGCATAGTTGTTATGAAGGACGGCAAGGTGGAGGTACAGGGAAAAGCGGCCGACGTGCTGTCACGGTCGGATTTTAGCGCACATCTTGAGCGACGAGAAGCGGGCAGCATCCTTTCGGGACACATCGAAAGCTTCGATGAAAGGCACGGGCTTGCTGCCGTAAGGCTCTGCTCGTCGCTCCTGCAGGTTCCAGCAAAAAGAGGAACACCCCGCACCCCGGCACGCGTGCTGATACCGGCGCGTGACGTCATGCTTGCCACGGCAAAACCCGAAGGCCTGAGCGCACTTAACATCCTCGAAGGCCATATTGCCGGCATCTCGACCAGCGAAGACGGCATGGTAACCGTTCAGGTGGATTGCGGCGGCGATATTATCCAGTCGCGTATCACCGATCTGTCGCGCGAACGTCTCCAGCTGGAACCCGGGAAACCAGTACATGCGATCATAAAGTCGGCGGCTCTCGATCCGTATTAGTGATGGCGGCATCAGGATTGCGGTTGGCCTCAAGCCAGTCGATATCCTTGCGCAGGGCCTCATCCATCCGCTTTTCCATGCTGCGATAACGTTCAAGCAATTCGGCACCGAATGCGGTCAGCGCAGCCCCACCACCCTGCTTGCCGCCCCGCTGGGACTCGATCACCGGCTGCCTGAACATATGGTTCAGCGCATCCGCAAGCAGCCATGCACGGCGATAGGACATGTCCATCGCTCGCCCGGCGGCCGAGATCGAACCGGTCTCGACAATCAGCTCCATCAACTCGATCTTACCATGGCCGAGACGATCTCCGGGCGGAAAATCGATGCGGAGAACGGGCTTCAGTGGCTGATGTATATTGCTCATCGGCTAGAAACCCCGGCCATGAAGATCGCGATAGGCTTTCTGCGCACCGAGCTGCGGCAGAGCCGTCGCCTCGTAAACACCGCGCGCCACTGCGCGCGCCATAACGATGGTAGCGAGATGGCAGAGTTCCGCGAAATGAGCGCCGCCCTCAAGCGGCTTCTCACCGGTCGCAGCCGAAAACATGGTGTCGCCGTCGCTCGGCAGATGGGCGGGCAGCACGGCGCGCGCCAGCCCGTCATGCGCCATGATGGAAAGGCGGTGCGCCTGCGCTTTGGTAAGGACGGCATCGGTGACCACGGCGCCGATGGTCGTCGCGGTGAGGTTGACGCCCTTGAGACGAAGCGCGGTATGATCCGGTTCGAAACGATCAGGAAAACCGCAGTCGCCGAACTCGCCCTGCTCTTCAAAAGGCGCAGACCAGAAATGGCGGCTGCTGCCAACGGTTGCCGAGCCAAGCGCATTGACGGCGACGATGGCCGCCACCTTGTAACCGCCGGAACTGATAGCGCTTGCCGAACCAAGTCCGCCCTTGAAGGTGGCGGTGGTCGCCCCCGTTCCCGCGCCGACTGTTCCAAGCCCGAAGGGCTCCGCACGCGCCGCCCTGAAAGCCGCATAGCCCATCTCGCGATAGGGCGAATGCAGCCCCCACTCCTTGTTGCCACCATTCAGCAGATCCATGAGGATCGCCTGCGGCACAATGGGAACACGGGTGGAACCGACTTGCAGGCCACGCCCGATCTCGCGCAGACCGGCCTGAACACCACCCGCCGCATCCAGCCCGAAAGCCGAACCGCCTGAAAGTACGAAGGCATCCACGGTTTCCACCGTCATCGCCGGGTCGAGCAGGCCGGTATCACGACCACCGGGCGCCCCGCCAAGAACCGAACCGGAGGCGATTACGGGTTTTTCGAAAACGATTGCGGTGACGCCGGAGCCGAGTGCAAGATCGGTGACATTGCCGACCAAAATCCCATTGATATCCGTCAGAAGATTATTTCGTGCCGCCATGCCGTTCCCCTTTTCTCCCGGTATCCCGCCGCCACGGGGCACTGTCAACGCAAAAGGTGAATCAGGAAAATACCGCCGTGCCAATCACCGGTGTCGAGGGAATGGCCATATCTCTCGGCTCCAGCGGCCCCGCCACAAAAGCCTGATGCCCGGCCTCAATGGCGCGGGCGAAAGCTTCCGCCATGCCGACCGGGTCACCCGCCCCCGCGACCGCCGTGTTGAGCAGAACGGCATCGTAACCAAGCTCCATCACCGTCACCGCATGTGACGGCCGGCCGATACCGGCATCGACGATCAGCGGCACATCCGGAAAACGCGCCCGCATGGATTTCAGCGCCATCAGATTAAGCGGCCCCATGGCGCTGCCGATCGGCGCGCACCAGGGCATCAGCACCTTGCAACCCGCATCCAGGAGCTTTTCCGCCACGACAAGATCATCAGTCGTATACGGAAAGACTTCGAAACCATCGTCGCAGAGAATTTTCGCCGCTTCGACGAGCGCAAACACATCGGGCTGCAAGGTGTCGTGATGGCCGATGACCTCCAACTTGATCCAGTTGGTGTGAAAAACCTCACGCGCCATCTTCGCCGTCAGCACCGCTTCCTTCACGGTATGGCAGCCAGCCGTATTGGGCAGAATGTAACGATCCAGCTCGCGGATCAGCTCAAAAAACTGGCCACCCTTCTTGCCGCCTGCCGTTTCCCGACGCAGCGAAATCGTCAGAATATCCGTGTTGCTGGCCCGCACTGCATCGGCAAGTACGGCGGGAGACGGATAACGCGCCGTGCCGAGCAGGAGGCGCGACGAGACCTCACGGCCATAAAGCGTCAGCATGGCCTCAACCTCCCTGCATCGGCGAAAGGATTTCGACACGGTCGAACGCCTTCAATCGATAATCGGCGCGCTCTTCCGAATGCACCAGATCGCCATTGACCGCCGTCGCCAGCCACTCGCCTTCATAATCGAGGCTGGTGAGTAACCCGGCCAGCGTCTCGGTGGCGAGATCAAGCTCGTCGCCATTCACCAGAAGTTTCATGATCCTGTTCCTTTCCAGAGATATCTTGGCAGACGATTTCAGCCGCCTGCCGCGCCATCGCCGGCGACAGCAGGAAGCCATGCCGGTGGGCGCCGTTGATGAAGACGGTCCGGCCGTCCTGCGTAACTTTCGGCAGATTGTCGGGATAGGCGGGGCGCACGCCCGTTCCGGTCTCGATGATTTCCGCTTCGCCGAAGGCCGGATGTACGGCATAGGCGGCGTTCAGAAACTCCATCATCGAGCGCGCTGAAATGGCTCCGGCATCCTCTGTCTCGATCATCGTCGCCCCCACCATGAAGCGACCCGGCTCACGCGGCACAATGTAAAGCGGAATGCGCGGATGTAAGAGCCGGACGGCGCGCGACAGGGAAACCTCTGACGTGGCGAGATAGAGCATTTCTCCCCGCACGCCGCGAAGATTGGCAATCTCGCCCACCGCCGCAGCGCCCGTGCAATCCACCACCCGATCGAACGGCTGCTCATCCACCGGAATACCCATATGAAACCGCACGCCCAAGCCGCAAAGCCGCGTATGCAGCGATTTGAGCGCAAGGCGCGGATCGAGATGCCCCTCGCCCGGGAAATAAAGCCCGGAGCGGAACCGCCCGGCAAGGTCAGGCTCCAGAGCGGCGATTTCACCCTCATCCACCCATCGGTACCCTGCGGTTCTGGATGCGAAACGCGAAAGCTCGGCTTTGTCGCGGGCGGGCGCGACGACCAGCGTGCCGTGTCTGATGACAAGGCCGGGGGTCGCCTCATCCCACCAGTCGAGAGCCGCCTGGCCGAGCATTAGTACCGCCTCGTCCGCACTTTCACGCTCGCACCAGGGCGCCAGCATTCCGCCCGCGTAAAAGGATGCGCCGCGCGAGGCTTCAGCATTGCGCTCCGAAACCTCCACGGTTGCACCGCGCCGCGCCAGTTCGAAGGCCGCCGTCAGACCGGCGACCCCCGTTCCCTTGACAAGGACACGCATGCTACTGGCCGTCTGCCGGGGTCGCGAGCGGCATGTAAAGCTCGCCACCTTCCTTGAAGCGCGCGGCCATGGCCTCCAGCCCTTCCTTCTGCGCCTCGGCGCGGATGTCGTGGGAAATCCGCATCGAGCAGAATTTCGGCCCGCACATCGAGCAGAAATGTGCGACCTTGTGCGCCTCCTTCGGCAGGGTCTCGTCATGGAAGGAGCGCGCCGTGTCCGGATCCAGCGACAGGTTGAACTGGTCTTCCCAACGGAACTCGAACCTTGCACGCGACAGCGCATCGTCCCGCACCTGTGCTGCCGGATGACCCTTGGCGAGATCGGCAGCGTGAGCCGCGATCTTGTAGGTGATGACACCGACCTTCACGTCGTTACGATCAGGCAGACCCAGATGTTCCTTCGGCGTGACATAGCAGAGCATCGCCGTGCCAAACCAGCCGATCATCGCTGCCCCGATGCCGGAAGTGATGTGGTCGTAACCGGGGGCGATATCGGTCGTTAGCGGCCCAAGCGTATAAAAGGGCGCCTCACCGCATGTCTTCAACTGCTTGTCCATGTTCTGCTTGATCTTGTGCATCGGCACATGGCCGGGGCCCTCAATCATGACCTGGCAATCCTTCGCCCATGCGATCTGTGTCAACTCACCGAGCGTCTCCAGCTCGGCAAATTGCGCGGCGTCGTTGGCGTCGGCAATCGAACCGGGCCGCAACCCGTCACCCAGCGAGAAGGAAACATCATAGGCACGGCAGATGTCGCAGATCTCGTCGAAATGCTCATAGAGGAAGCTTTCCTTGTGATGATGCAGACACCACTTGGCCATAATCGACCCGCCGCGTGAGACGATACCGGTGACACGGTTGACGGTAAGCGGAATGTAATGCAGCCGAACACCGGCATGGATGGTGAAATAATCCACGCCTTGCTCCGCCTGTTCGATCAACGTGTCGCGGAACACTTCCCAATTCAGGTCCTCGGCAATGCCGTTGACCTTCTCCAGCGCCTGATAAAGCGGCACTGTGCCGATCGGTACCGGCGAATTGCGGATGATCCATTCGCGGATATTGTGGATGTTGCGCCCGGTCGAAAGGTCCATGACGGTATCGGCACCCCAGCGGATCGCCCAGACCATCTTCTCCACCTCTTCGGCCATGGAGGAAGTGACGGCGGAATTGCCGATATTGGCGTTGATCTTGACCAGAAAATTACGGCCGATGATCATCGGCTCAAGCTCGGGGTGATTGATGTTGGCAGGGATGATGGCGCGACCCGATGCGACTTCCTGACGGACGAACTCCGGCGTCACATAATCGGGTATCTGCGCGCCAAAACTCTCGCCATCACGAGCCAGCTTCTCCTTCGCCGCTTCGCGCCCCAGATTTTCGCGGATGGCGATGAACTCCATTTCCGGCGTGATGATGCCTGCCCGCGCATAGGCAAGCTGCGTTACGGCTTTTCCTTCCGTGGCCCTCAGCGGCTGGTGGCGCACGGCGAATTCCGGCGTCAGGCGCTCGCCGGTGGCAAAGCCGTTATCCTCCGGTTTGACGTGCCGACCGTCGTAAGCCGCGACATCGCCGCGCGCTACAACCCAGTCGTGACGCAGGCGTGGCAGACCCTTTTCGATCAGAACGTTATGCAATGGATCGGTATAGGGGCCTGAGGAATCATAGACCGTGACCGGCGGTTCGCCCGCCGTCGGGTGGACGGCGATTTCGCGCATGGGCACGCGAATATGCGGATGCAAAATTCCGGTTTTGTGGATTTTCGTGGAGGCGGGATGCGGCCCGGTTGTGACGACAAGCGGGATATTCTTGGCAACGATATTCATCATGAGGCTCCAAAGTTTGACAGTGGAGACCCAGTTCGAGCCGGAATGATGGAAAATACCGACGCGTCGGCAGCGCAAGTTACACGCAATCCGACCTTCGGTCTTTGCACCGTCCCTACGCCAGTATGAACTGGATCAGGTTCAACGGGTCACTGCGCATAAAAGCAGAATCTCAGCCCCTTGACGGGACACCCCTGGTGAATGGACACAAGAGAAAACACCGCCCGACATTTGTCAAGGGTGCTGCTGATGGCTGGCAAAGGTGGACGAACAACAAAAGCGCCGTTAGTGGTAATTAACCTAACGGTTTAGGCGAATATTATCGTTTTCAAATTAACGATAAGCACAAACCATCCTGATGTTAAATTCATGGGAGATAAGTCGGAATGAATGCGACTATTCGTGAAATACTGGCAAAATTCGGCCAGCTTCCTACCCCCGTCGATACGATTGAAAACGAAGCAGATCTTTATGCGGCGGGTCTTTCTTCCTTTGCATCGGTGCAATTGATGCTGGGTATCGAGGAAGCTTTCGATATCGAATTCCCCGACAACCTCTTGAACCGCAAGTCCTTTGCCAGCATCAAGGCCATTGAAGACACCGTTAAGCTCATTCTGGATGGTAAAGAGGCAGCCTGATGAATGTGACCGTTGCGCCGCAGGATGAAACGCTGTCCGCGCGCGCAAGCCGCGTCGCAGCAATTGCCGCCAAACACGCGGACGAGGTGGACGTCACCGGTCGCTTCCCGGAGGAAGCCGTCCAGGCGCTGAGACAAGAGCGCCTTCTCGGCATTCAGGTCCCGTCCTCTCTTGGTGGCGAAGGCGCATCCATACAGCAAATCGCCGATATCTGCGCCCGGCTTGGCCAGGCCTGTTCGGCAACCGCGATGATTTTCGCCATGCACCACATCAAGGCATCGAGCCTTGTGGAACACGGCGAGACAAGCCCATGGCATGCGGGCTTCATGAGCCGCATTGCAAGCGAACAGCTTCTGCTCGCCTCGGCCACGACCGAAGGCGGAATCGGCGGCAATCTGCGCAATTCCATCTGCGCTATCGAGGTCGAAGGAGACATTTGCCGGCTGGAGAAGGACGCCACCGTCATTTCCTACGGCAGCAATGCGGATGCCATCCTCATCACCTCGCGCGCCCACAAGGATGCCGCCCCGGCCGATCAGGTGATGACCGTCTTCCTGAAAGATCAGTACAGGCTCGAGAAGACCCATGTCTGGGACACACTCGGCATGCGCGGCACCTGTTCGGACGGTTTCCTGTTCCGCGGCGAGGCACCGGCGGTGCAGATATTCCCAAAACCATTTGCGGAAATCGCTGCGCAATCCATGCTTGCAAGCTCGCATCTTCTGTGGAGCGCCGTTTGGTATGGCATCGCGTCGGATGCGGTGCTGCGCGCGCAATCCTTCGTCAGGACGGCTGCACGCAAGTCGCCCGGTGTCACACCGCCAGGCGCTATCCACATTGCCGAAATTTCCACGAAATTGCAGGTGGTCAAATCCAACGTCATTGCGGGCGTAAAGGCTTACGAAGACACCAAGAGCGACCCGGACAAGCTGATGTCCATGGCGTTCGCGGTTGCCATGAACAATGTGAAGATCTGTTCTTCGGAAACCATTCTAGAGATCATCGACCAAGCGATGCTGGTCTGCGGCATCATGGGTTACAAGAACGGTACGCCCTACAGCCTTGGCCGACACCTTCGCGACGCGCATTCCGCGCGCCTGATGATTTCCAACGACCGTATTCTCGGCAATTCCGCCAATCTCCTGCTGGTTCACAAGCAGGACACCAGCCTCTTGGGATAAGACCATGGATATGCAAACATCGTTTCTCGATCGACTGTTCGAAGAAGGCCTGCTGATTGAAACGGGTGTCGATGGTCTTTACGGACGCAGCGGCCAGTTCGAGGACGTCATTGCCGCATTCGAACGCCTGATAGACCGCACCGGCGGCCCGGACAGTGCAGAGGCGATCCGCTTCCCGCCCGGCATCAACCGCGCCTATTTCGAAAAGAGCGGTTACATGAAAAGCTTCCCGCAGCTTGCGGGCACGGTGCATTCCTTCTGCGGTTGCGAACTTGACCATGTCAGCCTTCTCAAATCCATGGATGAGGGCGGCGACTGGACAAAGGACCAGAAAGCAACCGATATCGTGCTGACGCCGGCCGCTTGCTACCCTCTTTATCCGACCATCGCCAAGCGCGGCGCATTGCCTTCCGGCGGCGGTCTCTACGACATCCAGTCCTATTGTTTCCGCCATGAACCCTCGAAGGACCCGGCACGTCAGCAGCTTTTCCGCATGCGGGAATATGTGCGCATGGGCACGGAGAGCGATGTGACCGAATTCCGCCAGACATGGATGGATCGCGGCGTGGCGATGATGGAAGCCGTGGGCCTTGATGTGACCATCGACGTGGCCAACGATCCCTTCTTCGGCCGCGCCGGCAAAATGCTCGCCAACAACCAGCGCGACCAGAACCTGAAATTCGAACTGTTGATCCCCGTCACATCCGCCACCAACCCGACGGCCTGCATGAGCTTCAATTACCATCAGGACGCCTTTGGCCAGAAATGGGGATTGAACCTCGACAATGGTGATGTGGCTCACACCGCCTGCGTCGGTTTCGGCCTTGAGCGCATTGCGCTGGCACTTTTTGCGCATCACGGACTGGATGTAAAAACTTGGCCCGAAAAGGCCTTGAAAACACTCTGGGGCTAACCATTCATGCGGCAGATTTTCCCCGGTCTCGATCCCAAAAACTATGTGCAGCACCCGCTTCATTCTTCGGAAAGAATGTGGCCGGAGACCAATTGCTACATCGATTTGTGGATCGAGGTGCTGGCCTCGAAAGGGTTGCCGCCTGAGGCCATGTTCGGCTTCACACTGACGCAGGATTTCGAAGGCGACCAGTTCACCTTCTTCAAGGTGCCGCTGGAAGATCTGGAAGCACTTTATGGCGTTCGCGCCACCGAACTTGCGATCTTCGACCGGGTTGAAAACCATATCGAAGCGCAGCTGGAGCGCGGCCGCATCTGCCTGATCGAGATGGACAGCTTCTATATGCCCGATACCCACGGGGTGGGCTACCGGAAGGAACATGGCAAGACCACCATCGCCATCAACCGGATGGACCTCGCAAACCGGGAACTCGATTATTTCCACAATGCCGGCTTTTTCCACCTGTCGGGCGAAGATTTCGACGGCCTGTTCCAGCATCACCTGTCAGAGAGCGAGCCGCCCTTTCTGCCTTATACGGAATTTGCGAAATTCGCAGACAGCAACCCTTCGCCGGCGCATATCCGCAAAACGGCCGAACGGCTGCTGAAGTTTCATTTTTCACGGCGACCATCCGACAATCCGGTCAGGTCTTTTGCAGCCGTGTTTCCGGCTCAGGTCGAGAAGGTGGCAGACCGTCCGTTCGGCTTTTTCCACAAATATGCCTTCAATACGCTGCGCCAGCTCGGCGCCAATTTCGAACTGGCGGCGAGCCACCTCGAATGGCTGGACAAGAGCAAATTTGCTGAAGCGAGAGACCACGCGCTGCGCATATCCGAGGTCGCCAAGACCGTGCAGTTCCAGCTAGCTCGCGCCGTCACACGCCGTAAATTCGACGCGCTCGCCTCGGTGCTCGATCCGGCTGCGGAAGCATGGGATGGTGTGATGGAAGCCCTTGCGGCAAAATTGTCGAACACCAGCGAGGCCGCGTGAGGACTTATCTTCCGTGCGAAAGCGAAAAATTGCTGAGTGAAGGCTGGACGCTGACACTGACGTCCGCCAATGCCTGCGAAACGCCCTCGGAAATTCCCGCAACCCTTGAAAGCCTTCACGTGTCCGTTCCCGGAACAGTGGCGCAAGCTCTGGAACTGGCCGGAAAATTTGACCGTTTCAATCCGACACCATTGAACGACAGGGATGCCTGGTACCGTCTGACGATGATTTCCGACGTTCGGGAGCGGGCGATCCTGCGCTTCGACGGCCTGTCGACGATTGCAGAAATCTTCCTCAACGGCGAACTGATCGCCGCCAGCCAGAGCATGTTCGAAAGGCTGGAAGTGCCGGTTGAATTGACAGGCGCGGACGAACTGTCCATCTGCTTCCGGGCACTTTCGCCAAGGCTCGAAAAAACCGGTCCCCGCGCCCGCTGGCGGCCGCAGATGATGAACACCCAAGGTCTGCGGCTTATCCGCACCACGGCGCTCGGATATATGCCGGGCTGGTGCCCGGAAATCCATGCCGCCGGCCCATGGCGACCGATCAGCCTTATAAGACAGTCAGGCGTGCTTTGCACAGTCCGGTCCTCGCTCGACGAAACCGGGACGGGAACGGTCAACATCGCCCTGGAGGCGAACCACGACATTCCATCCGCACGGCTCACCTGCGCCGGTTACAGCACCGATCTTTCCAGAGGTGAAAACGGCGAATTCTTGGGCGAACTCCGGATACCCGATGTCGAGACTTGGTGGCCGCATACCCACGGCAGACCGGCGCTTCATGAAGTCGTTCTGGAACTGGATGGTAAGCAACACAGGCTCGGGCGCACCGGCTTCAGGCGCGTGGAGGTGGATTACGGCGAAGACGGAAACGGTTTCGGCATCCAGATAAACGGGCACCCCGTTTTCTGCCGGGGCGCAGTCTGGACGACCGCCGACATCGTGCGCCTGCCGGGAACAAGACCGGACTATGAGCCTTGGCTTCGAAAAGCTGCCGAAGCCGGTATGAACATGATCCGCATCGGCGGCACGATGGCCTATGAAACGCCGGAGTTCTTCACGCTGTGCGATGAACTCGGCATCATGGTTTGGCAGGACGCCATGCTTGCCAATTTTGATTATCCAGCAAAGGATGAGGCGCTCAGCCAGCATATCGTTACGGAAATCTCGCAGTTCCTCGAGGCGACCGCCCTTTCCCCTTCGCTGATCGTTTTTTGCGGTGGTAGCGAAATGTACCAGCAGGGCGCGATGCTCGGTCTGCCGGAACAGATATGGAAGGGAACGCTCACCGAGGCAATTTTGCCCAACGTCCTGGCCGAAAAACGGCCAGACGCGGCCTATGTGGCGAATTCCCCTTCAGGCGGCGCCTTGCCCTTCTTCCCCAATGTCGGGGTTGGTCATTATTACGGTGTGGGCGCCTATTGCCGTCCGCTGGAAGATGCCCGCCGGGCCAATCTCCGCTTTGCCGCTGAGTGCCTGGCCTTCGCCAATATTCCCGAACAGGAAACGCTGGACAGACATCTTCCCGCACTGGCGGTGCATGATCCGCGCTGGAAGGCGCGCACGCCACGCGATCGCGGCGCTTCCTGGGATTTCGAGGATATTCGCGACCATTATCTGAAACTGCTTTACGACGTTGAGCCGGACGTGCTGCGTCGGGAGGATGGCGGCCTCTATCTCGACATGTCTCGTGCCGTCACTGCCGAGGTCATGGAAGCAACCTTCGCCGAATGGCGTCGCGACGCGTCCTCTTGCCGGGGCGCCCTGGTCTGGACCTTGCAGGATCTCGTTCCCGGCACTGGCTGGGGTATCATCGATGCCACCGGCAGACCCAAATCCGTCTGGCATGCGCTGAAAAGAGCGTTTCGTCCCATCCAGGTCAGCCTTTCCGATGAAGGCACCAACGGGCTGGACATTCATGTCATCAACGAAACCGGCGACAACCTTGACGCCATGCTGGAACTGACCTGCCTGCGCGATGGCACGCAACCTGTCGTCCATGCCAAACGGCCGCTCACGCTCTCGCCGCGACAGAGCCAGACCATCGCCGCAACCGATTTGTTCGGCGCCTTTTTCGATACGACCTATGCCTATCGTTTCGGCCCGCCCTCCCATGATGTGACGGTAGCCCGGCTCCGCGATGTCGCGACCGGATCTGTCATCGCAGACGCATTCCATTTTCCTCTCGGTCGGAAAAAAGCACTGCACGCCGCCAACCTTCAGGTGGGGGTGAGCGAGGCGAACGGCATCTGGTCGCTCGAGATCGGCGCGGACCGGCTGGCGCAATCCGTCCATATTACGGCGCAAGATTACCGCGCCTCGGAAAGCTGGTTCCATCTCGCACCCGGTGAAACCAGAAAAATCGACCTTTTGCCGGAGACAGCAACATCCGAAACGCCCCCTTCCGGCGATGTCGTCTCGCTAGGCTCCAGCCGGCGTTTTTCCTTTTAGAGCCATCAGCTTCACCGCATCGATGTAGGCTTTTCTGGCCTCCGGCGTTGAAAGATTATGGTCAGCGTCAGGAATAATCGTCAGCGACACATTCCGATACGCCGACAGGCCCCTGCCATCGGCGTTGAAATAATACCGGAAATGCTCAAGCCCGTCGTCATTGTCACTGTAAAGCAGGCTTATGGACACATCCCTTGTCTCGAGCTTGTCGAAAGCACCGTAGACGGCACGCCCTTCCTCGCTCCCCCGGCGGGAAAGCCTTGCCGTTTTTATCGAAAGCTTCTTGAGCGTCGCCTTGGCGATATTGCGACCGGCGCTCACCACATCGACATCGCCGCTGACGAGACGCTTGAACGTGGCGCCCTGGCGAAAACGCTGGCTGTATTCCCCAAAGGAACGTGGCGGTTTGTGCAGCGCTTCATCGACCGAGCGGCCTTTCCGCCAGTGGAACACAACCGGATTAACCGCAACCACCCCGCTGATCCGGTCATCGGCAAGCGCGCCATTGAAGGCGAGGTAGGCGCCACTGCAGCGCCCAGCAGCAACGACGGGTCCTTTGCCACGCCGACTGAGAAAATCGAGCGCGGCGGCCACGTCATCATTCTGCGCCGCGTCGTAAAGAACCTGATCGGGCGCGTTTTTGACCGGGGGGCTGTCGGCAATATTGGCCGCGTCGAACCGCAGCGAAGCGATACCCTCCCGTGCGAGCAAACGGGCCGTTTGCACGGAAAGCCTGCCCCAACCCGCATGCCGGTCGTAGGCTGCGCCCAGCAGAAGGACCGAGGAGACCGCCACCCGATCGTCAGGCTCGCAAAAAACACCGAAAAGCCGGCCGGCTTCGCCAAATTGCACCGGCTGTTCCAGAAAACCGCGACCGCGCTGCGGAGCGTTGACGATGAAATCCTCCTGCGGACCCGCCGCATCCGCGGCATGAGTTTGGGACAGGACCCAATCCCGAAGCCGCTTCACCACATCGCCGGGTATTTTCGAGAGTGTGGGACTGGATACGAGATCGTCATATCCCTCAAATTCCGCCTCCCCCACCTCGGCACCAATCGCGGCGAGTTGTTTGGCAAAATCGCTGTCGCTCGCCCGGCCCGGTCTCGACAGCACCAGAATGCTGCGCGCAGGAGCAGTATCCAGCTTTGCAAGATTGACCTTCTTGATAGCATCAGCAACACCCACCGGCATGTCCATGCCTGCAATTGCCCCCGCCTCCGCCATGCGCTGCCCGGGACGAAGACCAAGGCCATCGTCAATCATGGACGACCACATCGCCAGTTCGCGAAGATAGCTCCGGCCGGAGACGACGGGCGCCAGAAGCGCCATGGAATCGCCGGCCGCCGCATCGGCGAGCGCCTGTATGGCGATCAGACAGCCGAGACCCTGAGCGATGACGACCACCCTGGAACAGCCGGAAAGACGTTTTAGATAATCGAGCGCCGCTCGCGTGTCGGAAAGCCAATCCGCCGCACGGCCGACATCCTCCGGATCTAGCGCATCCCCAGCGCCATGATAGTCGAACCGCAGGCTGGCGACGCCGGCCGCCGCCAGCCGTTCAGCCACAACCCGCTGAAACTTGCGAGTGCACAGTTCCTCCATGCCCCAGGGGCTGACGAAAAGAACCGCATGATCCTGTTTGACCTCTTTGCGCGCCGGGTGAAAAACACCCGTGCATCCTTGAAAAGAAACCGGATGTGCGATCGACCCATCGGATGCAATGCCCGAAAGCGACAACATGTCAGGGGACGGTTCACCGCTTGCACGCTCTGAAATATCTATCGCCATCGACCTTGCAATCACTACGCCTGTGTCGGCTCAACCATTTGCGGGATAACTATACCGGAGCGTCCTAACGTCCTGTTCTACAGTAAAACCAATAACATTAGGGAAGTCTAAAAATGTAGTCGTCTCAATATCGAATGTGGAATGCACGTTACAAAAACAAATATCGGGGATCGTGGGCCAGCCTCGGCACGGGCGCTATTTTGCTCGAAACCGCTTGAATATACTGATAAATAGCGAGTCACATACCTATTTGCAGGAGGGGATCCCGCCACCCGGCAGCCTGACCGTCTTGACACCGCGCAAACCAACACGCCGGGCCCTGCCCGACAGGTCATAGAAGTTTTATATGGAACAAAGCCTTACGCGTTATATCTGGTCGCATACGAAGCGGCAGCAGCTTTTCATTCTGCTGATCGTCGCCCTGTCCATGATCCCCTATTTCCTCGCCTTCGATCTGCCCAAACAGATCGTCAACGGGCCCATTCAGGGAGACGGCTTCGAAGGGGCAAACGCGACACAGCTTTTCATGCATCTCACGGTCGATATTCCCTATTGGGGCACCGTGACGCTCTTCCCCGGGCTCGAACTCAACCGCATGTCGATGCTGATGGCGCTCAGCCTCACCTTCCTTGCGCTTGTCGTCATCAACGGGCTTTTCAAATATTATATCAACACCTTCAAGGGCCGCCTCGGCGAGCGGCTTCTCAGGCGTATCCGTTTCGAACTTATTGATCGGATCCTGCGGTTCCCGCCCACGCATTTCAAGCGGGTCAAGGGTGCTGAAATCTCCAGCATGGTGAAGGACGAGGTCGAACCGCTGGGCGGATTTACCGGCGACGCCTTTGTGCAGCCGGCGCTTCTCGGCGGTCAGGCGCTCTCGGCACTCTTCTTCATTCTCGTGCAGAATTTCTGGCTGGGTCTGATTGCGGCTTTCATGGCCGCCATCCAGGTCGGCATCATCCCCAAAATGCGCCGTCGCCTCATCGAACTCGGGCGCCAGCGGCAGCTAAGCGCACGCCAGCTTGCCGGGCGCATCGGCGAAATGGTCGACGGCATCGGCACCATCCACGCCTATGACACCTCCAATTTCGAGCGTGCCGATGCCTCGCACCGGCTCGGCGACATCTTCAGGATCCGCTACGATCTCTACCAGTGGAAGTTTCTGGTCAAATTCATCAATAACTTCCTCGCGCAGCTCACCCCTTTCTTCTTTTATGCACTCGGCGGCTATCTCACGCTCAAGGGCAGCCTCGATGTCGGGCAGCTGGTTGCCGTCATCAACGCTTATAAGGAACTGCCAGGACCGCTGAAGGAGCTGATCGACTGGGATCAGGCGCGTCAGGATGTTCAGGTAAAATACGAGCAGGTCTTCGAGCAGTTCGATGCGTCGAACATGATCGATGACAAGGTGCAAAAACTGTCACCGGGAGCAGTCGCGGCAATTGCCGCACCGATCGTCGTCAGCAATCTGACGCTGGAAGACGATAGCGGCAGCCGGCTTCTGGAACAGGCATCGTTGAAGATCGAGGCAGGCGAGGTGATCGCCATCGTCGGCGGATCGGGAGCAGAGGCGCTCGCGGATGCTATCGGCCGCACGCTCTGGCCGACTTCCGGCAAGGTGAGCATCAACGACGTCGACATATTGGAATTGCCTGAATCGCTGACGGGCCGGCGCATCTCCTATGTGTCCTCGGACAGCTATTTTTTCCACGCCAGCCTGAAGGACAATCTGCTTTACGGTCTCAAGCATGCACCGCTTGTCGAAAAGCAATACGAAGGTGCAGCGCTGGAACACCGCAAATGGGAGATCCGCGAAGCCAAGCTTGCGGGCAATCCGACGATCGACATCAACAGCGAATGGATCGACTACGCTTCAAGCCCGGCCGGTGACGGCAAGCCGGAAAACCTCATCCAGGCCGTTCTGGCTGTGCTCGACAGCGTGGAACTTTCACAGGATATTCTGGAATTCGCGTTGCGCTCGACGATCGACCCTTTGACCGACCTGCATCTTGCGGCCCGCATTGTGGAACTGCGACATGTCCTGCGCGCCGAACTGGAAAAGGAGAACCTGAGCGGCCTCATTGCTCCGTTTGAGCTGGAGAGCTACAACAGTGAGGCCACCGTGGGCGAGAACCTGTTGTTCGGTACCATGCGCGACTCATCACAGTCGATCAGGACCGTCATAGAAAGCGAATATTTCCGTTCGCTGATGCGCGAAACAGGCCTCGTCAAAACCCTGTTCGAAATGGGGTATACGATTGCCGAAAACATCGTGGAAATCTTCGCCGACCTGCCGGGTGACCACCCCTTCTTCCAGCAGCTGACATTCATGACACCCGACGATGTTCCGGTCTATCAGCAAATGCTGCAGCGTCTTCAGAGCCGGAGTTTCGACGAGGCCAATGAAAGCGAAAGACGCGCGATGCTGCGGCTGAGCTTCTTCTACATTGAGCCCCGGCAGCGTTTCGGCCTTCTGTCACCGGAAATCATGAACCGGATCGTTGAAGTCCGGCACATGTTCCATGAAAACCTGCCGGACAGCTTGAAGAACGTGATCGAAATCTACGATCCGACGAAATACATGAGTGCCACCAGCCTTCTGGACAATATTCTCTTCGGCAAGGTCAGCCATCGTTATACCGACGCATCACGGCGCATCACCCACATCGTGGCCGAGGTCATGCGCAAGCAGGGCGTCTATGAGCGTGTGCTTGCGGTGGGTCTGGATTTCAACCTCGGCGCCGGCGGCAAGCGGCTCGGGCCACTCCAGCGGCAGAAGCTCAATCTCGCAAGGGCGCTCATCCGCAAGTCCGACTATTACGTCTTCAATCGCCCCCTTCCCGGCCTAGATCCGCGGCAACAGGAGGAAATTGTCGAACGGGTCATCACATTCCTGAAACAGAACAATAATAACCCGGCGATCGTGTGGGTTCTGTCGAATGCGACGCTCTCGCGCATGTTCGACCGGGTCATCGTCGTCCATCAGGGCCTTATCAGCGCTGATGGAAGTTACGAGACTCTTGCGCAGGAAAACGGTACATTCAAGGATATGGTCGCAACATAAATCCAAGAAAGTGACCGAGGTGGAACAAGAACAGGGTAAGGCAATGCTTTTCAAAGACGAAATTCAAATGCTGAAACGCGTCCCGTTTTTTTCGGAAATGGAACCGTCGAAGCTCAAACTTCTCGCATTCGCATCCGACCGCGTGTCCTATCACACCGGCGACATGCTGTTCCGGCAGGGAGATGTCGGCGATGCGGCCTACGTCCTTTTGACCGGCAAAGTGGATGTTCTGGTCGATTCTCCGTCGGGCACGTTAAAAGTGGCCGAAATGACCGGCAATGCGATCGTCGGTGAAATCGCCATTCTCTGCGACAGCGTCAGAACAGCAACCGTGCGCGCCTCCACCAACGTGGAAGCCCTGCGTATCGGCAAGGAACAGTTCTTCAAGCTCATGTCCGATTTCCCTGACATTACCATCAAGGTCATGCGCGTTCTTGCCGAACGTCTCACCCAGACGACGACGGAGCTTAGCAAAGCGCGTGCAAACGCGAGAACATGAGCCGCAATTTCTTGCTACCGTGGATGGCGATGTTGGAAAAATAAATGTCGCACCATTGCAATATAAATGAAATGCTGACTGAATAAGGGTAAGGGCGTCCGCCAAAAGAGAGCGGATATAATAATCTGTAGAGACAACGGGCTTCATGGGAGGAAGCGTGCAAGATTCCGTTGTAATCGGGGTGTGTCATGGCGTTCGATTCCGACATCGTAAGTCGGGAAGGTAATAAAGATTTTCGGGTAAAGATCTGGGGTGCGCGGGGAACGCTTCCTGTTTCAGGTGAAAACTTCCGAAAATATGGCGGGAATACCATCTGCATCGAGGTACGATGCGGAGATCATGTTCTTTTGTTCGACGCGGGTTCGGGGTTACACCCTGCTGGTCTGGCGTTGCGGGCGGAAGGTATTACCGACGTCAACCTGTTCTTCTCTCACTGCCATTACGACCACATCGTCGGCTTTCCCTATTTCAAGCCGTTCTACAATAGCTCCAACGATGTCGCCATCTGGTCGGGTCATCTTGCCGGCACCATGACAACGCGGGAAATGCTCAAGGACTTCATGAGCCCGCCATGGTTCCCCGTACCGCTGGAAGTCTGTTGCGCAAAAATGGCAACCCGTGACTTTATGCCGGGCGACGTCCTGGATGTTCATCCGGGCCTCTCGATCCGAACTGGAATGCTCAATCATCCGGGCAACGCCATCGGGTATCGCCTGGACTGGGCGGGAAAGTCATTCGCCATCATCACCGATACCGAACATGAACCGGGCAATATCGACAAGAACGTGCTTGATCTGATCAAGGACGTCGATCTCTTCCTCTACGACGCCATGTTTACCGATGAGGAGATGGGCCTTTATCGCGGTTATGGCCATTCGTCCTGGCAGGAGGCGATCCGCCTTGCCAAACTGGCAGGCGCAAAAAATGTCGGCTTCATCCACCACGCCCCAAGCCGCAGCGACGATGAGCTGGATGACATCGAAAAACAGGCAAAAGCCCAGTTCAGCGGTGCATTCGCGACAATGGACGGCCAGATCATCGACCTCTGATCGCGGTCACCAATCTCGTGTTGCTAGCCTGCGTTTGACGCTTTTTTGAAGCCTGATTTGTATCATGCGGCGAACCGACGTTCGAACACGCACAATTGACCATCGCCGGCCCATTGCTCCACGATATTGCCACGAGATACCCTGCATTAAAGACACCAGAGCACACTTAATGATGATTCTGCGCCAAATGACCGCATGATGGGATTTGCATGATCCGTTTCTTTTCGGAGACCAATTTGAGACGCGCCCGGATCTTGTCCGGCCTCATCATTTTTGCCTTTGTATTTTCCCATCTTTTCAACCATTCGCTCGCTCTCATCTCCATCGATACCGCCGAGCGGGCGCGAAAATGGTTCAGCCTGATCTGGCTCAATCCCGTCAGCAGCCTGCTGTTTTATGGGTCGGTTGTGGTGCACGTCTGTCTTGTCCTGCGCTCGCTTTATCAGCGCCGGACATTGCGCATGCCGCTTCGCGAAGCGCTGCAAGCCATACTTGGCCTGTCGATCCCGTTTTTGATCATCAGCCACGCCGTTAATATTCGCGTGTCGCACATGATCTACAACATCGACGTGGGATATTACTCGGTCGTTCGCCGACTCTGGATCAACAACCCCATGGCCGGCGCGTGGCAAAGCCTCGCATTGATCGTGATCTGGACCCACGGGTGTATCGGCCTGTTTTTCTGGTTACGTTACCGGGACTGGTATCCCAAAATTGCCGGGATATTCATGACTGTGGCGGTGATGCTGCCTTTGTTGGCGCTTCTGGGCTTCAGCGATGCCGGCCGCTGGCTGGAGGAGGTAGACAGAAAATACTCACTTCCTCCCGGGCTTGCAGATACCACCGTTCAAAGAGACGACATACCGTTACAACGGGAGATGGAGACGCGTATCCGTTTCGTTACCGACGCAACGGAAGCGATTTTTGTCGGCGCGGTCATGCTGGTGTTCGTCTTGCGCGGCGTGCGCAGCTGGCGACAGAGATCGACGGCTATCGAAATCCGTTATGAGCATGGCGCGCAAGCGCGCGTCCCTGCCGGGCTCAGCATTCTGGAGGCCAGCAGACTGGCTGGCGTACCGCATTATTCCGTATGCGGCGGCAAAGGACGCTGTTCGACCTGCCGGGTCAGGATTGTCGAAAGCAAAGGCCCGCTTCCGCCTCCTGGAGATATCGAACAAACCACTTTGAGGCGCATCCATGCCGATTCAGATGTGCGGCTCGGCTGCCAGTTGCGGCCCACCCAGGATATTGGAATAGCGCTTCTGGTATCGCCGCCCCAACAGAGCGACCTGCCAGCGGATGCGCAACCGGCACGGCCGGGCAAGGAAGAGGAGATCGCCATCCTCTTTTGTGATATCCGCAATTTCACCGCGCTTTCCGAGGCGAAACTGCCATATGACGTCGTGTTTCTTCTAAACCGCTACTTCACCATCGTCGGGCAGGCCGTAGAACAGGCCGGAGGACATCTCGACAAATTCATCGGTGATGGCGCCATGGCTCTTTTCGGACTTGGCGACGATGCAGAAAATGCCTGCCGCAACGCCATGAAGGCCGCCGCTATCATATTGCGGGAGCTTTCAATCCTGAATGAGGGACTGGAAAAACAATTTGCCGTCCGGCTGGAAGTGGTAGTAGGCATCCACGCCGGCCCGACGATCGTCGGCGTCATGGGCTATGGCGCAGCGAAAACCCTGACCGCCATCGGCGACACCGTGAATGTGGCGAGCAGGCTGGAATCCAAGGCCAAGGAATTCGGCGCCGCCATTGTCGTTTCCGAACCCGCCATCATTCAGGCAGGACAGGAGATTGCCGATTTGCGAAGCGAAAAAATCGCCATTCGCGGGAGAAACTCGCAAATGAAAGTTTTCCTGCTCTCGAAAGAAGAGAGCGAGCGCTACCTATAAGGCAACCCCGGCGCTCTCTCTGACGGGCCATCCGGCCTCAAATCTTGCGATAGAGAAAATAACGGTCGGTCGGCACGCTTTCCGGCACCGGCAGAGGCTTCAGCATGGGATGATCCAGAGGCAGACCGCTGACCGCAACGCCGCCTTTTGCCAGCATGCCCGCCGCAAGGTCCGGCAGCCATGTCAGGGTAATGGCATCCTTTTCCGGGTAGCCCGTGCCGATATCGGCATGCACCATGGCCGCCTCCACACCGATGAAGGCCGGAGCGGTTTCCGATATTTCACCGATGACGAGATCTTCCTGTGCCGGAACAGACGAGGCGTGTGCACCCATGGCCCTGTCGAAGGCAACGATGCGACGTTGCGGAAACAGTTCCCGCAAATGATTGAACGTGCGCCCGTTTCCGAGGCCTATTTCCATGATCGCACCTTCGTCAGGCAGATCAAGATCGGCCTTGACGTGGTTGAGGATATCGCGCTGCGCGGTCAACCGGCGAATGAAACTGTCCAATCTGCTCATAGTCCGTCCGTTCATGAATGCCGGGCATTTCCAGTAGAAACGTATGGCGATGTTGCCGGAAATGCCCGGGAGAAGGCGATCAGGCCTTGATGATGTGTTTTGCGGCGATATCCCGACGTGCGAAGACGTTTCGCGTATCGATGATCAGCGGCGACCATTCGCAAAGAGCGGCATAGTCCACATTGTCGTGATCGGTCGCGACCAGAACAGCGTCAAAGGCGCTGACGGTCTGCTTGTCCCAAGCCACGGATTTCATGCCCATCAGGTGGCTATATTCCCGGGTTTTCGGGATTTCTGCCACGTGCGGATCATAATAGGCCGCTTCGCCGCCGCGCTCCTGAATAAGTTCTATGAGTTTCAGCGAAGGACTTTCACGAATATCGGGCACATTCTTCTTGTAGGCCAGACCGACCACCAGCACCTTGGAGCGGCTGAGCGCCTTGCCGGAACGGATGTCGAGGGCTTCCGCGACCCGTCCGATGACATGACGCGGCATGCCGGTGTTGATTTCGCCGGCGAGCTCGATGAACCTCGTCGGCAACTCGTACTCTCGCGATTTCCAGGTGAGATAGAAAGGATCGATCGGTATGCAGTGGCCACCAAGACCCGGGCCGGGATAAAACGGCATGAAACCGAACGGCTTGGTTTTCGCCGCGTCGATCACTTCCCAGATGTCGATGCCCATGGCCTCGTAGACGACCTTGAGTTCATTGACGAGCGCGATATTGACAGCACGGAAGACGTTTTCGGTGATTTTCACCGCCTCGGCCGTGGCGTTTGTCGAGACTGGAACGATCTTCTTGACCACTGAGCCGTAGAATGCCGCCATCAGTTTCCCGGCAGCCTCGCCATCGCCTGCAACGACCTTCGGAATCGTCGAGGTCTCGAAATCGCGATTGCCGGGATCTTCCCGCTCGGGCGAAAAACCGATGAAGAAGTCGACGCCGGAGACAAGTCCCGTACCTTCCAGAATGGTCTTCACAACCCCGTCGGTCGTGCCGGGATAGGTGGTCGATTCCAGCACCACAAGCTGCCCCTTGCGCAGATGCGCGGCAATGTCCCGGCAGGTCTTTTCGACATAGGAGAGGTCCGGCTCGCGATATTTCGTCAGGGGCGTCGGCACACAAATGGCAATCACATCGCATTCAGCCAGTCTGGAAAAATCAGACGTTGCGATGAAGCCATCATCGCGCCTGACGCTTGCCAGCACCTCGTCCGAAACCGCCTCGATATAGCTGCGGCCGGCATCGATCGCGACCATTTTACCGGGATCGATATCGAAACCGACGACCTTGAAACCGGCCTTGGCGATCGTGATGGCTAGCGGCAGGCCGACATAGCCAAGGCCGATCACCGCCGCTTTGGCGCTTTTGTTTTCGATGCTGGAAAGCAGGTTCTGGGAAACGACTGGGGAAGTCAAAGCGTGTCACGCTCCGCGCATGTGCAAAAGATGCCTTTCAGTTGGGCAAGAATGGTCAGGCTGTCAAGGCTCGGCCCTCTCAAATTCCGGTTGACGCCAGAGCCATGGGCGACGCACAACCATCCGGATGAGGATCGCTTTTTATTCACCGCTCAAATCGCCCAACCATCCCGTTCCCTCCGGAGACCGGCTGATGGCCCGCCTGCTGATGAAGGCGATGGCGATGAGCGGCCACGATGTTTCCGTCGCTTCCGAGCTGCGCAGCTTTCTCAAACAGGCTGACGATCCGGCGAGGTCCTTGCTTGCCGATGCGGCGACGCACGAAATCGAGACCATCACGGAGCGCTGGCAGCGGGAAGGCGCGCCGGATCTGTGGTTTTGTTATCACCCCTATTACAAGGCCCCGGACTTGCTCGGGCCGGAACTGGGCACACGTTTCGATATTCCCTACGTCACCGCCGAGGCCTCCTATTCCCCAAAGCGCAATGGCATGGGCTGGCAGGCGGTTCAGGACGAGTTACTGGCCGCATTGAACGCTGCCGCCATCAATATCTGCTTCACCGCGCGTGATCGCGACGGGCTTGTCCGCGCCTCTCCCGCACTCCGCTCGGCGATGTTGGCGCCCTTTATCGATGCCAGTAATTTTCTTGAAATTGCTCCGCGCCCCACACCGGGAAAACTCATCACCGTCGCCATGATGCGGGCGGGTGACAAGTTCGACAGCTATCGCGCGCTTCGCGAAGCGCTTGCGCTGTTGCCGCAGGATTTGAACTGGACATTGGATATCATCGGCGACGGGCCGGAACGCGCTGCCGTGCAAGCCATGTTCAGCTCTTTTCCCGATCGCCGTCTTGTCTGGCACGGAGAAAAAAACGCAAACGAAATCGCAGAACTTCTTTCAAAAGCATCGGTTTACGTCTGGCCGGGGCATGGCGAAGCCTATGGTCTCGCCTATCTCGAGGCACAGGCTGCGGGCCTGCCCGTTATCGCCAAAGCGGTGGCCGGCGTTCCCGAAGTGGTAAAATCCGGAACCACCGGATTACTGACACCGGAAAATGATACAGCCGCCTATGCTGGAGCAATCGAAACTCTGCTCGGCGATGACAAGCGGCGGGAGGAATTGGCAAGGGCAGCCCGCCAATTCGTAAAAAATGAACGATCTCTGGAAAACGCTGCAAGAGAACTGAACGATATCCTGTTGCGAGCAAAGGCACAAACATCATGAGTCTGGAAAAACTCGTAGCGGCACTGGATGAATGTGGACGACGCGGCATAACGGCCGATCTCTGGCTCAGGGACGACGATGCGGTGGAACCGACACCGGCGCTCGACACGCTTCTCGATCTTTGCAGCAGCTTTTCCGCGCCGGTCACGCTTGCGGTTATTCCCAAGATGACGACGGACAAGCTCGCGCAGCACCTGGATACGACTGACATTGCCCATGTCGCCGTGCATGGCTGGTCCCATACGAACTATGCCACCGAGAAAGAAAAGAAACAGGAACTCGGATCACACCGTGACCTGTCCATCGTTCTCGACGAGTTGCAATCCGGGCTGGAAAAACTGCACGATCTGCATGGCAGGCGTTTCGTGCCTATGCTCGTTCCGCCGTGGAACCGCATAGATGCCAATGTGGTGCAGGGACTGGCAGACCTCGGATATCGAGCGCTTTCGGTTTTCGGCCCGGAGAAAGACGCCGTGCCACCTTGCCTGAACACCCATGTCGACGTGATTGACTGGCACGGCAGCCGCGGTGGGCGCGAAGACGACATCCTTTTCGCCGAGACCGCCGCCCGCATCCTGCAGACTGCGGAGCACGGCGGCACGACCGGCATCCTCACCCATCATCTCGTGCATGATGACAACGTCTGGCGTTTTCTGAAACGGCTGTTCGAAATTACCGGCAAACATCCTGCCGCGCGCTGGCGTTCCTCGGCGGAACTCATCAACCAGATATCACCATGACTTCCAGGCAATCAGCAAACCACCCGTCTTGGTGGCAAGTTCGCGCCTGACAGCTTCAACCTCCTGCAACGCGGCGCGATCGGCAAGAGAAGCGGCAACAAACCCCGCCGGCGCAAGGCTGATGCTCCCAGCCCGAGCGATGACGGTAAAGATCAGCGGACCCGTCGACCACCAGGCTGGCGCACGCGGCATTTCCTCAAGAATCCTCGGAAACGCCTCCAGCATCCTGCGGAAGACCGGATGGCCGGCAGGTGTCGCAATGAAAGAGTTGGCAAGAAGCATGCTGCCCTGCCCGGTATCGCGCGGTGTTTCTTCATCAAACGCCGTCAGCCCTACCAGTGGCAGGAAAGCATCGAAACTCGCATCATCCCGCGCCGGATACCAGTCGCAATCAAGATAGATGCCACCAAAACGCTCCAGCACGACATAGCGGGCCACATCGACAGCACCGGGATAATCGCCGTCTTCCAGCATCGTCCTGAAGACGTCATTCGAAAACACGCCTTCCCGCTCAAGATCGGCCTCCCGCCAGAGGCGATATTCGTAACCATGCGAGGCGGCATGGGCGGCCCAGGCCTTGACCGATACGGGCGGGGCCTTGTCTCCGATCCAAATCTGATGGATGCGCCTCGGCACGTCCTCCCTGCTTTTCAGATTGATAGCGCGGTGCTCCTCCGGGGAAAAATGCGCATATTTTGCAAGCACCTGCGGCGGCGGAACCAGCGTGTATTGATAGCCGATCCTCGCGACCACATCGCCTTCAGCCTTGGCAAGACGCAGCCGTGCCGCATGCAGCCTGCGCGGCAGACCGAGCACTGTCCGCTCACCCATCAGGTGCCCGTCCTTTACTGCAACCAGCGATAAGAGAAGCGCATGCGCTTCCGCATATTGTCCTTGGTTTTGCAACTGCCGGGCTCTATCCAGCTGGGCATCGTAATATTTCTTGTCGGACATGGATCCTCACCCGGGAACGTTCGTTAACATATCGCCAAACACAAGCCATCAGGCAAGCCATTGCAATTTGGAAGCCGGCTTTGAATTTGCTAAACAATTCGATGTTTCAGAGGCATAGACAGACAACAAACCCTACGATAACGTGCCTTTAAGCCCTCCTGAGCAAATTGTCACAAGACAACGATAAAGAGAGACGGCAAGGAACCCTTTAGCATGAGCGCAGGCGCAGATTTGCTCCGTATTGAAAATCTGCGGGTCTCGTTTTCTCTTATGGGTGGCACGATTGACGCCGTGAGGGGTGCCAGCCTTCGCATTCTTCCGGGAAAAGTGACCGCGCTTGTCGGAGAATCCGGCTCCGGAAAATCCGTCATCGGCCAGACGATCATGGGCATCCACCCCAAGACGGCGCGCGTGAACGGCCGCGTGCTGTTTACCGATCCCGCAAATGCCGCAGCCGGCCCCGTCGATCTGCTGCAACTGCCGAAGGATGGCCGGGAAATCCGCGCTATACGCGGAAATCGCATCGGGCTGATTTTTCAGGAACCCATGACGTCTTTTTCGCCGCTGCACACGATCGGCAACCAGATTGACGAAGCGCTGAGAATCCACAGCATCCTGTCGCCGGCCGAGCGCGCGGAAAAAATGCATGAGACGCTCGACCTTGTAGGGTTTTCCAACCCAAAGAAGGTCGTGAACATGTATCCCTTCGAATTGTCGGGCGGCATGCGCCAGCGCGCCATGATTGCCATGGCACTGATCTGTCGCCCCGCGCTTCTGATCGCCGACGAACCGACGACGGCTCTTGATGTAACCATACAGGCGCAAATCCTCAAACTCCTGCGCGATCTCCAGAGCCGGCTGAACATGAGCATGCTGCTCATCACCCACGATCTCGGCGTGGTGGCAAACATCGCCGACGAGGTTGCCGTGATCTATCAGGGCGAGATCATGGAAGCCGGAACGGTCGACGATATTTTCAAGGCACCGAGCCACCCCTATCTCAAGGGCCTGATGGCCGCCGTGCCGCATTTCGACATGAAGCCGGGTGAGAGGCTGAAGGCGCTTCGTGAGATCACCGTCGACCACGAAAGCCTTGTCGGCAAGAAGACCGCCGCAGTGAACAAGACCCCCGGCCCGCTCTTGACCGTGGAGAATATCAGCAAGACCTTCACGACCCGGAAGTCCAGCTGGTTTAGCCGCCGCGATGCCAATGCCACCAAGGCGGTCAACAGCGTGAGTTTTGAAATCCGCCGGGGAGAATGCCTTGGCCTCGTCGGCGAAAGCGGCAGCGGCAAGACAACCGTCAGCAAAATCCTCATGCGCGCCGTTCGCCCGGATGAAGGCTCCGTGACCTTTCACCGGCCGCAGGGCGATATCGACGTCCTCAATGCAAGGGACGGCGATCTAAAGGAATTGCGGTCGAAGATACAGATGGTCTTCCAGGACCCGATCTCATCGCTTTCACCGCGCATGACCGTGCGCAATATTTTGAGCGAGCCGCTTGAAATCCATGGACGGGGCGATGCGAAATACCGCGCGGAAAAAGTCCGTAATCTCGTCAAGGCAATCGGCCTTGGAGAAAGCGCGCTGAACCGTTATCCGCACAGTTTCTCAGGCGGCCAGAGGCAGCGTATCGGCATTGCCAGAGCCCTGGCGTTGGGTCCCGAACTGCTGATCTGCGACGAACCCGTTTCTGCCCTAGATGTCTCGGTGCAGGCGCAAATCCTCAACCTGCTCAAGGATTTGCAGAAGGACCTCGGACTTACCTACCTCTTCATCTCGCACAATCTGGCAGTGGTGGATTACATGGCGGACCGCGTGGCGGTGATGTGCGAGGGCCGCATCGTCGAGCTGGCGCCGCGGGAAATCATGATGCGCTCTCCGGTTCACCCCTATACAAAATCGTTGCTGGCGGCCGTGCCTTTTCCCGATCTCGACCGTCCGCTCGATTTCCGCACCATCGGCAAGATCAGCGCGACGGGCAAGTTCGACTGGGGCAAGCAATTCCGCGACGAGGGTGACGGCGAAATGATCTCTGCCGATCTTGGCGATGGCCATTTCGTTCTCGCAAATGGCAATGCCGACATCAGGGAGCTTCGCTCGTGATTACGCGCCGCACCACCCTTGCCTTGATGGCCTCCGTCTTTTTGCCGACCTATGCGCGCGCTGCCTATACCGACCCCGCCTACTTCAAGGAAAAGCGGGAAAAAGGTGAGCTGCCTGATATTGCCGAGCGCTTGCCGAAAAACCCGCGCGTCATCGATATGAAGGCGCTTGGCCGGGAGCCCGGAAAACACGGCGGTTCCGTGCGCATGCTGATCGGCGGCCAGCGCGATATCCGGCTTATGCCCATCAGCAACTATGCCCGCCTGGTTGGTTACGACGAAAAATTCGAGCTTCATCCCGACATTCTGGAAAGCTACGACGTTCAGGACGAACGCATCTTCACCTTCAAGCTGCGAGAAGGCCACAAATGGTCCGACGGCAGCGATTTAACCTCCGAGGATTTCCGGTATTTCTGGGAGGATGTTGCTCTCAACAAGGAAATTCACAAGGGCGGCCCGCCAATCGAACTGCTGGTCAACAACAATCCTCCCCAGATCGAAGTCATTGACCGGCTGACGGTGCGCTATACCTGGGAAGGTCCGAACCCCGATTTTCTGGCAAAGCTCGCAGCAGCATCGCCCGCGCGGCTTTTCCTGCCCGCCGCCTATATGAAGCAGTTCCACATCAAATATCAGACCGCGGAAAACCTCGCCAAGCTCATCAAGAAGAACAAGGCGGATGACTGGAGCGGTCTGCATATCAAGATGTCGCGGCAGGTCCGTCCAGAAAATCCCGCTCTGCCGACGCTGGACGCCTGGCGCAATACGACTTCGCCACCGGCCGAACAGTTCGTTTTCGAACGCAATCCCTATTATCACCGTGTCGACGAAAACGGCCTGCAACTGCCCTATCTCGACCGGTTCCTGCTGAACGTCACCTCCTCCGACATCATCTCGGCCAAGACGGCGTCGGGTGACAGCGATCTGCAATATTTCGGCCTCGATTTCGCCGACTACACCTTCCTGAAGGATGCCGAAAAGCGCTTTCCTCTGAAGGTGAACCTCTACAAACGCTCTCAAGGGTCGCGCATTGCGCTTCTGCCCAATCTGAACTGCGCCGATCCTGTATGGCGGAGCTGTTTCCAGGACGTGCGCGTGCGCCGCGCAATGTCGCTCGCTATAAACCGGCACGAAATCAACATGGTCTGCTTTTACGGGCTGGCCAAGGAAAGCGCCGACACCGTCTTGCCGGAAAGCCCGCTTTACCGACCGGAATTTGCCGAGGCCTGGAGTGCCTTCGACCGGGCGATGGCCAACAGGTTGCTTGACGAAGCAGGTCTCGATAAGCGCGACAGCGCCGGCTACCGGCTTCTGCCGGACGGCCGTCCAGCCTATATCATCGTCGAGACCACAGGCGAAAGCACGCTCGAAACGGACGTGATGGAACTGGTCACGGACCACTGGCGGCATATCGGCATTGCGGTTTCGGTCCGCCCGACCCAGCGCGATGTCTTCCGCAAGCGTGCCATGGGCGGCGAGGTGCTGATGTCGGTGTGGATGGGCATGGACAATGGCGTGCCGACCCCCGACATGTTGCCTTCGGGCCTTGCGCCCACCGGCGACGACCAGTTGCAATGGCCGGTCTGGGGCATCCATTATCTGTCCGGCGGGCGCGAGGGCAAGGAGCCTGACCTGCCGGAAGCAGCGCATCTGCTCGACCTCCTGAAAAAATGGCGCAGAAGCGTCACCGAGGAAGAACGCGAGGCCATCTGGCTGGAAATGCTTGGTATCTACACGCAGCAGGTATTTTCCATCGGCATCGTCAACGGCGCGCTGCAACCCGTCGTCCATGTCAAACGCATGCGAAACGTGCCGGAAAAGGCGCTTTTCGGCTTTGAACCCACATCGTATCTCGGCATCTACATGCCGGATGCCTTCTGGTATGACGGAGACGCCTGATATGCTGCGGTATATTCTCAAGCGCATCCTCGTCATGATCCCCACGCTGATCCTGATCTCGATGCTGGTCTTCACCATCATCGAATTGCCGCCGGGCGATTATTTCGAAAGCTACGTCGCCGAACTGCGCGCCATGGGCGAGACCGCAAACCTTGCCGAAATCGAGGAGTTGCGCGTCCGCTATGGCTTCGACCAGCCGGCGCCGATCCGTTACTTCCGCTGGGCAACCGGCATGCTGGTTGGCGATTTCGGTTATTCTTTCGAATATCAGCTCCCGGTAAACGAGGTTGTGGGAGACCGTCTGTGGTTGACGGTTCTGGTGTCCTTCGTCACCATCATCGTCACTTGGATTCTTGCCTTCCCGATCGGCATCTACTCCGCCACGCACAAATATAGCTGGGGCGACTACGGCCTGACCTTCCTAGGTCTGCTTGGCATCGCCATCCCCAACTTCATGCTGGCGCTGATCCTGATGTATTTCGCCAATATCTGGTTCGGCATCTCCATCGGCCATCTGATGGACCGGGAATATCTGAACCAGGCGATGAGCTGGCCAAAGTTCAAATCGATTCTCGAACATATCTGGATACCCGTCCTCATCATCGGAACGGCCGGAACCGCCGGCATGATCCGCCGCCTGCGCGCCAACCTCTTGGACGAGTTGCAGAAACAATATGTCGTAACCGCCCGCGCCAAGGGGCTTCACCCTTTCAAGGTGCTGATCAAATACCCGCTGCGCATGGCGCTGAATTTCTTCATCTCGGACATCGGCTCGATCCTGCCGGCTATCATATCAGGCGCGGAAATCACCGCCGTCGTGCTGTCGCTCGAAACAACCGGTCCGATGCTCATCCGGGCGCTGCAAAGCCAGGACATGTACCTGGCCGGCTCCTTCCTGATGTTCCTTGCTTTCCTCACGGTGATCGGCGTTCTTGTGTCGGATATCGCCCTTGCCATACTTGACCCGAGAATCCGCTTCGGAGGTGGTAACGTCAAATGACTTCATCCATCCCGACATCCGGCGAAGCACTGCCCCACTACGTTTCGACGGCGCCGTTCGACCCGTCGCTCATCGAACCCAATACGTCCGGAATGGCGGCCTTCAGCAAGGCGTCGCAGCTGCGGCTCATGTGGTGGCAGTTCCGCCAGCACAAGATCGCCGTCTGGTCCGGCGCCTTTCTGGTGGTGCTTTATCTTTCGATCCTGATCAGCGAGTTCCTCGCGCCTTACAATCTTCACACCCGCAATATCGAGCATATCTACGCCCCACCCCAGGCCATTCACCTTTTCAATGACGGAAAATTTGTCGGGCCTTTCGTCTATGGTCGGGAAATGACGCTCGACATGGACAATCTGCGGCGTGTCTACCGGGATGTGCCGACGGATATCCAGCCGCTGCGTTTCTTCTGCAAGGGCGATGCCTATCATTTCTGGGGCATGATCGAGGCTAGAACCCACCTCGTATGTCCGGCCGAAGGTGGTGAAATGTTCCTGCTCGGCACCGACCGGCTTGGACGAGACGTGCTGTCGCGAATCATCTACGGCGCGCGCATCTCGCTGACGATCGGCCTTCTCGGTGTCGCCATGAGCTTCGTTCTCGGCATTGTGATCGGCGGTCTTGCAGGTTATCGCGGCGGCACTTTCGATCTCATCGTCCAGCGTATCATCGAAGTCCTGCAATCCATTCCGAGCATTCCGCTGTGGCTCGCACTCGCAGCAATCATGCCGGTGACCTGGAGTCCGATCCTCGTCTATCTTGGCATCACCATCATTCTCGGCATGCTGGACTGGACGGGACTGGCGCGCGCCGTGCGCTCCAAATTGCTGGCATTGCGCGAGGAAGACTATGTTTTGGCTGCACAACTGATGGGCGCCGGCACGCCGCGCATCATCGGCAGGCACCTTATCCCCGGCTTCATGTCACATCTGATCGCCTCGGCGACGCTGACGATACCGGGCATGATTCTCGGCGAAACCGCGCTGAGCTTCCTTGGTCTCGGCCTCAGGCCGCCGATCACAAGTTGGGGAATTCTGCTCACGGAGGCGCGCAGCGTCAGCGTCATTGCGCTATATCCGTGGCTTCTCATCCCGACGATTCCGGTTGTTCTCGTCATTCTGGCCTTTAATTTCTTCGGTGACGGACTACGTGATGCTGCGGATCCCTTCAGATAAAATGGAACACGCCTTGATAAACTGCTCTTCCACCATCGCCTTTTTTGGGAAAGGCAAAAAGAGGTGTGGCCGATGACCTCCCGTCTGAACGACGCACGCATCCTCATGTACAGCCACGATTCCTTCGGCCTCGGACATCTGCGGCGCTGTCGCACGATAGCTCACGCGCTGGTGGAGGATTATCGCGGCCTCAACGTGCTTATCATTTCGGGTGCGACTATCGCCGGCGCCTTCGATTATCGCGCTCGTGTCGATTTCGTAAAAATCCCGAGCGTCATCAAGCTGCGCAACGGCGAATACACCTCCATGGACCGGCATATCGATCTTCAGGAAACACTGAAGATGCGCCGCTCCATCATCTATCACACTGCCGAAAGCTTCCAGCCGGATATCTTCATCGTCGACAAGGAGCCCATGGGTCTTCGTGGCGAGGTGGAGGAAACGCTCGCGTATCTCAAGGGACAGGGAACCAAGCTTGTCATCGGCCTCCGTGACGTCATGGACGCACCGCAGCTGCTTGAAGCGGAGTGGAAGCGCAATGACGTGATGACCAAGATCGGCAAGTTCTATGACCACGTCTGGATTTATGGCCCACCGGATTTCCACGACCCCTTGACGGGCCTCGATGTTCCCCAGACCGTTCGCGACAAGATGGATTTCGTCGGCTTCCTGCAACGCTCCAAAACGCAGGCGGAAACCGTGGCGCACCGGCCGGAGGGCGACTATCTTCTCATCACCACTGGCGGCGGCGGTGACGGCAGCGAATTGATCGATGACGTCATCAACGCCTACCGTCATGATAGCGAACTGACGCACAAGGCGCTCGTGGTGCTCGGCCCTTACATGCCGGCAGACCAGCGCCAGCGATTCATGAGCAGTGTTGCCGATATTCCTTACATCGAGATCATCGAATTCGACAACCGCATGGAAGACCTCGTTGCCGGCGCTCAGGCCGTCGTGTCGATGGGCGGCTACAACACCGTCTGCGAGATATTGTCGTTCGACAAGCCTGCCCTCGTCGTGCCGCGCACGGTGCCGAGGGAGGAGCAGCTTATCCGCGCAAGCCGCGCGTCGGAGCTCGGCCTTTTCGACATGCTTTTACCTGAGGATGCCGAGAATCCGGCAAAAATGGCGGCAGCTCTTAAAGCGCTGCCGAATCGCGCGCCGCCTTCCGTCAATTCGCAGGACCTGAAGCTCGATGGTCTGGAAAACATTTCGAAACGGATAGCCGAATGGCTGCCGCCCGAGGGCGACAAGGTGCCAATAACGCTGACAGCGTAACCGGCTCCCCGACAACCACCGCTTCAAAAGAGACACGCGCAACGTGACCGACACAAAAAAAATCGTGGTGCTCCTCAAGGGCTATCCGCGCCTGTCCGAGACTTTCATCGCCCAGGAACTTCTAGGGCTTGAAAAGGCTGGCCTTACGCTGGAACTCATGTCCATGCGCCGCCCGACGGATAAAAAACGCCACCCCGTTCACGATGAAATCCGCGCACCCGTGACCTACCTGCCGGAATATCTGCATGACGAGCCCATCCGCGTGCTGAAGGCCCTGTGGGCATGCCGCAAAAAGTCAGGCTTCACCAAGGCGCTGCGTCGGTTTTTCAGCGATCTGCCGCACGATCTCAGCCGCAACCGCTTCCGCCGTTTCGGGCAGGCGGCCGTGCTGGCGCACGAATGGCCTGTAGATGCCGGGTGGCTGCATGTCCACTTCATCCACACACCCGCCTCGGTCGCCGCCTATACCCATCTTATCACCGGCACGCCCTGGACGATTTCGGCCCACGCCAAGGATATCTGGACCTCCAGCGACCGGGACCTTGCCGCAAAGCTGGAAAGCGCCCGGTGGGCCGTGACCTGCACCGCAAGCGGCTTTCAGCATCTTCGCACCCTTTCCGGCGTCAAACAAAATGTGCATTTGAGCTATCACGGTCTTGATCTCACCCGCTTCCCGCATTTCGACACGCCGCGTCCGCAAAGAGATGGATCGGACGCTCATGATCCGGTCAGGATTTTGAGTGTTGGACGGGCCGTCAAGAAAAAGGGCATCGATATTCTGTTGCAGGCTTTGGCCTCGCTTCCACAGGAAATCCATTGGCGTTTCACCCATATCGGTGGCGGCGACGAACTTGCCGGGTTGAAAAAACTCGCCGACGAGCTTGGCATCGCCGACAGGATCGTCTGGACAGGCGCCATGGACCAGAAACAGGTGCTGGAGAATTACCGCGAGGCCGACCTCTTCGCCCTTGCCTGCCGCATCACCAGCGATGGTGACCGAGACGGTCTTCCCAATGTGCTGGTCGAGGCCGCCAGCCAGGCACTGACTTGCATTTCCACCAATATATCAGGCATTCCGGAATTCTTCGTGGACGGTGAAAACGGCCTCCTGACGGAACCCGAAAATCCGGTTGCCTTCGCCGAGGCTCTGCGCACGGCGATTACCGATCCGCAATTGCGTGAGCGTCTGGGTAGTGCGGCGGAAAACCGTGTGCGAACCGCCTTCGACAACCGCACCAGCATTGCCGAGTTGAAGACGCTGTTCGAAACCGAGTGGGAAAAAACGCCATGACCGATACGGAAAAGCGCCCTTCCGTTTTCTTCTACGTCCAGCACCTTCTGGGCATCGGCCATATCGCCCGCGCCAGCCGCGTTGCCAATGCCCTTCAGGCTGATGGTTTCGATGTCGTTCTGGTGACAGGTGGCACCCCGGTTCCCGGCTTTCCGGGCGAAGGCATCCGCCATGTCGAATTGCCGCCGATCGCCGTTAGCGACGGCAGCTTTTCCGGCCTTGTCGATAGTTCCGGCAAACCGGTCGATGACGACTTCAAGAAGCTGCGAACGGATATGCTGATCGGCGCTTATCACGGCGCAAAGCCGGATATCGTCATCATAGAGGCCTTCCCCTTCGGCCGCAGGCAGGTGCGTTTCGAATTGCTGCCGCTTCTGCACGAGATCGAGGACAGTGAACCACGCCCGCTCGTCATGACGTCGCTGCGCGATATTCTGCAGGAAAAAACCAAACCCGGCCGGGACGAAGAAACCGTGTCGCTGGTGAAGAAACATTTCGACGCGGTGCTGGTCCACGGAGATCCGGATTTCGTCCGGCTGGAGGAGACCTTTCCCCTTGCCGGCGAAATCAGCCAGCGCGTTGTCTATACCGGCCTCGTCGCGCCGCTGCCATCGCCGGAACCGGCGGAGAAATTCGATATCGTCGTTTCCGCTGGCGGAGGTGCCGTTGGTGCAGCCCTTATCCGGGCCGCACTTGAGGCATCGCCTCTGCTGGAAGAGATCAAAAGCTGGTGCCTCATAACCGGCCCCAACATGCCGCAGGCAGATTTCGATGCGATCTCGGCGCAGGCGCCCGAAAATGTGTCCATCTTCCGCTTCCGCAAGGATTTCGCAAGCCTGCTTGCCGGCGCGCGGCTTTCGGTTTCGCAGGCCGGTTACAACACCGTCTGCGATATTCTACAGGCAAAATGCCGCTCGCTTCTGATCCCGTTTGCGGCCGATGGCGAAACGGAACAGAGCGCCCGCGCCGAACGGCTGGCGCGGCTGGGACTGGCACAGGTTCTGGAAGAGAAGGATATCTCTGCGCAATCCATGGCCGATGCCATCAGGGCGGCATTGGCCCTGCCGGGACCGGACGTGATCCACCTCGATCTCGATGGCGCCGCAGGAACGGCTAGAGCTTTACGCCGCCTTTTTGATGAGCGGTGAGGATCGCCTTTAACTCGCGAACGGCCTCTTCATCCGTGCCCTTGCGCCCCGCGCCGGTGAAACCGAGTTTCGCCACCCGGCTTTCCGGATCGTAAAACGGAATGGCGGAACAGGATGCGTGGATCTCCGTAATGGGAAAGCGGTCCAGCAATGTCTGCACGACTGGTGGACGCACCCCGGCCCCCGGCATGATGACAATTCGCCCGGCGGCAAGCTCGGATAATCGGGCCAAGGTCTCGATGCCCTCAAGCGCCGAACGCGCGCCCCCGGAGGTCAGAATTCTCGGGAAGCCCATCGCGATAGCGGCCTCCAATGCTTCATCCATGTCAGGAACAACGTCGATCGCCCGGTGCAGCGTCATATCCAGCCCGTCGGCGTGGCGGCGCAGTTCTTCGAGCAAGGGAATATCAAGCGAGCCATCGCCAAGCGAGGCACCGAGCACCACGCCGGAAAGCCCCGCCGCGCGCGCCGCATCGATATCGCGTTTCATCACATCGGCTTCGTCGCGCGTGAACACGAAATCCCCGGCGCGCGGCCTGATCATCACGCTCACAGGCAGGGCGTAGGCCGCCGCCCGGTGCATGAAACCCGCAGACGGCGTCACACCGCCACCGGACAATGCCGCGCAAAGTTCTATTCGGTCGGCCCCACCCCTGACCGCCGCTTCCAGACCGGCCACGTCGTCCACGCAAATCTCGAGAATCATCGTAACCTCTTTCTTTTGAATGTGCCGTGTTTTCGCGCCGGCTTATCCGAAAACCGCCCACACTTTTCGGTCCGACGCTCTACCTGCGGCGGCCCTTCCCATCAAGCGCGTAGAGCATGTAAACGCCGCCGAGACCCACAACCGCTCCCAGGATTGAAGTGCCTGAATAGCTCGTGACGAGCGTGCCGACGGCAAAAATCAGCGCACCCAAACCCGCGCCGAGGAAGATGTTGACGGCAATCAGCGAGCTTCCAAGCCCCGGCCGATCCGCAATCAGTTCCTGCAGATAGGTGATCGGGATACTGATGATGGCGGCTGCGCCGAGCGCGCTGATCAAGGTCTGCGCATAGATATGCCAAGGTGCCGTCGCGAGACCCTGCAGGATGAGGTAGATGGCATAAAGCCCCGCTCCAGCCGCAAGAGTCAGTGTTTGCGGCACCTTCTTTTCGATCCAGCCCCACAGCAGGATGAAGACGATTTCCAGCGCGGCAACGATGCCCGCGACGATACCGATATCCGCGACCGTTCCCTTTGCCTGACCCGTTATGATGAGCGAGCGGATGGAATCATTGAGATGCAGCATCGAGCAGATGAGCGCGATGGCGATGATCCGCAGCAGCACCCGTCGCTCGCCGATTTCCGCAAGTGAAGCGCGGACACCGAAACGTGACTGCGTGTTCACCGATGCCGGCGTGGCCGTGCGCGGCAGGCAAAAGGCGACAAGCAGAAAGCAGATAAGCGCGCAGATGCCTGAGAACAGGAAAGCCAGCAGCATATTGCCGGAATTCACCAGAAAAATACCGACGATACCAGGCACCAGCACCCATGAAAGCGAGATGGTGGCCCGCATGATCGAATTCACGGCAATCATGTCGCCCGTCGAAAGATTGCGGGCATCGGCGCGCACATGCGCGAAAATCAGAGAGTTCATCGCCCCGAAAATCGGCAGGAGCAGCAGCTTTGCGGTCACGAAGGCGGTGGCATTACCAACGAGATAAACCAGCAGATAGCCGCTGACGCCGAAAAGCGCGATCAGCAGCATGGGTTTGCGATATTCGCCGAGCCGGTCTGCAACGATGCCCATCAGGACGCTGGCGCTGACATTGATGATGGCGGCAAACAGCATCAGCAGGGAATAGACGGTGTTGCTGAGCCCGATTTCGCGAATGCCGATCACCGCCTGATAGGGGGCGGTGGCGGCATTCGAAAATCCGAAGAACAGGATGGCGAGCGCCCCGATGCGGATCGACGGATTGTTGAAAACGAGGGAAAGAGCCGACGGCATGAAGGTTCGCCTGAGATGATCTGGCACGGCCGGATCGCTGAATGAAATGCTATCGAACCGCTGTCATCGCCAGCGGGCCGAAAGG
This sequence comes from Agrobacterium sp. 10MFCol1.1, assembly GCF_000381165.1. Taxonomy (NCBI): domain Bacteria; kingdom Pseudomonadati; phylum Pseudomonadota; class Alphaproteobacteria; order Hyphomicrobiales; family Rhizobiaceae; genus Agrobacterium; species Agrobacterium sp. 10MFCol1.1. Next base: position 327,257 of record NZ_KB906077.1, on the reverse strand, counting down.
ATGGGTTTCGGGATATAGTTGAAATGCGGTTTCCATGGGTAAAAATCGCCATCCCGGCGGCGATTGGGGAGGTTTTCGATATCCTGATTGATAACCCCCTCCGTCAACGCCATGAGATTGGGATTGGCGATGGGCGCAAGCTCCGGCGAAAGATAACCTGACTTGACGACCAGCAGCCTTACCGCCTTCGGATCGAAGCCCAGACGGGTGAAATCCGCGATCATGTGATAGGGCCTGCGCCTTGCAGCCAGAATGACGGTAATGCCATCCATCACGACTACCGCCTGCCGCTGATCGGAAGCACCTGGATCGTCCAGTTTCAGGACCTTGGCTTCGACGGTGATGGAAGGGCTTTCGGGATCGAGACTGCCGCCGATCTTCAGGGAAAGCGCCGCGCCCTCGCGCGCCGCAAAACAGGCCTCGACCGCCGGCCTGTCGGTGATGCCGCCGATCAACGCGCCCTGCCAATTGCGCGAAATCAACGCCGCCAGAACATCGGCGCGATCGCCCACCCCGCCGCCGGTCGGATTGTCGCCGGAATCCGCCAGGATGATCGGCCCGGTTGTTGTTTTTTCCGCAATATCCATGATGACCTCGAGCGGTTCGGTCACGGGACCGAAACGGAAATCCTGTCGGGCATTCCAGTAGGATTGCGCAATCTCCGAGGCGACCGCCTGCGCGGCCTCCCTGTCCGTCCCGGTCACGACAGCGCAGGCCGTCGCCCTTGGTTCATCGGCCCAGACGTAGCCGATCATGAAATTCGCATCCCAAATGCCGGGCCGCGCGTCGTAGTCCGGCAAGACGGCATAGAGGCTTTTGGCCGGTTCATCTTCCGTGGAGGTTTTTTCACCCGGCAGGAGAACGGGGATTTTCGCCCATGCCACACCGGGCTTCTCGCCAGTTTTCAGAGCCTTGATGAGCATCGTCCACGCCCGCGCCATCGTCTCGCGCACATCGATATGCGGCGCAGTTCGGTAGCCGGCGAAAATATCCAATTGGTCGATGATCGACTGGCTGACATTGCCGTGCAGGTCGTAGCTGGCGGAAATGATCACATCCGGTCCGACTACGGCGCGGGCGCTGGAAATCCAGTCCCCTTCCGCATCGTCCATTCCCTCGACATTCATCGCGCCATGCATGGCGAGATAAAGCCCGTCGAGCGGCAGGCAAGCCTTGAGACGCTCCAAGAATTCCTGCTTGAACGCATCATAGGCCGCGCGCGACACCGGGCCACCCGGCACCGCCCGCGCATGCAGAAGCGGCAACACTTCCGCCCCGCCTTCGCCGAGGAAATTGAAATATTCGGCTTCCAGCAACTCCGCCCCGCGAAAGACGCGAAAATCTTCCTGACGCATGAGCACCGGCGAATAGGTGCTGCATTCGGTATGAATTCCACCAACGGCAATACGCATCTCGCCTTCCTCTCAATAGACCGGGCTCAAGCGGACGATGGCGGAGAAACGCAGCCAGTCCTTCTGCGCTTTCGGCGTCCACGCCGCCTCGGCAATGGCGGGCAGTCTCGGGAAAACCAGATGGTTGAAATAGGCGCGATTGAGGAAATGCTCGGACCAGATGCAGGCCTGAACGCCTTTCATCCGCTCCTTCAATTCCTCGGGGAACTCACCGACTGCCTCGTAAGCATATGTATGCGACGGCGGAACGGTGCCGGCCCAGCTTGCGCCCGGCTCCTGCCAGGCTTCATCCTGCACCATGTCGAGATAATAGGCCTGTCCCGGCGTCATCACCACGTCGTAGCCCTGCTTTGCAAGCTCCAGGCCAACTTCCGGCTTCTGCCAGGCCATCAGCAATGTTCCCGAGGGATCGACGCCGCCGCCGTGCGAAACTTCGTCCCAGCCGGCAAGCTGGCGGCCGCGCTCATGCAGCATCCCCTGAATACGTTTCATGAAATAGGACTGAATGCCGAAGGTGCCGTCGAGGCCTTCCTTTTCCATCAACGACTTGGCAAGCGGCGAGGCAAGCCAGGAGCCATCTGCTACCTCGTCGCCGCCGATATGGATCAGCCGCGAGGGGAAAAGCTCCACCATCTCGTCGAATATCTTGCCAAGGAATTCATAGGTCGGCTCGATGGCGGGATTGAGCGCATTGTTGGGATAGCCCTGTACGGAGCGATAGCTGTCCGGCGCTTCCTGCCCATCCGTCAGCTCCGGATAGGCCACGAGAGCCGCCGTGCTGTGGCCGGGAATATCGACCTCTGGTACGATTTCGATGTTCAGTGCCGCCGCATGCGCGACGACCATGCGAACATCATCCTGCGTGTAGTAACCGGAAACCGGCTCAGCCCCATTGCCGAGCTGCGGCAGAAGCGGCGCATCCGGGCCGCGCGTCGCGCCGACTGTCGTCAGCAGCGGGTAAGCCTTGATTTCGAGACGCCAGGCCTCGTCATCCGTCAGGTGCCAATGGAACCGGTTCATGCGCAGCCATGCAAGAATGTCGATCAGCCGCACGACATCACCGGTCGGATAGAATTGTCGCGAGACATCCAGATGGCAACCGCGCCAGCTGTAACGCGGCGCATCGGCGATGGTGCCGGAAACCGGGAAACGGAATTTGGTATCGGTGCGCGCGCCGTGCAGCAATTGCGCGAGCACAGTCAGGCCGTATTGCAGACCTGCAGCGGCCGAATATTCCACGACGACGGCGTCATCAGAGAAAGACAGGCGATAACCTTCCGCTTCCAGACCGCTATGTTGCTTGAAACGAAGCGGTTTGCCCTCATGAACAGGCGCGAGGCTGAAAGGCACGTGACCAACGGCAAAAAGCCTGCGGAACAGCGACGAAACAGTTTCCACCGCAAGCACTTCTTCCTTGCCTGCCTCTTCCGTCGGGAAGAGTGCGACGGGAAAGTCTTCGCCCGGCGCGGCATCGATTTCCGCAGGCCAGGGCTGGATGGCGAAGGGCAGATCGAGCTTTCCTTCGGGAAGCAGGGCTGGCGCCGGCTCGCTATGGCGCCCGTCAAGCATCAGGTCAGCGACATCAACCGCGCGATGTGTGCCGTCGGCAAGGCTGATATAGGCGGATTTCGCACCGTCTGTTCGATGGCGGGCAGGCCTGAGCAGGCCGTCAACGGTAAAACGCCACGATTTCCCGGCTTCGAGCACGAAACCCGTTGGCGGCGCAAATTCATGGAAATTGGCATTGCGGCGCAGATAGATGGCATTGCCGCAAACGGGCTTGTCGATGGTCCGCGTCAGCGACGTATAGACGATCCGGAAATCCTTCACCGGCTCGCTGGAAAGATTGAACAGGGTGAAGGTGAAGCCACCCGATGCGGAATCTTCGAGCGGATGCCATGAGTTTTCGAGACGAAATTGTGCGAGCGCCATGATGCTCCCCTTTATTGTGCTTCAAGCCCGAGAGGACTTCGGTCAGTAGTGTTCGGATTGTGAGAAAGTGCGGGCGAGCGGCGCCTGCCCTGCCGTCAGGCCGCAATCCACCGGCAGGCACACGCCGCTGATGGCCGCTGCCTGTGGCCCGGCTAGAAAAGCGACGGCGTTGGCGACATCCTCAGGCCTCACGATGCGCTGCAACGGATACCAGTGCTTCGCTTCCTCGAAGACCTGAGGATTGACTGCCGCCCGCGCTTCCCAAGCCTGCGTGCGCACAGTTCCTGGAGCAACAGCATTGGAACGGATGCCGAATTTTCCATATTCGACAGCGATCAGCTTCGTCAGATGGATCAAGCCTGCCTTTGCCGCGCTATAGGCGGGATGGCCGAACACAGCCATGCCGTTGACGGAGGTGATATTGATGACAGACCCTTGCGTGCGCTTAAGTGCGTCCTCGAAAGCCCTGAAGCAGAGAAACGGTGCTTCCAAGTTAAGGGCATTGTCCTTGCGCCATATCTCTGCGGTCGTGTCGTGCAGGCTGACGGCCCTTGCAGCACCAGCATTGTTGACGAGGGTCGCGACATCACCCAGCTCCGCAACCTCCAAGGCCAGCCTTGCAAGATCCTGCGGATCGGTGACGTCGCAGGTTTTCGAAACGAAGGCGGAACCGGAAAGCAGGGAAAGCGCATTGGAAAGGGCGTCGGGATCGATATCGACCAACACCACCTTCGCGTGGCTTTCAGAAAGCGCCGCGGCAATTGCCCGGCCGATGTCGCCCGCCGCGCCCGTTACGACGGCGACTTGGTCTTTCCTGTCCTGCATGTCATGCTACTCCTTCGAGGCTTTCCAGAGCGGGTTTTGAGGTCAAGCCGCTCTACATCTTTGTTTTTATGCATTTTCCGGGCGTGAAACCGCTACGCGGCTCACTGGAAATGCTCTAGTCACCCAGCAATTGCCGGTCGTCCGGATCACGATGCTCCACAAGCTGCTGCTTGATGTGCCGCAGGGTCACCATCGACCGCTGCCGGTGGTGATAGGCAGCTAGCGTCGCCAGAACATCAACCGCCGCCAGATAGGCATAACGCGATGATGTTGGGCGGAAGATATTGTTTCCCTCAGGCACGTTGACGGCCACCACCATATCGGCGGCCAAGGCGACGGGCGTATCGCTCTGGGTCAGCGCGATGGTGGTAACCCCCATTTCCCGCGCCAGCCTGAAGCACTTCACCAATTCCATGTTGCGGCCGGAAAAGGAGGATCCGATGATGACGTCTTCCTTCCGCGCAGCGGCAGTCATCATCAATTGCATGCTGTGATCGGCGCTGGTCGAAACGCGCAGGCCAAGGCGAAACAGCCGGTTCTGAATTTCCGAGGCGATCATCGAGGAATTACCACCGGCTCCAAACGCGTAGATCATGCCGCTATTGGCAATCCGGACGGCCGCTTCGTCGGCCAGGGCGGGATCGAGCGTCTTGTGCAGCAGGAAAAGCGCCTCCTGCGCCTTGGCAAGCACTTCCTCGGCGACGTCCGACGGGCCCGTGCTTGTCGGTTCCGAGGTGAGGTAGCGGATGCCGACATAAGCGGTCTTGGCAAGGCTGACCTTGAAATCCGAAAAGCTCTGGCACCCCAGACGGCGGCAGAACCGCGTCACAGTTGGCGGGGAAACCTCGGCGCGGGCGGCAAGCTCGATGATCGATGCATTGACCGCAAACTCGAAGTCCGAAGCCAGAATATCGGCGATCCGCCGCTCCGATTGCGAGAACTGTCCCCTGTCGTCTTGAATCTTTGCGAAAATATCCATGCTCACCGGTCTCCGTTCCGCCAAAACTTAAGGCTTGGCCCCGTTTCCGATGCACCCTAATCCGAGACGCCCGTCAACCGTACACACCCATGAATCGACCATGTTTCGCCCCGTTGACGACACGCCGGACACCTTTGATTTGAAAATTATTTTCTCTGTTGATTGCGAGATGAGCATATGCCAACAATCTTCGCCAGAGAAATATCCAAATCTTGAAAATAATTTCAACAACGGACCTAAATCATGCGCGACCCATTCAAAAACCCTTTTCCCGAAACAGACGTCGCCCGCCACTCCATCTGGGACATGCTGGTAACGCGGGATATCGACGCCTTCCTCACTGCCGACTGGTCGAAAGTCGCGGATGATTTCGTAAAGGACGGCTTTCTCGGCATCAACGCCAACCGGGATGCAAACCCGGACAACTGGCGCCTGTCCTTCCCCTCGCTTGACGCCTATCGCGACGAATGGCTGCGACAGGCGCAGGATTTCCAGACCCAGCAATTCGCTGAAGACCCGCGCAATGCGATCTTCACCACCACCACGCTGGAAGAAATCGAAGTGGAAGGTGAGACCGCGCTGGTTCGCAAGAAGTTCGACGGCGGGCTTCGCAAGGCCGATGGCAGCTTCGACGTCATGAAATGGCAGACGCTCTATTATTGCCGACTGCATGAGGGCCGCTGGAAAATCAGCGGTTTCACCGGATACATGCCCAATCCCATGCCGTGATCCAGCGGACCTGCCAGACCGTTTTGAACGCCGGGCCGAAAGCCCGGCGTTGCTTTTTCGTCTGCAGGACGAAGACCGCTGAAAACCGATAGCGTCGCAGAAAACCGGGCATGGCGAGACAGATTTCATGGCCCGGTTCCCGCCCTTTATTGTATCAGTTTGAGGACAGAAAGGTCGACACGCCGTTCGAGCGATGTGCCGCTTTCATCAAACAGATGGCAATCCGACGCCTTGATACCGGTGACGATGGTTTCATCGACGACAACAGGCGCAGAACCGGAAAGAAGCGCGCAATAATTTTCACCCGTGGGCGCGACGCCATAAGCGATCGTATTCACACCCAGCCGCTCGATAACGCTGGGCGCGACCTTGATATTCAGGTCGGCCGTTTCGAGACCGGTGTGTTCCGGGCGAATGCCGAGCGTCAGTTGCGTGCCTTCAAGACCGGCGCGCGGCTCCACCGGCACGGTGATTGTCTGGCCCTCATACTCCACGGTCACACCATCGGCGCTGACGGATTTGCAGGTGACCTTCAGGAAATTCATTTTCGGATTGCCGATGAAACCGGCGACGAACAGGTTTGCGGGCTTGTGGTAAAGTTCCAGCGGCGCGCCGACCTGGGAGATTTCGCCCGCATTCAGCACCACGATGCGGTCGGCCATGGTCATGGCTTCCACCTGGTCATGCGTCACGTAGATCATCGTCGCCTTCAGCGTCCGATGCAGATTGGTGAGCTCGATACGCATGTCGGCGCGAAGTGCGGCGTCAAGGTTGGAAAGCGGCTCGTCGAACAGGAATATCTTCGGCTCGCGAACGATGGCGCGGCCGATCGCTACACGCTGGCGCTGGCCGCCGGACAACATGCCGGGACGCTGCTGCAGGCGCTGGTCGAGTTGCAGGATCTTGGCGACGGCCTCGACCTTTTCCTTGATCTTGCCCTCTTCCATCTTTTCGACACGGAGGGGAAAAGCGATGTTTTCAAAAACTGTCATATGCGGATAGAGCGCATAGGACTGGAACACCATGGCGATGCCGCGTCTAACCGGCGGCAAGTCATTGACCTTCACGCCGTTGATGACGATGTCGCCGGCGGAAATATCCTCAAGGCCGGCGATCATGCGCAGCAATGTGGATTTACCGCATCCCGAGGGACCGACAAAAACGACGAACTCGCCATCCCTGATGTCGAGCTGAACGCCCTTGATGACTTCGAAATGTCCATAGTTCTTGCGGACGTTGTTGAGATAAAGCTGACCCAAAACTTGCCTCTCCCGTCACCAGCCGACATCAGGCTGCGTTCAGAGACGTTCCGCGACACGGAAAAATCGCGCCTTATCGGAACCGTTAAAACACACGAGAAGCTCCTGCCGTCATAGCGGCGGGTATTCTCGCAACGAATTATGAGGTTGCGGGCGACCTGCGCCCGCAACCGTATAAATGTGGATTACTTATACTGCTCGAGAGCGGCAGATGCCTTCTTTGCGGCATCTTCCGGTGTCGCCTTGCCGGTAACGACAGACTGCACCATCTCAATCATCGTGTCCTGGAAGCCCTTGTAGTCAGTGAAGAGCGGCTCGGGACCGCCATAGGCGATACCGTCGATCAGCGGCTTCCAGAAGGGGTCCTTGGCGATGAACTCATCAACCTTCGGCGACGGACGAAGCGGGGTCAGGCCAGCGCCGCCCTGCAGTTCGTATTCGCCCTGCGGGCCGGGAGAGGTGATGAACTTGGCGAACTCGGTCGCCTTTTCTTCGACACCGGTTCCCTTGAAGATCGCGAGGCTGTCGGTGATGAGCAGCGTGCCGGGACCCTTGGCTTCAGGGCCGAGCGGCAGGGTTGCGATACCCCAGTTGATCTTGGTTTCCTGCAGGCGAGTTGCGGCACCCGATCCCGCCTGGATCATGCCAACCTTGCCATCGAGGAAGATGGCGCGGATTTCGTTCTGCTCGTAGGCCGTCGGACCTTCGACGGAGTAAGGCGTGATGTCCTTGTAGGCCTTCAGAGCTGCAAGAACCTGCGGGCTGTCGACGGTAATCTTGTCGCCGTCGATGACCTTGCCGTTATTGGTGTAAACCCAGTGCATGAATTGGTGCATGGTGTTGTCGAAGGTCTTGGCGGGCAGGCCATAACCGGCGACGCCGGTCTTTTCCTTGATCTGCTTGGCAAAGGCGATCTCTTCAGCCCAGGTCTTCGGCGGCACTTCCGGATCGAGACCGGCCTGCTTGAAGAGGTCCTTGTTCCAATAGAGCGCCTTGGTCGAGAAGGCGACAGGCACGCCCCACTGCGTATCCTCGAAGGTAACCGTGTCGACGATGTTAGGGTAATAGGTCTTCTTTTCGTCTTCGGTCATCGGCACCGGAACGATGAGGTCGTTCTGTGCGAACTGCTTCAGCGTGCGCGAACCGACATAGGCCATGGCGACCGGAGTGCCGGCGGCTGCGAGCGTGGTTGCCTTGTCCTGGCACTGCGCCCAGCCGACGACTTCAGGAACGACCTTCCAGCCGGCATTCTTGCCTTCCCATTCCTTGATGTATTTTTCATGGATGGGGTCCATCTTGTCGCCGCAATAGATCCAGCTGATCTCCTTGTCGGCGGCGTGTGCCGCCACCGTGCCAAGGGCAGTGGAACCGGCAAATGCGAAGGCGCAAAGCGCCAATCCGTAATGTTTCAGTGCCATAGATAGTCTCCCGTTTTCTGGTGGTCGTTCCTATTGTTGATTATTTCACCGCGCCGGCGGTAAGCCCGCTGACGAGATAGCGTTGCATGAAGAAGATGACGACCATGGCCGGCGCAATGCCGACGAAGCTGGCCGCCATCAACTCATTCCAGACGACTTCCTGACGACCGAAATAGGCAAACAGGCCGATGGGCAGCGGCATATATTCGGTCTTGGAATTGAAAGTGAGCGCGAAGATGAACTGCTGCGCATAAGCACCGATGAAGGTGGTGATGGACACGACGGCGATGCCAGGCATCGCAAGCGGCAGGATCACCCGGCGGAAGGTATAGAAATAGCTCGCGCCGTCCACATAGGCCGCCTCTTCCAGTTCGCGCGGAATACGCAGCATGTAGGTTCGCAAAAGCCAGATGGCAGTGGGGATCAAAAAGGCGGCGCCGGGAATGATCATCGCCAGATAGGTGTTCAGGACGCCCATATTGCGCATCAGCCGGTAAAGCGGGATCAGAAGCACCGCACCGGAGAACATGTTGATCGCAAGAAACGCGCCGAGCAATTGCCCGCGACCGCGAAACTGGAACCGCGCGAAAGCATAGGACGCCGGCACCACCAGAAGCAGAACGATGATCGTCGATATCGTCGAGATGAAGAAGGAGTTGAAGACGTAGCGGGCAAAGCCGGGAACGCTGACCCACATGGTCCGGTAAGCTTCGAAGGAGCCGTTTTCCGGCCAAAACTTATACGGTGACGAAAAAAGCAGGCTGAGCGGTTTCAGCGAAACCAGAAACCCTTCGACAAACGGCGCCAGCACGAAGGTCAGGAATACGGCGATGCCGCAATAAATCCCGACGATCTCATACCATCTGTAACGGTTGATCATCGCATTTTTGTCGGTCATCGGCTGGTCTCCTGCGAGATACGGCTGGTGATGCGGAAGTAGAAGTAGGTGAATATGGACAGGAAGATGCAGATCAGCACTGCGCGCGCCGCGCCCTCACCGTATTTGTAGGAACCGATCGCCGTCTTGTAGGTGTCGATGATCATGGTCGTCGTCTGGCCCGTCGGTCCGCCCTGTGTCAGGATCCAGATGATGTCGAAGGAATTGAAGGTCGAAATCAGCGAGATCATCGACATGGTAATCATGGCCGGCAGCATCAGCGGCAACGTGATGCGGCGGAAGCGGTAGGTGCGGCTGGCGCCGTCGGTCCAGGCTGCCTCGTAAAGATCCTGCGGAATGGCCTGAATTGCCGCCAGCAGATAAAGCGTCACCATCGGCACGCCGATCCATACGTCGGTGATGATGGTCGCCCAGAAAGCCGTGCTGCCATAGGCGAGGAAGGCGACTGGACCGTCCACCAGGCCAAGATTCTGTAGAACACCGGAAATCATGCCGAACTGGCCGTTATACATCCAGCCCCACATGAAGATGCCGATAGCCATCGGCACGATCCATGGCGGCATCGTCAGGATGCGAAACAGGGCCCGACCGGGAACGGCCGAATTCAGCAACACCGCACCGAAAGTGCCGATGATCATCTTTATCGAGACGGAAAAGAACGTCCAGATAAAGGTCCGCGTGATGACCCCGGCGAAAGTCTCGTTGAAGATCTTCTCGTAATTGATGAAACCCACCCAGTTCGTCGTCTTTTTCAACGACGCGTCCGTGAAGGACAGGATGAAGGTATCGACGAGCGGATAAGCAACAATAACAGTGATGTATAAAAGCGCCGGCAAAAGAAGAAGCCAGGCAAAGATAACCGCGCTGCGTTTCGCATCCATCGCAGCGCCCCCTTAAGCCGATTTCACGGCGGGCGACTTCAACTGCCCGTGGAGTGCCAGATCATATTCCTCCCACACCGGCTTGAGATCGACCACCTTGCGGCCATGGCGCGCCTCGTCCATGGCGAGCGCCAGAATACCGGCCTCGATCGCATCGAGCGCGGAAACCGGCAGGGGCGTCCCCTTGACGACATGGTTGATCACGTCCTCGGCCATCTGCTCATCAGCGCCATAATGCTGGGAGAGCACGGTTGCCGCCGAATAGGTCTTGGCAACGGTCTTTTCGTTGGTGCGGGCATTGTGCACGTTCAGGAAGCCGCGCACGAAATCGCCCTCGGCCATGCCCTTGGCGCCGATGACGCAGAAACGGCGGAAATCGTCGGGAACGTTCAGATTGGTATGGAAGGCGAGCGATGCGCCATTTTCATATTCGACGATCGCGGTCTGGTAGTCGATGATATCGCCGTCGCTGTCGAAAACCTTGTCGGAACCCATCCAGCCGCTCGGCTTGCGATGGTAGACTTCCATGTCGTTGATGCCGTCATTTTGCGGAGCATTTGCAGGCGTAAAGCTCTTGCGCCCGCCAAAGCTCGAAACGAAACGCGGCCGGGCACCCACCACGCCGTTATAGAGATCGAGGTCGTGGCAGCATTTTTCCAGCATGAAGGAGCCGGAATAGTTCTCGTAACGCCGCCAGTCGCGCATGAAGAACGCGCCATGATAGGGCGGGATATGTTCCGAAGCCTCGATGGAGACGACGTCACCCAGCTTGCCTTCGGCCTGCGCGGCGCGCAGATCGCGGTAAAGCGGCGAGTAACGCAGGACCAGACCGACCAGCAGCCGCTCATGTCCATGCTTGTTGAGCAACCGGGCGAGTTCGAGGCTTTCCTCGATGCTGACGACGATGGGTTTTTCCGAGAAAATGGTGCAACCGGCTTCAAGCCCGATGCGGATATGCTCCAGATGCATATGGTTCGGTGAGCCGATCATCAAAAGGTCGAATGTCTCGCCGGCAATCAGCGCCTCGGGGCTGTCATAGGCCTTGCCAGCCGAAATGCCCTTTTCCTCAAGACCCGGCAGACCGGCCGGGGCAGGATCGACATAACCGACGATCTCGAAATCCTTGTCGATCTCGTGAAAAACGTAGCCCAGATAACCGAGACGGAATCCGAGTCCGATAATTCCCACCTTCATGAACTTTGTTCCCTGTTCATTCGTAATTCATTTTCGCAGAAGCAACCATTTCTTTGCTGGTTATCCTGATATCTGCGATAATTTTCCGCCACGATGAAATTAATTTTCATAACGGTCAAGTTAAATTCGATCTCGCAAATCCTAGTGAGGACCGGAGACCGATTTCCCCAGCGGAGACAGGCGCAAGATAGAGCGCCGTCAGCCACTGATACGAAAACAATACCAAAAAAATGCCAATCGTCTATAGCAATTCCAATTGCCGGAAATTTTTTTTGGTTAATGCGGAAATTTCAAGCAAGAGGCCTTATTATTCGGCAAATGATCGAAAAAACCACCGATTAATCGTACAAATCCACTAATGGTTCTATTTTGGTATTGCCGATTGTGACGCATATGGTATAGCCGGAATTCGCCACATCGATTGTGACAGAGGTTATGGATGAACGGGGCAGCGCTTAATCTGGACGACCTGCAATCGGGAGGCGGCGGCCCGCTTTACCTGAAACTGCGTCAGACGATTGAAGACGCCATCAATGGCGGCCGCCTCAAACATGGCGATGCCCTGCCGCCCGAGCGCGACATTGCCGAAAGCGCCTGCGTCAGCCGCGTCACGGTGCGCAAGGCTGTGGACGATCTCGTTCGCGACGGACTTCTCGTGCGCAGGCATGGGTCGGGCACCTTTGTCGTCAAACCCATCACCCGTATGCAGCAGCCGTTGACCAAGCTTACCTCGTTTACAGAGGATATGCGCCGCCGGGGAATGGTGGCGAGCACGCGCTGGCTTGAAAGAGGCCTGTTTTATCCGACCGGTGACGAAATGATGGCTCTCGGCCTTTCCCAATCCGCCATGGTTGCCCGGTTGACGCGACTGCGCCTTGCCAACGACCAGCCGATCGCGCTCGAAGTCACGAGCCTGCCGGGCGATATTCTGCCGGACCCACAGCTGGTGGAAAACTCGCTTTATCAGGAGCTTGCGAAAAGCGATATTCGCCCCGTCCGCGCCATCCAGCGCATCTCTGCGCGCAACCTTACGGATGAGGAAACGATGCTGCTTGGAGTTCCCCCCGGGTCTGCTGCACTTTCCGTCCAGCGCATGGCCTATCTCGAAAGCGGCCGCCTCATGGAAATATCGCGCGCCCTTTATCGCAGCGACGCCTACGATCTCGTCGCCGAACTGACGATGACCTCCGACTGAAACACATCGACCAAGGACAGAAAACGATGACAACCCTGATGCGCCAGGAAATCAACGAGATTCCCGATGCCGTCGCCCGTCTGCTGGACAATACCAGTGCCGACTTCCGGCAGGCCGGAGACAAGCTGAAAGCCCGTGACCCGGCCGTTATCGTCACCATTGCCCGCGGATCGTCCGATCACGCCGCGCATTTCCTGAAATACGCGATCGAGTTACAGACGGGGCTTCCAGTCGCCTCTCTCGGCCCTTCGCTCGCATCGATCTACCAGACGAAACTGCGGCTGGAACGGGCGGCAGCCTTCGCCGTATCGCAATCGGGCAAAAGCCCTGACATCGTCGCTTTGGCGGAAAGTGCCCGCAAGGGCGGAGCGCTTACCTTCTCCCTCGTGAACACCCTGCCCTCCCCCCTTGGAGACGCAGCCAATCACGCCATCGACATCCAGGCGGGACCGGAAAAGGCAGTTGCCGCAACCAAGTCCTTCGTCAACTCCATTGTCGCCGGTCTGGCCATCCTTGCCGAATGGACGGAAGACAGCCTGCTCGCGAAGGCCGTCAGCACCCTGCCGCAGAATTTCGCCAAGGCGATCGCACTTGACTGGAGCCATATTGGCGAGGCTGTGAAGGGTGAGGATTCACTTTATATGCTGGGCCGAGGCCCCGCCCTTGCGATTGCCGCGGAAGCCGCGCTGAAATGCAAGGAAACCTGCGAGCTGCACGCGGAAGCCTATTCGTCGGCAGAAGTCATGCACGGCCCGGTTTCGCTGGTCGCACCGAAATTTCCGGTAATCGCCTTTGCCGCGCGCGACCGCGCCGAGACCTCCGTTACGGATATTGCCGCAAGCCTTGCCCACAAAGGCGCCAATGTTTTCGTCACATCCGCCAAGGGTAGCCCGGCCAAGCCCTTGCCCTTCGTGGAAACCAACCATCCCCTGACCGATGCATTGCTGCTTATCGCACCGTTTTACGGCTTCATCGAGCAATTGTCGCGCGCAAGAGGCTTCAACCCGGATGCTCCCGTGGCATTGAAAAAGGTAACTGAGACCCAATGAGCGGCATAAAGGCATTTGTCGGCGCCCGCATTTTCGATGGCGCCGAATGGCATGATGACAAGGTGCTCCTGATCCGCGAAGGGCGTGTTGCCGCTGTCCTGGAAAGCGTGCCTGCCGACGCCGAAGTGATCGATACAGATGGGCTGTTGATCGCGCCGGGCTTCATCGACCTTCAGGTCAATGGCGGTGGCGGCGTCATGTTCAACAACCAGCCGGATGTGGCTGGCATTGCCCGCATCTGCTCCGCCCACGCCCAGTTCGGCACGACGGCTTTGATGGTGACGCTCATCACCGACCGGTCGGACGTGACTTTCAGGGCGGCGCAGGCGGGGATTGCCGCGGGCAAGGAGCATGTGCCCGGTTTCCTCGGCCTGCATTTCGAGGGGCCGCATCTTTCCGTCGCGCGCAAGGGCACGCATGATCCGGCGTTGATCCGCAAGATGGAGACAGACGACCTCGCGGTCCTGACGGGCTGCAGGGCGGAACTCCCCTTCGTGCTGACAACCATTGCCCCGGAAAATGTTACTGTCGAGCAGGTTGCAGCACTCAGCGACGCCGGCATCGTCGTCAGCCTCGGCCATACCGACACCGGTCTCGATGTTGCGACGGCCTATGCTGATGCAGGCGCTTCCATGGTAACGCATCTCTTCAATGCCATGAGCCCGCTTGGCCACCGCGAGCCGGGGCTGGTCGGGGCCGCACTTTCGAACGGCAGGTTGCATTGCGGGCTTATAGCCGACGGATTCCATGTCGATCCGGCCGCAATCGGCATTGCGCTGCGCGCCAAGAATGGCCCGGCCCGCATCTTCCTTGTCACCGACGCCATGTCCACCATCGGCACGGATGATGACGGTTTCGAACTGAACGGCCGGCGCGTCTATCGCAACGGTGGACGGCTAACATTGGCCGACGGCACGCTGGCGGGAGCGGATATAGACATGCTCTCCTGCATCCGCTTCATGCGTGAGAAGATGGAAATGCCGCTGGAAGAAGCTTTGCGAATGGCATCCGCCTATCCGGCGCAGGCAATCGGCGCCTCCGGCAAGGGAAAACTCCTGGCCGGTTTCGATGCTGATTTCGTGATGCTGACACCAGACCTCCAGATGCATTCAACATGGATTGGCGGAGAAAAAATCTACGATGCCACACGTTCCGGAGTCTGAACCATGATCGTTTGTTTCGATATCGGCGGAACGACCATCAAGGGCGCGATTGCCCATGCCCCGGACGATATTCGCCCCGTACCGCGTATACCAACGCCCAAAACCAGCTTCGAAGACTTCGCTGCCGGCTTGAAATCCGTCATCGACAACAGCGGCGGCACACCCGACTGCGTATCACTGTCGATCGCAGGCGTCATCGATCTTGATACGGGAAAGGCGACAGTCGCCAATATTCCCAGCATTCACCGCAGAACGTTAAAAGACGATCTGGAAAAAGCCCTGAACCTTCCCGTTATCGTTTCGAACGATGCGGATTGTTTCGTGATCGCCGAATCGGAAATTGGCTCCGGACAAGGACATCGCGTCGTCTTCGGCGTTATCCTTGGAACAGGTGTCGGCGGCGGGCTGGTGATTGACGGCAAGCTCATCAACAGCGACGGCGGCTTCGCTGGCGAGTGGGGACATGGGCCAGTGGCCGCGACATTGGCCGGCAATCCACCGGTATCGCTGCCGCGATTCGAATGCGGTTGCGGCCTTACCGGCTGTGTCGACGCGATCGGCAGCGCGCGCGGCATGGAAAAGCTGCATCTGCATCTTCACGGGCAGGATATGACCAGTGAGGATATTATTGCCGCCTGGCAGGCAGGCGATGCGCAAGCCGCAAGAACCATCGATGTACTCATTGATATTCTCGCCTCGCCGCTGGCGATGGTGATCAATGTCACCGGCGCAACCATCGTGCCCGTCGGCGGCGGGCTTTCGAATTCAAGGGAACTCGTGACAGCTCTGGACGAAGCCGTCAGGGGCCGCATTCTCAGGCGCTTCGACAGGCCGCTCGTCGTGCCTGCCATTTGCCGGATCGAGCCGGGGCTGATTGGTTCCGCCGTTATCGGGCTGAAATATGCGAAGGAAATCGTGAACGCGGTTTAAGCCGCGTCACACCGTCTCGATCTTTTCCCGACGAAAGCCCAACCCCACCAGCCTGCCGGTCAGATGGGCAAAAAGTGGAAACCGCATGATCGCCCGCACGATGGCGGGTGGGCCTTTCGGCTTTTCCGCCGTTTCCGTCTGCTCTTTCTTGCGACCGACACGCATCATCCGCTGCAAGAATTGCGTGGCCTTGGTTGGAAAGGATCGCCGTTTCTCTATGGCGGCGAGGTCATCATCGGCAATGGTCCGGCCGGATGTGAATACCGGCACCAGAACATTGGCCGCAGCAACCGCATCCTGAATGGCAAGATTGATGCCGACACCGCCGACGGGCGACATGGCATGGGCCGCATCGCCGATGCAGATCAGGCCGGGCTTCCACCAGCGCTTCAACCGATCGATACGGACGGTGAGCAGATGCACGTCATCCCAGCTCGTAATTTCGTCGAGCCTCTCGCGCGGGAAAGGGCAGATTTCCGCAACCCGGTTCCTGAAGGCTTCAAGTCCCTCAATCTTCATGTCAGCGAAAAAGCCCTTGCGCACCACGTACCCGCATTGCCAGTAGTCACCGCGGTTGATCATCACGAAACCCTGCCGCGAACCCGCATGGCCCATGGTGTCGGCCGGATCACCCGGCTGTCTCGAAAGGCGCATCCAAAGCACCTCGGTCGGGATGCCGAAGTGCTGTACTTCAAGTCCCGCCGCCTCGCGGACGATGGAGTTGCGGCCATCCGCGCCCACCACCAGATCAGCGGCGATCTCGATTGGGCCTTCCGGCGTATTGACCATGAGGCCACCAACACGCCCGTCGCTCTCGATCAGGCCGGTTACCGGCGCATTCATCAGCAGCCGGAAATTCTCATATTGCCCGGCCTTGCCGACGATAAAATTGAGAAAATCCCATTGCGGCATGAAGGCAATAAAACGATGATGGACCGGCAGCCGCGAAAAATCTGCGATCGTGATACGCTCGCCGCCGATGACTGCGTTCAGCCGTGGCGCACGCGTATGCGGGAAGCTCAGGAACTCCTCGGCGAAACCCAGCTGCTCCATCAGTTCAAGCGTGGAGGGGTGAATGGTGTCGCCGCGAAAATCGCGCAGAAAATCTCCATGTTTCTCGACAACCGTTACGTCTATACCGCTGCGGGCAAGCAAAAGGCCAAGCATCAGGCCGGCCGGCCCGCCACCGGCCACGACAACGGACGTGCGGATGTGCTGAACGGCCCTGCCGTCATTCTTCGGCACGACTTTCGCTTCTTCCATCACCGCCCCCCTGTCCGTTAAACGTCTCTATCGTGCATCCGCCGGCGGCAGGTTTGCATTTTTCGGCTGTGGCCAACCATTTGCATCGAAACGGAAAAGCATTTCGGACCGGGCAAAGATAAAGGCGAAGGCCATGGCCGTCCACATGCCAAGCAACAGCCCGGCGGCCACATCGCTTGGATAATGCGCGCCGACGATGACGCGTGAAACACCAATGACAAGCGCAAGCAGCAGGAACGCCCAGCGGAAGCGCGGCATCAGCATGGCGAAAACACCGAAAAACGCTCCGGCAGCCGTCGAATGGCCTGACGGGAAGCTCTCATAAAGATTGTCACCGGTAAAAGGCGTGAGGCTATAGGCACCCATTTCCAGAAAAAGCTCCGGCCGCGCCCGCCCGATCAGGAATTTCAGCGTGTGGACCAATATGCTCGCCGTTCCGATCGTCAGGAAGAAGTAAGCGAGAAGCCGCCATGCCGTTCTCAGCCGCCCGGCGTAGGTCCGCGCCTGCAGGACCCGCGCGCCGACATAGGCGAGGATGGCAAGAGCGCCGGTGGAATAAAGCATCCAGCTGAAAGTACCGAAATCGGTAATGGAGCGATTGAAGGAAACTATCCTTCCCGGCAGGGCTTGAGCATGTTCCGAAAGGCGTGGGTCAAAAGGAATAAAGACCAGAACCAGCACAAGGCTTGCCGCAAAAATCCAACCGCTGGAAACCAGAAAACGTCGCATCAATATTCTCTCATCGTTTTTCTTGCATATGGCTTTGCCATCCGCAAAAACAATAGCCCGGCTGTGTCCTTGTTATGACGGGTTTTCACGAGTAGAGGCTAGTGCATGTCGCCAGAAACTATGCATCGGTTTCGGGCAACCGGAAACGACCGACGGACGGAAGATGACAGATACCAGTGAAATGCCACGCAGGCTGACGATATTGGGTTCGACGGGTTCGATCGGTACGAACACACTGGATGTCGTCCGTCAGCTGGGTGGTCGCAGACAATTCGAGATTACGGCGCTCACCGGCGCCGGAAACATCGATCTTCTGGCGCAACAGGCGCGTGAATTCGGCGCGCAGCTTGCGGTAACCGCCGAGGATGGCAAATACGAAGCGCTGAAAGCGGCCCTTGCCGGCACCGGCATTGAGGTTGCGGCGGGCAAATCCGGCCTCGAAGAAGCGGCCTCGATGGAGGCCGGCTGGGTAATGGCAGCGATTGCCGGAACACCTGGTCTTGCCCCGACATTGACAGCCGCACGGCGCGGCGCAGACATAGCGCTTGCCAACAAGGAATGCCTCGTTTCCGCAGGCGATGTTTTCCTGCGCACGGTCAAACAGGGCGGCGGCAGGTTGATCCCGGTCGATAGCGAACACAGCGCGATCTTCCAGTGCCTGACGGGCGATCACAAACAGGCCGTGGAGCGCATCGTACTCACCGCGTCCGGCGGACCGTTCCGCACCTGGTCGCGTGAGCAGATGGCCAATGTCACGGCAGATATCGCCCGCGCACATCCCAACTGGTCGATGGGGTTGAAGGTATCGATCGGCAGCGCCTCGATGTTCAATAAGGGGCTGGAAATGATCGAGGCGAAATATCTCTTCGATCTCAGGCCCGAGCAGGTGGAGGTGATCGTTCATCCGCAGTCGATCATACATTCGATGGTGGGTTATACGGATGGCTCCTATATCGCCCAGCTCGGCTCGCCCGATATGCGCACCGCCATCTCTTATGCCCTCACCTATCCTGAGCGCGGCAATCTCAATGTCGAGCGCCTGGATTTTGCCAAGCTGGCGCGGCTCGATTTCGAAGCGCCTGATGAAACCCGGTTTCCAGCACTCCGACTGGCGCGCACGGCGCTGGAGCGCGGAGGCTTGCAGGGCGCGGCCCTGAATGCCGCCGAAGAAACCGCCTTTCACGCCTTCGTCGAAGGCGGCATCGGTTTTCTCGATATGGCCGAAATCGTCGAAACGGTCATGGACCGCATGCATGACGGCCGATCAGCCAACAGCATTGAAGACGTATTTTCGGCGGACGGGGAAGCCCGCAATCACGCGCGGGAACTGATCGCCAGCAAAGAAAAGGCCGCGTAAACGCGGCCAGATTTTCTCTTGTTTGAACTGCGGCCTTAAGCCACCGCCCGCGCCAGCGCACAATGCGACCAGAGCTGGTGCAACGCGCCGACCAACTGTTCGATGTCGGCATCGGTGTGCAGCGGTGTCGGCGTGATGCGCAGACGCTCGGTCTTGCGCGGCACGGTTGGATAATTGATCGGCTGGACATAGACGCCGTGATTGTCGAGCAGGATATCCGAAATCCATTTGCACTTGGCGGCATCGCCCACCATGACCGGTACGATATGGCTGGGATTGTCCATATGCGGAATGCCGCGTGCATCCAGAAGCCCCCGCAGCTTGCGCACCCTGTCCTGATGGCGGGCGCGCTCAAAGGGGCTTGCCTTCAAATGCTGGATCGAGGCGATTGCGCCGGCAGCGAGCGACGGCGGCAGGGCCGTCGTGAAGATGAAACCGGAGGCGAAAGAACGGATAAAATCACAGACCGCCGTGGACCCGGCAATATAACCGCCCATCACGCCGAAAGCCTTGCCGAGCGTTCCCTCGATGATCGTCAGGCGATCCATCAGGCCTTCGCGCTCGGCAATGCCGCCGCCGCGCGGTCCGTACATGCCAACGGCATGGACTTCGTCGAGATAGGTCATGGCGCCATAACGATCGGCAAGATCGCAGATTTCCTTGATCGGGGCGATATCGCCATCCATCGAATAGACGGATTCAAAGGCGATGAGCTTCGGCGCGCTTGGATCGGCTGCCTTGAGCTTCGCCTCGAGATCTTCGAGATCATTGTGTTTCCAGATCACCCGCTCGCAACGGCCGTAACGGATGCCTTCGATCATCGAGGCATGGTTGAGCGCATCGGAGAAAATGACGAGGCCCGGAATTTTCTGGCCAAGTGTGCCGAGTGTCGCCCAGTTGGAAACGTAACCCGACGTGAAGATCAGCGCCGATTCCTTGCCGTGCAGATCGGCAAGTTCCTGTTCCAGCAGGACGTGATGATGGTTGGTCCCAGAAATGTTGCGGGTGCCTCCCGCACCCGCGCCACAGTGATCGATGGCGGCTTTCATGGCTTCGATGACTTTGGGGTTCTGGCCCATGCCCAGATAATCGTTGGAACACCAGACGGTTACGTCCTTGCGCTCGCCATTGGCGTTGTACCGTGTCGCGCGGGGAAAATTCCCCTGCTGGCGTTCGATATCCGCAAAAACGCGATAGCGTCCCTCAGAATGCAGGCTCTGCAGTTCCGTCGTAAAAAATGCCTCGAAGTCCATGCCATGCTCCAGAATTGACCAGATCGTTTTCTGCCTCGACACCGGGACCGTCAACCCTTGCGAGCTGCTTTAACCACGTCTGCGTCAATTCGCCGTTGTTTTGAACCATTCCAATAAACCGTTTATAGACGCCGATGAAAAGTACAAAATTGATTCACATCAAAAAACCCGGAAATTTGGAACCTTTTTCAAACGGCGCCGTTGTTTGGGACGCAATCGATTTACGCGCGGAAGAACGCCTGAAAGAGGAGGCTTCCCTAAACGGTATCGAATTGTTAGTTATCTGTGGCGGTCGGAGGTAGCAGTCGCCGCAGATAAATATGGGACGCCTACCGAGCCGAAGAGCTCATTGTAACGTTGGAGAGAGTTTCATGAAAAAGGCAATCATATTTGCGCTGGTCGGCCTGTCGCTTGCAAGCTGCACGCAGACTGAAAAGGGTGCTTCGATCGGTGCCGTTTCCGGTGCGGTCCTGGGCGGCGCTATCACGGGCAACGTTCGTGGCGCGGCAGTGGGCGCGGCGATCGGTGGCGTTGGCGGCGCGTTGATCGGCAATGCATCCGAACCGGGCTATTGCTATTATCGCGACCAGTACGGTCAGCGTTACACGGCGCGTTGCCGTTAATAGCTGCACGAGATACCGTTGCACAGAAGCCCCGGTCATCCGGGGCTTTTTGCGTTAAGGCGGGCAAAACACAGTCCGAAGGGTCCTCAACGCCGTTTATTTATGATTAAACTGCACTGTTAACGGACAGGAAACGGGTCAGAGCCATAATAAATGCTCAACCATAAAGCAGCTTATGCGAAGAACACGGACTAACCCGAAGACAGGTATTGCGTATCGGAAAGCTGGCACCGCTCTTGCGGTTGCCGTTACGTTCGCCCTGTACCCGGCGTTTACTCGCGATGCCTTTGCTTTCAAGCTGTTCGGCGTGCGTCTCTGGGGTTCGGAAGAACCGGAGATCGAAGTTATAAATCCGGTCAAATATGCCGTGACGCTGAATGCTGCCGATGCAGACAAATCTCTCAAAGGCAGCCTGGAAAACAGCTCGCTTCTTCTGGCCGACAAGGACAAACCGGCCTCCGGCGATCTCGGCCTCCTGATCAAGGCGCGTGATGACAGGGACAGGCTGATCGCAGCGCTTTACGAAAACGCCCGATATGGCGGCATCGTCAAGGTCACGGTCGCCGGCAAGGATGTGGACGATCTGCCGCCCAATCCGGTGTTCGATCACTCCGCTCCGGTGCCGGTGGTCATAACCGTCACCCCCGGCCCGGTCTTCACGCTCGGCAATATCAGGCTCGAGGGCGATGTGACGGGCCGCAACCTTGAAGAATACGGTCTCGTCACCGGCGGCGATGCCGGATCTCTGGCAATCATCCGCGCCGGCAACAAGCTGATCGATGATCTGAAAGCCGAAGGCCGCCCGCTTGCGAAGCTGACGAAACGCGAGGCCGTTGCAAACCACGCGACGAACACGGTCGATATTACCATGGCTGCCGAAGGTGGCCCCGTGGCACCCCTCGGCGCGGTCACCGTCACCGGCGAAAAAACCGTCGACGGCGACTTCATCCGCCGTTATTCGCGCCTCAATGGCGGCGAACCCTACTCCCCGGAAAAACTGCGCAAGGCCGCAGACCGGCTACGCCAGCTCGGCGTCTTTTCCAGCCTGACAATCAAGGAAGCAGGAACGCTGTCACGCGATGGCTCCATTCCGCTCACCATCGAGGTGTCAGAGGGCAAGCACCGTTATTTCGGCGTCGGCGCACAATATTCCACCACGGAAGGCATTGGCCTCCAGGGGTATTGGGGCCACAGGAACCTGTTCGGGCAGGCGGAATCGCTGCGGATCGAGGGTTCGGTTTCACGCATCGCCGAAGCATCGAGCGTCGAAGGCATGGACTATTCGGCGGGCATCACCTTCACAAAGCCCGGCATGTTCAACCCGCGCACCACATTCAAGACCAGCCTGATCGCCAAGACCGAACATCCCGATACCTATGAGGCCAAGACCATAACGGGAGCCGCCGGTTTCAGTTATGAGCTGAACGACACCGATACCGCAGCCGCCGGTCTCGAGGTGCAGTGGGCAGATACCGAAGACGCATTCGGCAAGAACAAATATCTGACCACCTCCATACCGCTGGAATTCGTTCGCGATACGCGCGACGACAAGCTCAACCCCACTGAAGGCTTTCGTGCATCGGTGGCCGCCAAGCCCAGCTATGAAGCGCTGAACGGTACTTTCTTTTCCTCCTTTGAAGGCTCTATTTCGGGTTATAAGGGACTCGGCGCCGAAGATCGCTTGATCATGGCCGGAAAGCTTTCCGGCGGCGTGCTCGTCGGCGGCAGCAATCTGCAGGACATACCGACCACAAGGCGCTTTTATGCCGGCGGCGGCGGATCCGTCCGCGGCTATAGCTACCAGGAAATATCGCCCTATAATGCAGCCGGTGATGCAACTGGCGGCCGCTCTTACGTGGTTGGCTCCATCGAAGCCCGTATCAAGGTCACCGATACGATCGGAATCGTGCCCTTCATCGATGCGGGTGTGGTATCCGACAGCGTAACCCCTGATTTCTCCGATATCCGGGCTGGCGCCGGTATTGGTTTGCGTTACGCAACACCCTTTGGGCCTTTGCGTCTTGATGTCGCCATGCCGCTTGAAAAATATGATGGTGGCAACAATTTCGGCATTTATGCTGGCATCGGCCAGTCTTTTTAAACGCCGCCATCGAACACCCTAGCAACAGAGTGTAGATTACGCTTGATGACAACGTTGATTCGATTGCTGAAATGGCTGGGCTACGCTGCTCTTTGCGGCGTGGTGCTGGTGTTGCTTGCGGTTCTGTTCGTCGGTCTTACCCCGATGGGTGCAAGAATTGCCGCAAAGCAGATTTCATCGCTCGTTTCCACGCCCGACCAGACAATCGAAATCTCTCCACCCAGCGGTCTTTTGACCGGTCGCCTGCGGCTCGACAATGTTACTCTTGCGGATCGGCAGGGACCTTACGCCCGTGTGAACCAGATCGCCGTTGACTGGTCGCCGCTCTCGCTTCTTGCCGGAACCTTCCACGCCGACCGGGTGTCGGCCGGATCGATTGATGTCGATCGCAAACCGCTTCCCGCTGAGCAAACATCGACCAAAAGCTCCGGCAGTTCGTCCCTGCCGATTGAAATCGACATCGACAGTTTCGATTTCCCCGATATTAGCCTCGGACAATCCCTTCTTGGCCGCGACTTCGAGCTGACCGCCGAGGGCAATCTCAAGGCCGCGCAGGACGATATCAGGCTATCGCTCACTGCCCACCGGCAGAGCACGCCGGACGCTGCGGTCAATGCAGACATCGCGTTTCTGCCGAATGAAAATGTCTTGAAGTTGAAAGCGGAGATGAAGGAGCCCGACGGCGGGCTTCTGGCCACGCTGCTCTCGCTTCCGGGCACACCCGCCGTGGCGATCGATGTGAACGGTGAAGGTCCGCTTTCTGACTGGACCGGCACTCTGCGCGGCAACGTCGCCGGCAACCCCGTGCTCAACGTCACCGGCCACCATCTACTTGGAGACGACGGCACGCGGCGTATCGAGGTCGCAGGCGGCGGCCAGCCCGATCTGCTTCTGCCCCCCGCTTTCCGACAGCTTTTCGCCGGCGAGACGAAACTTGATGCAAACGCCACGCTCTCACCGCAGGGGCGCATCGAAATCGGCAGCAGCACGCTGGAAACCGGCACATTGCTGCTGACGGCCTCGGGCACCGTGGATCCGAACGGCCAGAACGATCTTAGTGCCAATCTCATCGGCACCGCCGGGCCAGTGGATTTCCGCTGGCCGCTGAACAATGGCGAGATCCAGGCCCTCATCAATGGCATTGATCTTTCCCTGAAGGGCAACGCTGATGCCGCTCATCTCAACACCACGGCATCGTTGCGCAGCCTTTCCCTCCCACAGGGGAGGCTTGATGATGTCAAGCTGACGGCCAGGAGCGGCAATCTCAACATTGCCGATCGCAGCGGCACCATCGACACCATTCTCTCCGTGGCACAATCGTCCTTCGTCAGCCCGGATATCGACCGGCTGGTGCGTGCGCCGGTCACCATCAAGGCGCCGGTCAGCCTCACCTCGTCGACCATCGGCTTTGACGGCGCGACGCTGGAGAGCGCCAGTGTCGGCGGAACGCTGAACGGCAGTTTCGACCTCGCCAACAATCGCCTGACATCCAGCGTGCAGCTCTTTGCGTTGCCCGCCACCCTGCCGCCAGCGCTGGCGGAAAAATTCGATACCACCATCGCTTTGCAGGGCGATATCGACCTGATCATTGGCGGGCGCACAAGCGTTCAGAACCTCGTGGTCAAATCCGGAACAATTGAAGCTACAGGTGATGTCAGTCTCGAAGACGACGTGTTGAGCGCCAATCTGACGGGCAAGTTTCCCGCTCTCGAAAAACTGACGCCACAGGCAAAGGGCGTTGCCGATTTTGCAATTGAAGCCAGCGGCGCGCTTGCCGCGCCCGACTTCAATGTCACCTTAAGCTCCGAAAGTGCCACTCTTGCCGGACGGAAGCTTGAAGCCCTGAAGGTCAATGCCGCAGGCAAGGCCGATCCGGCCGCACCGCAGGCAAAACTGACCGCCAGCGGCAGCCTCGACCGGCAGAAGATCGACGCCAACGCCAATGTGGTGCAGACAGAAAACGGCACGGCAATACCCGAGCTTCATGTGGCAGTGGGTCGCAACATCTTGAACGGCAAGCTGCAATTCTCGCAACAATTCCTGCCATCTGGCAATCTGTCGTTCAATTTCCCGGACTTGGCCCTGCTGGCGGCACTTGCCGCGCAACAGGCAGATGGCGATATTGCCGGCGACATCGTACTCAGTAACGATAACGGCCGGATTGCCGCGACGATAAAGGCGAATGGCGGCAGTATCCGCCAGGGCACAACGGTTATTTCGAAGCTCGCTGCCGATATCTCCATTGACGACCTTCAGGCGCTCGCCATCAACGGCAAGGTCAGCGCCGACAGCGTCAATGCTGGCACCGCGGCGATTTCGGCGCTGAATGCAACCATTGGCCATTCCGGCACGACCACCAACTTCGATGTCAACGGACGCTACGACAATGCGCCGCTCGTGGTAAAGGGCAGTGCCAATACCGCAGGATCGCCGATGACCGTGCGGCTCGATGCCTTCTCGGCCGCCCCCAAGGGCATTGCCGTACGGCTTGAAAAGCCGAGTACAATTGCGATCGAGAACGGCACGGCCCGCATCTCCGGTCTGACTATCATCACCGGCGACGGGCGCGTCGAGGTAAACGGCACGGCGGGTTCGATACTCGACATCAACGCCAATATCCGCTCGCTTCCCGCGAACCTCGCAAATGCCTTCGCCACCGGGCTGGATGCGGCGGGGAGTATATCCGGAACGGTCAGCGCCAAGGGCACGGCTTCAGACCCGGCGGTCGATTATAATCTGAACTGGACGAATGCCGAGGTTGCCCAGACGCGTGCGGCAGGGCTTGCAGCGCTCGGCATCAAGGCAAACGGCCGTTTCGCCGGCGGCACCCTGCAGATCGATACGAATGTAACCGGTCAGGGCGGCATGTCGCTTTCGGGCGGCGGTTCCCTCGGCATTGCCGGTAACCGCCCGCTTTCCATGGCCTTTTCCGGGAGGTTGCCCTTCTCCGCCGTTGCCGCACAAACCGCAGCACAGGGCCTCGATGTGGACGGCACCGCCGCCATCGATGTGAAGATTTCCGGCAGCGCTTCCGCGCCTGTCGTTACCGGCAGCATCACCACCGATGGTACACGACTGACCGATGTGCGCCGTAACCTCACGGTCAACGGGCTGGCTGCAACGGTCACCTTCGATCGTGATCGCGCCATCATCTCCCGGCTGACGGGAAAGCTTGCCGGCGGTGGAACGATCTCGGGAACGGGTAGCGTCGGTATAACGGGCGGTTCGGGCTTTCCAGCCGACATCACGATCACGTTGGACCGCGCCGGTTACAATGATGGCACGCTGGTGACGACCATCGTGAGCGGCACGCTGACGCTGAAGGGTCCGCTTCTGAATTCGCCCGTGCTTGGCGGCAAGCTGACGCTGGACAGAAGCGCCATCACCATCCCGGAGAAACTTCCAGCCTCGCTGACGGAAATCGACGTCAAGCACAAGAACGCCCCGCCGCAGGTGCGGGCGCAGGTAAAGGCACTCGGCAACGATCAGGGTGGCAGTGGCAGTTCATCCACTATCAATCTTGATCTGCAGGTAAACGCACCAAGCGGCATCTTCGTGCGCGGACGCGGCATCGACGCAGAACTGACCGGCAATCTGACCATTCGCGGTACGGCGGCTGTTCCCGTCATCTCCGGCGGTTTTGAAATGCGCCGTGGACGGCTCGAAATTCTCACCCGCCGTCTCGATTTCAATACGGGCAAGATAACCTTCGGCGGCGGCCTCGTGCCGGTTCTGGATATGGAGGCGCAGTCCACCGCTGGTTCCGCCACCATCACCGTTGCGGTTTCCGGCAATGCCAACGACCCGACATTCGCCTTCTCCTCAACCCCGGCTCTGCCGCAGGATGAGGTTATGGCACAGCTGATCTTCGGCCAATCCATGTCCAAGCTCTCAGCCTTGCAGATCGCGCGGCTGGCGGATGCGGCAGCACAGCTTGCCGGTGGGCGCTCCACCTCGTTGTTCGACAAGCTCAGAAGCAATCTCGGTGTCGACGATCTCGACATCTCGACGGATTCCGAAGGCCAGGCCCGCGTTTCCGCCGGCAAATATCTCAACGAGCGAACCTATCTCGAGCTGCAGCAAAGCGGCGATTCCGGCGCAAAGGCCATCATCAACCTCGATGTCGGGCGCGGCGTGAAGCTGCGCGGTGAAGCGGGCGGTAATGGCGAAGGTGCAGCCGGTATATTTTACGAGAAAGAATATTGAAGTCTTCGCATTTAGGTTTGCGAAACCATCTCATGCTACGAATCTTCCATTGAAGGCGGAAAATATTGTTTCCGGCTGTTCAGGCACCAGGCAGAACGCCAAATTCGCATATGCAAGTGTCGGTGCACTTGCGCTGGCCTCCACAGCGAGCATTGGGAAGAATTCTGATGGCAATGATAAACTCTACCAACTTTGGCGGCGAGACGCTCGAAATCATCGCATTCCGCCTGCACGATCAGGAATTCTGCGTGAAGACGACGACTATCCGCGAAATTCGCGGCTGGGCGCCTTCAACGCCCATTCCCCACGCGCCGAAAGACGTCATCGGCGTCATGAACCTGCGCGGTTCGGTTATTCCGATCATCGATCTCGCACACAAACTCGGAATGAAAAGCACCGTCGCAAATGAAAGAAGCGCCATTGTGGTGGCCGAAGTGCACAACATGGTCATCGGCATGCTCGTCGATCGCGTTTCGGACATTCTGACGATCCCGGCAAATCAGGTCCAACCGGTTCCGGAAATCTCGGCCTCTTTCGACAAGTCCTACTCCGAAGGCATCATTGCCAACGAACATGGCATGATCTGCTTCCTGAACCTTGCAAAGATGTTCAAGGGAACCGAAGCGGAAGATCTCGCCGCCTGATCGTTGCAATTCCTTTGCATGACGGCCGGTTCGCGTTCTTAGGCAACCTAAGAACAAAGGCTCAAATACGAGACTATTGACCATTGAACCAAACCGCCGGAGCACCTGCCCGGCGGTTTTTGTTTTCATGACCGTCTCTTTTATTAAATAAGAACATTTTAATATTATAGATATCTAATATTAAAAGCCGACGAACAGTACCGCGCCTACATCACATCATGCGGGGTCCGATACCTGACCGAGGCTGACAAGTCGCAAGTGCCTGCATTGCTGCCTTTGGCGGCAGAACCTGTTCGTTGTTCAACATGATACGGCGCCGACCACACCTCCTGTGCGGCAGCGCGCGCCGAGGCCGCTATTTGGGGGACGTTAATGCTGGGGTTAGGGAAAAGCGCAGACAATCGAAATATGCTCGATGCGATATCCAGATCGCAGGCAGTCATAGAATTCGATCTTAAAGGCAATATTCTTACGGCAAACAGCAATTTCTGTGTGACGCTGGGCTATGATCTCGCAGAGATCGTCGGCAAGCATCATCGTATCTTCTGCGACCGGGAATTTGTCGCATCGCACGCATACCAGGAATTCTGGGAATCTCTTGCGCGCGGCGAATTTCAGGGCAAGGAATATCGCCGCATACGCAAGGATGGATCGACCATATGGATCGAGGCCTCCTACAACCCCGTCTTCAGGTCAGGCAAACCCTATAAGGTTGTCAAGATAGCGACCGACATCACAGCCAAGAAGATCAAGGCTGTAGAAGATGCTGGCAAACTCGAAGCGCTTTCACGCTCCCAGGCCACCATCGAATTTTTGCCGGATGGCACGATCATTACCGCCAATCCGAATTTCTGCGCCACTGTCAACTACGACCTCAAGGAAATCGAAGGCCGGCACCACCGTATGTTCTGCGATCCGGCCTATGCCGCATCGCCAGCCTATGCCAATTTCTGGCCGCGGCTGGCATCCGGAGAATTCATCTCGGACGAATTTGTTCGTTATGGAAAGAATGGCAAGGAGATATGGATCCAGGCCGCTTACAACCCGGTATTGGATGAGACGGGCAAGGTGGTGAAGGTTGTGAAATTCGCAACCGACGTGACGCCGCGCATGAGCGCCATCACCATTCTCGCCGATGCCTTGCAGGCACTGGCCGAGGGTGACCTGGTGCAGCGCCTCGATAGCAGCTTCGTGCCCAGCATGGAGAAATTGCGCCAGGACTTCAACGACGTGGTCGGCAAACTTCAGTCCACCATGCAGACGATCGCTCACAATGCCTCGACAATCGCATCCGGCTCGGGTGAAATCCGCATAGCCGCCGATCAGCTCTCGCAGCGAACCGAACAGCAGGCGGCCTCGCTGGAAGAAACAGCAGCGGCGCTGGAGCAAATCACCACCACCGTGACCGATGCGAGCCAGCGCGCCGGCGAGGCCGGGAAACTGGTGTTGCGCACGAGAGAACATGCCGAACATTCTGGTGAAGTCGTTCAGCAGGCAATTTCCGCTATGGACGCGATTTCGCGCTCCTCCGGTGAAATCACCAACATCATCGGCGTCATTGACGACATCGCATTCCAGACCAATCTTCTGGCGCTGAATGCCGGCGTGGAAGCTGCCCGTGCCGGTGAAGCGGGCAAGGGTTTCGCTGTGGTCGCCCAAGAGGTGCGGGAACTCGCGCAACGATCCGCCGTTGCTGCCAAGGAAATCAAGTCCCTCATCAACACCTCCCGCGAACAGGTCGCCAATGGCGTCGATCTGGTTGGCAGAACCGGCGGTGCGCTGCGGGATATTCAATCGCAAATGGGCGAAATCGATGCCAACGTCTCGGCCATCGTCGAGGCCTCGCGCGAACAGGCCAACGGTCTGAGAGAAATCAACCAAGCCGTCAACGTCATGGATCAGGCGACTCAGAAGAACGCCGCCATGGTGGAAGAAACCACTGCCGCCAGCCACGGCCTCGCCAATGAAGCGGACAACCTGCACGAATTGTTGCGGCAGTTCAGAATATCGCGCGAAGGACAGATATCATCCGCCCAGCAGATCAATAAAAGACCCGCTGCAATAACGAGGCTGACAGCACCACAGCCGCGATACGCAACGGCAAGGTCTCACGGAAATGCTGCGCCCGAATGGGCGGAGTTTTAGTATGCTTCGAACCCCGGATGCCAATGCCGACCGGCAACTGGCATTATAAAATAACACGGTCCGCACGGGTGAAGATTTCGAAGTCTTCACCCCGCACCAGCGCAACAAGCGTGATGCCCGCACTCTCGGCAGTTTCGATGGCAAGCGCGGTAGGAGCCGAAATTGCTGCCATAACCGGACTACCAAGGATCGCTGTCTTCTGAACCATCTCCACCGACAGGCGACTGGTGACGGCAACAATGCCTGTCTTGGCGGAAATACCGGCATTCACGACAGCACCGGCCAACTTGTCGAGCGCATTGTGGCGACCGACATCTTCGCGCACCGCAAGCAAACCATCTTGAGGACTATAAAAACCCGCACCGTGAACGGCCCTGGTTTCGCGGTTGAGGCTTTGTGCGTCGCTCAGTGCTTTCACCGCGGCAACGATATCATCACCGTGGATCGACATTCTCGCGCCGCTGAGATCGGGGACCACGCGAACCGCCTGTTCTATGGATTCGATCCCGCACAGACCGCAACCAACCGGACCTGCCATATGCCGCCGTCTCGCCCGCAGGGCATCAGCCTCGGCGTCCATCAGATCCACCTGGACATCATAACCCTGCCCGGCTTCAATAACCTCTATCGCCCGGATTTCGCTGCGTCCCGATATGATGCCCTCTGTCAGGCTGAAGCCGACGGCGAAATCGACAAGATCAGCGGGACTAGCCATCATCACGGCATGGGTGCTGCCGCCGTAAGAAAAGGCAACCGGCACCTCCTCCGGCACGGCGCGCTCACCCGTGCTGAGGGCGCCCTGTCGCAGCGCGGATCTTGCGACCCTTCGATAACTGGCTTCTATCGACACGGCGATCATCCCTCCATGACAAGAAACATGACTTCTCGTCTGCTCTCGATCGACAACAGCGATGCTACTTTTCACCCTCATGTCTAGCCTATCGCCCTGAAAATCGGAATCGATTTCCGCAAACGTAATGAGCGGGCCGTGACGCTTTTACTGGAACGAGAACTCAGATTTTTCTGCCTGCTTAAGAAAACAGGCAGTGGCCGAAAACAAAAAAGCGACCGAAACGGCCGCTTTCTGCTTTGGGTATTGTGTGGACAGTCATTCTTTCGAACCCGCCCGGTGCTTTCAAGCGGCGACGAGAACCTCATGCAGGTTCGTCAGTTCGTAGAGATGCTTTTCAAGCTTGGTCAGATGCTCGTGGTGATGATTGCCTTCCTGGATTTCGGCCTTGGCCAAATCGATGCGCTTCTGCAGCGTGTCAGGGGACATATCGTCAGCCGAAACAGCGGATTCGGCGAGAAGCGTGCAACCTGTCGGAAGAATATCGGCAAAACCACCGAAAACGACGTATTTATGGGTTTCGCCAGAGGCGAATTTCACCGTCACCAGGCCCGGCTTGATCGTCGTCATGGTGGGCGCGTGATTGGCCAGAACCGTCATCTCACCCAGCGTAGCCGGAATGACGACTTCCGTAACCGTTTCGGAAACGAGCAGACGTTCCGGGGAAACGAGATCGAATTTGAAACTGTCAGCCATGGCTATTCACTTCTTTTCAATTACGCGGGCGTCACGGACTTTTATTAAAACGCCGGCAAAGCCGTTCCGGTTTCACCGTCATCGTCGGCAAGGCGCGTGGTCGAACCACGCGCCCGCCAATTCATAATCAGGCAGCTTCAGCAGTCAGCTTCTTTGCCTTTTCGATGGCTTCTTCCATCGAACCGACCATGTAGAAAGCTGCTTCCGGCAGGCTGTCGTATTCGCCGTTGACCAGGCCCTTGAAGCCCTTGATCGTGTCTTCGAGTGCGACGAGCTTGCCCGGAGAACCGGTGAAGACTTCGGCAACGAAGAACGGCTGCGACAGGAAGCGCTCGATCTTGCGGGCGCGGGCAACCGTCAGCTTGTCTTCTTCCGACAGTTCGTCCATGCCGAGGATGGCGATGATGTCCTGAAGGGACTTGTAGCGCTGCAGGGTCGACTGAACCTTACGGGCAACCTCGTAGTGTTCCTCACCGACGATCATCGGGTCGAGCATGCGCGAGGTGGAGTCGAGCGGGTCAACAGCCGGGTAAATACCCTTTTCTGCGATCGAACGCGACAGAACCGTCGTTGCGTCAAGGTGCGCGAACGAAGTGGCCGGCGCAGGGTCGGTCAAGTCGTCGGCGGGAACGTAAATCGCCTGAACAGAGGTGATCGAACCCTTGTTCGTGGTGGTGATGCGTTCCTGCATCTGGCCCATGTCGGTTGCGAGCGTTGGCTGATAGCCCACAGCCGAAGGAATACGGCCGAGAAGAGCCGACACTTCCGAACCAGCCTGCGTGAAGCGGAAGATGTTGTCCACGAAGAACAGAACGTCCTGGCCTTCGTCGCGGAAGTTTTCAGCGATCGTCAGACCGGTCAGAGCGACGCGAGCGCGGGCGCCCGGCGGTTCGTTCATCTGGCCGTAAACGAGAGCAGCCTTGGAACCTTCGCCGCCGCCAAGCTTGTTGACGTTCGACTCGATCATTTCGTGATAGAGGTCGTTACCTTCGCGGGTACGCTCACCCACGCCGGCGAATACCGAGTAACCACCGTGCGCCTTGGCGACGTTGTTGATCAGTTCCATGATGAGAACCGTCTTGCCAACGCCAGCGCCGCCGAACAGGCCGATCTTGCCGCCCTTGGCGTAAGGAGCCAGTAGGTCAACGACCTTGATGCCGGTAACGAGGATCTGGCCTTCAGTCGACTGCTCGACGTAAGACGGTGCGTCCTGGTGGATGGCGCGCTTCTTGGCCGTTACGATCGGACCTGCTTCGTCAACCGGCTCACCGATGACGTTCATGATGCGGCCGAGCGTTTCCAGACCGACCGGAACCTCGATCGGAGCGCCCGTATCAGCGACGACCTGACCGCGGACGAGACCTTCGGTCGAGTCCATGGCGATCGTGCGTACGACGTTTTCGCCGAGATGCTGAGCGACTTCCAGAACGAGGCGGTTGCCGTTGTTATCGGTTTCGAGCGCGTTGAGGATCGGAGGCAGTTCGCCTTCGAACGCCACGTCGACAACAGCGCCGATAACCTGGGTAACCTTGCCCGCGCCGTTCACCGCTGCGGTTTTCTTGGGGGTAGCTGCCTTAGCCATTATCCTTACCCTCTTTCCTTACCTCAGAGCGCTTCCGCGCCCGAAATGATTTCAATGAGTTCCTTGGTGATCTGAGCCTGACGCTGACGGTTGTAGGAAAGCGTCAGCTTGTTGATCATATCACCGGCATTGCGCGTTGCGTTGTCCATCGCGCTCATCTTGGCGCCCATTTCACCGGCAACGTTTTCGAGCAGAGCCCGGAAAACCTGAACCGAAATGTTGCGCGGAATAAGGTCTTCCAGAATAGAAGCCGCATCAGGCTCATATTCGTAGACGGCGCTCTGCGTTGCCTCAACCTCTTCCACAACAGGGACTGCGGCAGGAATAAGCTGCAGACCGGTCGGGATCTGGCTGATGACGGACTTGAATTCCGAGTAGATCAGCGTGCAGACGTCAAATTCACCCGCATTGAACAGGGAGATCACCTTCTTGGCGA
The DNA here is from genome assembly GCF_000381165.1 of Agrobacterium sp. 10MFCol1.1. Taxonomy (NCBI): domain Bacteria; kingdom Pseudomonadati; phylum Pseudomonadota; class Alphaproteobacteria; order Hyphomicrobiales; family Rhizobiaceae; genus Agrobacterium; species Agrobacterium sp. 10MFCol1.1. The sequence continues at coordinate 293,508 of NZ_KB906077.1, read as the reverse complement.
TCTGGTCGGCGTTTTCGAAACCGACCTTCTTCACTTCGCGCAGTTCGATGCGCTCGATGATATTAGCTGCGAATTCGCGACGAAGGCTGTCGTAACCCTTCTTGCCGACCGTGATGATCTTGACCGTTTTGCCTTCGGAAATCAGCTTGCGGGCTTGATCGCGGGCAAAACGGGAAATCTGCGAGTTGAAACCGCCGCAAAGACCACGCTCTGCCGTGCAGACAACGAGCAGATGCACGTTGTCCTTGCCGGTGCCGGTCATCAGCGCCGGAGCGACGTCCGCCTCTACCGCCTTGGCGATGTTGGCAAGAACGGCGCCCATGCGTTGAGAATAAGGCCGGGCGGCCTCCGCAGCTTCCTGGGCGCGCCGAAGCTTCGCCGCGGCGACCATTTTCATCGCCTTGGTAATCTTCTGCGTCGCCTTTACGGAGGCAATGCGGTTTTTCAGATCCTTTAGTGAAGGCATCCGTTATCCGTCCGAGTAAAAGAGCCCTAATTACGAGAAAGACTTCGCGAAGCTATCAAGAGCGCCCTTGAGCTTGCTCTTGGTATCGTCGCTGATTGCCTTTTCCGTGCGGATGGTGTCGAGGATCGCCTTGCCTTCCGAGCGGAGGTAGGAGAGCAGACCCTGCTCGAACTTGCCGACCTGCGCGACCGGGATCTTGTCGAGATAACCGTTGACACCTGCGAAGATCACCGCGACCTGCTCTTCCGTCTTGAGCGGAGAGAACTGCGGCTGCTTCAGAAGCTCGGTCAGGCGGGCACCGCGGTTAAGCAGGCGCTGTGTGGAAGCGTCAAGGTCCGAGCCGAACTGGGCGAAGGCGGCCATTTCGCGATACTGGGCAAGTTCACCCTTGATCGAACCGGCGACCTGCTTCATCGCCTTGATCTGGGCGGCAGAGCCAACGCGCGAAACCGACAGACCGACGTTAACGGCCGGACGGATACCCTGGTAGAACAGGTCGGTTTCAAGGAAGATCTGGCCGTCGGTGATCGAGATCACGTTGGTCGGAATGAAGGCCGAAACGTCGTTGCCCTGGGTTTCGATGACAGGCAGAGCCGTCAGAGAGCCAGCACCCATTTCGTCGGAGAGCTTTGCAGCGCGCTCCAGAAGACGGGAGTGAAGGTAGAAGACGTCGCCCGGATAAGCTTCGCGGCCCGGAGGACGGCGCAGCAGAAGCGACATCTGACGGTAAGCAACGGCCTGCTTGGAAAGGTCGTCATAACCGATGAGGGCGTGCTTGCCGTTATCACGGAAGTATTCGCCCATGGCGCAACCGGCAAACGGTGCCAGATACTGCATCGGAGCCGGGTCGGAAGCCGTGGCAGCAATGATGATCGAATACTGCAGGGCGCCGCGCTCTTCCAGAACCTTTACGAACTGGGCAACGGTCGAACGCTTCTGGCCGATAGCAACGTAGACGCAATAAAGCTTGTCGCCTTCCGGACCATTGTCGTGAATGGCCTTCTGGTTCAGGATCGCGTCGAGAATGATCGCGGTCTTGCCGGTCTGGCGGTCGCCGATGACGAGCTCGCGCTGGCCGCGGCCAACCGGGATGAGGGCGTCGATAGCCTTGAGGCCGGTCGACATCGGCTCATGAACCGACTTACGCGGAATGATGCCGGGAGCCTTGACGTCAACGCGCGAACGCTTGGCGGCGTTGATCGGGCCTTTGCCGTCGATCGGGTTGCCAAGGGCGTCAACGACGCGGCCGAGCAGCTCCGGGCCAACCGGAACGTCAACGATAGCGCCAGTCCGCTTTACGGTGTCGCCTTCCTTGATGGCACGGTCGGAACCGAAGATAACCACACCGACGTTGTCGGCCTCGAGGTTGAGCGCCATGCCGCGAACGCCGCCAGGAAACTCGACCATTTCGCCGGCCTGAACATTGTCGAGACCATAGACGCGGGCGATACCGTCACCGACGGAAAGCACCTGACCGACTTCCGAGACTTCCGCCTCGTTGCCGAAATTTTTGATTTGATCTTTCAGAATTGCGGAAATTTCCGCGGCGCGGATATCCATCAGCCAACCTCTTTCAGTGCAAGCTTAAGGGTGGAAAGTTTGGTGCGAAGAGACGTATCGATCTGGCGAGAACCAACCTTGACGATCAGGCCACCGAGGATCGAAGGATCAACGGTAACGGAAACCGTCACATCCTTGCCGGTAACGCTCTTCAGCGCCGCCTTCAGTTCAGTTTCTTGCGCTTCGTCGAGCGCATGTGCCGAGGTGACCTCGGCGGTAATTTCGCCGCGATGGGCAGCAGCAATGGAGCGATAGGCGCGGATCATGCCGGGAACGGCAAACAGACGGCGGTTATTCGCAACGACCTTGAGGAAATTGACAGCAAGACCGGCAATACCGGCCTTCTCGCAGATTGCGGTGATTGCCTTGAACTGATCCTCGGCGGAAAACACCGGGCTCGCAACCAGACGCTTCAAATCGTCACTTTCATCGAGAAGTGCGCCGAACCTGTCCAGATCGGCTCCAACTGCCTCGACCGCACCCGCTTCCAAAGCAAGCTCGAAAAGCGACGATGCATACCTTTCGGCTACACCGGATGTTCCATGGGAGGTATCTGCCACGGGCACTTTTTCCCTGCTAATCGTCCAAGAACATCAGCGAGGGGGATCCTCCGCATCAAATTCTTGAAATCGTTTCAATTTCCCCGAAAAAGACCGGAATTCCCCCCTGCCTTTTCCCAATTTCGCGGTCCGTCTAGCATAGGACGCCGGGACTCGCAACACGCGTAATAGCGGAAAGCGCCGTTTGGGCAAGGGGGAATGCGTTTAAATTTTCCGATTCCGCCCAGGATGCGCCGCAGGTGCGGCACAAAAGCCAAAAAGCCCGTCTCAGACCAGTCCGAACACGTAGCTCAACGACAGTGCAGACAACAGAAGGTGTACAACCAGAAGTATGAAATTCCGCACTGTTGCGCCTCCATCCGAGAGAATGGAGAGAATGCCGCCGAACACGCTGAGACCGAAAGCCGCACCGAAGGCGAGATAGACCATGGGCTGCGCCAGAAGCAGGGCGGAAGCACCGAGGCCGAGATAAAAACCGGCAAGCGACGAGCGCACAAGCGCGTAACCATCCCGGCGCTCGCCGATCGCCTGCAGACCGAAGGCACGCAGAGTAACGCCTGGTGCAAACATGAAAAAGAGGCCGATCACGACCGACACCACCGCAGCGCCGAAGGCCAGCTGCTCGCCGAATTCGGCGGGAAAATAAAACTCCATCTCGTTCCTCAAATCATTTTTGCCTGCTGCGTTATGACACGGTCATGACAGCGGGAAAACGTCCCCATTGATAAAGTTCAAAGGAAACTTTGCGGATCGATATCGAGCTGCACATGCACGCTGCCCCGTTCCTTCGGGCCATTGGCCAGAAGCGTTCGAAGGAAGGATTGCATATCGGAATTGCGCCGCCCATGCACCAGCAGGCGAAAACGGTGCCGGCCGCGGATAAGCGCCAGCGGCGCTTCCGCCGGGCCGAGCAGCATGATGCCCGTAACCTGCGGTGCTGCTGCCCTTAAACCCCGCGCATGGGTTTCGGCCTCCGCACGCGTATCGGCGGAAACGATGATTGAGGCAAGCCGTCCGAAAGGCGGAAGAACGGCTTTTTCCCGCTCCACGATCTCCCTTTCGTAAAAGGCAGATGCATCACCGGACACGATTGCCTGCATGACAGGGTGTTGCGGCTGGTAGGTTTGCAACAGGCCGTGGCTTTTCAGCCCGGTTCGCCCGGCGCGACCGGTCACCTGCGAGAGCAGTTGGAACGTTCGCTCCGCTGCGCGCGGATCGCCATTGGCAAGCCCGAGATCGGCGTCGACAATACCGACAAGCGTCATAAGGGGGAAGTTGTGCCCCTTGGCAACCAGCTGCGTGCCGATGACGATGTCCGCCTCTCCCTTGACGATCGCCTCCAGCTCCAGACGCAGCCGCTTGACGCCCATCAGGTCAGAGGAGAGCACGATGGTGCGGGCCTCGGGAAAATGTTTCTCCACCTCCTCGGCGATCCGCTCTACCCCCGGCCCGCAGGCCACCAGATGATCGAAGGTGCCGCATTCCGGGCAATGGTCCGGCGTCGGCTCGTTGTGACCGCACTGGTGGCATTGCAGTTGATTGCGGAACCGGTGCTCCACCAGCCAGCTCGAACATTGCGGGCACTGGAAACGGTGACCGCAGACCCGGCAGAGCGTCAGCGGCGCGTAACCGCGACGATTGAGAAAGAGCAGGGACTGCTCGCCCTTTTCGATGGTTTTGCCGATGCCGCGCAGGAGAACCGGCGAAAGAAACCCTCCCCTTTCCGGCGGATGGCGACGCATATCGATCAGATGCAGATCGGGCATCGCCGCATCGCCGAAGCGCGTATGCAGATGGATCGTGTTATAGCGGCCAGAACTGCCGTTGACCTGGCTTTCCACTGACGGCGTGGCGGAGACCAGCACCACCGGGAAATCCCCGATCCGGGCTCTGACGACCGCCATGTCGCGGGCATTGTAAAAGACGCGGTCTTCCTGCTTGTAGGCCGGGTCATGCTCCTCATCGACGATAATGAGGCCGAGATTGTCGAAGGGAAGGAACAGCGCCGAGCGCGCGCCGGCCACCACCTTCACCTCACCCGTCACCGCCTGTCGCCAGACCTTTTCGCGCATGCGCGGCGACAGGTCAGAATGCCATTCCGCCGGCTTGGCGCCGAAGCGGTCGTGAAAGCGATCCAGGAAGGCCGCCGTCAGCGCGATTTCCGGCAACAGGATGAGGACCTGCTTGCCTTGTCGCAGCGTTTCCGCCACCGCCTCGAAATAGACCTCGGTTTTGCCGGAGCCGGTCACACCATCAATCAGTGAAACATGGAAACCACCCTTGCGCACATCCTCGAGAATTTCCGATGCCGCCTGTTTCTGCGGGCCTTCCAGTCGCGGCTCGGCATAGTCGGGATCAGGCTCGGCCACAACGGGCGGCGCGGGCAGAAAAACCGTCTCGAATACGCCCTGCTTGACCAGACCATCGACAACGCTGGTAGAAACGCCGGCGGCATGGGCAAGGCCACTCTTCGTCCAGCCATGGCCCTCGGCCGCCAGTTCCATCACTCTCTCGCGGGCGGGAGTAAGCCGCTCCGGCCTGCCTTCGGTCAGCCGCAGCCCCTCGATCATAGGCTCGGGATCGAAGGCGGCGGGCGCGCGTAGGGCCATGCGCGCCACAAGGCCGGGCGGAGAAAGCGTGTAGGCGGCAACCCAGTCGATGAAGCGCCGCATTTCCGCTTTCAGCGGCGGGCACTCGAAACTCTTGGTGATGGGCCGCAGCTTTTTCGGATCGACGCTCTTCTCTCCTGCATCGTCCCACACCACGCCGAAGACCTGCCGTGGTCCAAGCGGCACCTGAACGATGGAGCCGGTCTCCACCACCATATCGTCAGGCACGGCATAACTGTAGGGTCCCGGCGCCGGCATCGGCACGAGAACGGGCACCGTGCGCGTGAGCGACGGCGGGTCGAACAGAGCCCCAAACAGATCGGACGAATCTTTTGCCATGATGTGGCGAACATGCCCCGGCGGAATGAAAAAGGAAACCGCCCGGATGTAATGGCTGACCCCGGTAAAGTCCACGCCAGATGCGAAGCCCAGGCGCAAGCCTTAACCAAATACTGACCATAAGGGCATAGCGTTGGGAGAGGAATGGAGCGCCCCGTGACCGAAATTCTGACTTTTGCCACACCCGATCTCTTGAACGAGCGCCAATCCTGGCTTGCCGCGATTGCCGGTGAACGCCGCCTTGCAGACAATACCGTCGAGGCCTACGAGCGCGACACTCGCCAGTTTTTGACATTCCTCACCGGTTACATCGGCAAGTCAGCTTCAATCGCCGATATCGCCGATCTGCGCCCGGTCGATCTTCGCGCCTTTCTGGCCAGTCGTCGCAGGGAAGGCGCCGGCGCACGCTCGCTGGGGCGGCATCTGGCGGGCCTGCGTTCCTTTCTCCACTATCTGCAAAAGAAAGGTCTGGTGAATGCGGCCGGGGCCACCGCCATGCGCTCGCCGAAACAGCCGAAATCTCTGCCGAAACCGCTGACGGACCGGCAGGCGCTGAAAATAACCACCACCGAGGCGCAATTGAATGAAGAGCCGTGGATTGCCGCCCGTAACGCTGCGGTTCTCTCGCTTCTTTATGGCTGCGGTCTTCGCATCTCCGAGGCGCTCGGGCTGGCTCCGGCCGATTTCACGCCCGACGCCCGCAGCCTTCGCATCACCGGCAAAGGCAACAAGACCCGGGTGGTGCCTTTGCTGGCGGTGGTAACGGAAGCGGTTGAGGCCTACAAAAAGCTCTGCCCCTATCATCTGGCTGCCGACCAGCCGCTATTCCTCGGCGCGCGCGGCGGCAAGCTGCAACCTGCCATCATCCAGCGCGAGATGCAGAAGTTGCGTGGCGCTTTCGGCCTGCCGGAAAACGCCACACCGCATGCGCTGCGCCACTCCTTCGCCACCCATCTACTGGCCGGCGGCGGCGACCTGCGCACCATTCAGGAACTGCTCGGCCATGCCAGCCTCTCCACCACGCAGATCTATACCGGCGTCGATACCGCAAGATTGCTGGAAATCTACGATAATGCCCACCCGCGCGCATGAAGCAGGAAATGCTTAACCATAGTCATTAATCAGACGTCCAAGCCGCCGTTCTATAAGTGGACTAGAACCGGATAGTACCTATGCAAAGCCTGATAAAGCCACAAAATCTCACCGCCACACTGATGGGCAAGACCGGCGACACCCTGCTCTGGTTGCTCGCCGCGCTGCACGTCACTGCTGTCGCAATCCTCTTCGCAACGTTGCTATCGTTGGGTGAGGCGCAAGCCGCCGAACAGGAGATAAGCTGCACGGGCAGCGATATTCTCGTGGAGATGCGCAAGAGCGACCCGCAGGGCTTCGCGAAGATCGAACAGGAAGCGGCAGCTATCCCGAACGGCAAGGGCAACTTCTGGCGCATCGAAAAAGCTGGAACGGCGCCGTCCTTTCTTCTCGGCACCATGCACGTCACCGATCCACGCGTTCTTGGCATGCCAGCCGCCGCAACACCCGCGTTTGAAAAAGCCGCGACGGTCATCGTGGAATCGGACGAAATCGTCGATGACAAGAAAATTGCGGCATCGCTGCTGACAAGACCCGACCTCACCATGTTTATGGACGGCAAGTCGATCACCGACATCCTGTCACCCGAAAATGTCGCACGCCTTGAAAAGGGTCTTAAGGAGCGCGGCATTCCGCTGAGTGCCGTTTCGCGCATGAAGCCATGGATGCTGTCGAGTTTCGTCGCCCTTCCCGCCTGCGAATTTGCCCGCAAGGCCACTGGCCTGTCTTTCCTGGATAAGAAGCTCGCTGAAGATGCAGTCGCGGACGGAAAGCATCTTGTCGGGCTGGAGACCATGGTGGAGCAGCTTGCGGCCATGTCTGAGCTGCCAATGGAATTTCATCTGCAGGCGCTGATCGAAACGCTCGAATTGGGCGACCGCATGGACGACATTATGACGACCATGACCGATCTTTATGTCAGCGGTGATATCGGCATGACCATGCCCATGCTGAAGAGCATTGATCCCAAGAAAGCGTCTGAAAATGACCAGGGCTACGCCGCCTTCGAGCAACGCATCATCACCGATCGCAACCACGTCATGGCGGAGCGATCGGCCCCTGAGCTTGCCAAAGGCAATGTCTTCATGGCCGTCGGCGCTTTGCACCTGCCGGGCGAAGAAGGCGTAATTGAACTCCTGCGTGCGCAGGGCTTTACCCTCACACGGGTCGACTGATAAACTCGTCTCCGGTCTTGACGGGGCGGACATTGGCGCAAAACGGCCGCATCGTCGCCGGCACGATGCGACGATGAAACGGCCCGACGACGAAAAGATAGAGACGCCCGAACAGGTTCTTGCGCCGGACGATAGTCGTGACCTTCACGATCTGCCGACCAAGCTCCTGTTCCACATCGACGACGATACGGAAATCGAGATGGTTGTCGTCAAAGCCGAGCACGGTCCGGTCCGAAGTAGACGACAGCACGGGAAATCCGCCCGCCGAAGTACCCGCCGCCAGCTCGACCGTTCTGAGACCAAAAAGCGATACGAGACGGTTTCGAAGCGCCATAAGGCCGCTGATCCATGCCGGAGGATGATCGAGGAGAAGTCTGCTCACGTCGAGTGAACTCGATGCGGCCGTCACCATCTCTCCTTCAAAGCAATCCCGCCAGTCCGCGCCCGGCAATATGTCTTCGCTATCCCGCATCCCATAACCTCATTGCCGCCTTGTGTGGCGAGGCTCATCATCACTATTTCCGATCATCCGGGAACGTGACAAACCGCCGCTAATGGCAATTCGAGCGGGTTTAGCTTCAGAAAATACGAAGAGACAGAGAGATAGAGCGTTTTCGCTTTTGGAAAAGCGTAGTGCTTTAGCCGTGCGTCATACGCTTCAAAACATTGGTGCGCCAATAGAACTGGTGAACCAGAACTGCGGCGACGTGGCCGGCGATCAACACCCACATCAGCCCCTTGAACGGCCCGGAATGCAATTCTCCTGCTACTCGCGCGCCGAAATAATAGGCCGCAATGCCCGACAATGGCAGGGCAAAAAACAGCGCGTAAAAGGTGAAATGCGCGACCTTCGCGGCGATTTGAGAAGCGCGCGGTTCATTGGCGGGATGCGGCGGCACCCCCTGGAAAAACCGCAGACAGAGGCGCAGAACCGCAAGGGACAGGACGGCAAAGCCGACATACGCGTGAATATTGGCCGAGGAGATCTGTTCCGGCGTCAGCGTTTCACCCCGCCGCATCAACCGATACGCATGGGCCATGCCATCTGGAAACAGAAGGTTGAAAAAGATCAGAAGCGCCATCGTCCAGTGAAGGATACGCTGCGGAACGGAGAAGGAAAATTGAGTGGAGGACGCCATTTTATTGCCTTTTATCAAAAGGTTAGACAGGCTATGGCGCAAATATGCTGAACCCCGGCCTGCATTGCAAGCCGGGGTTCGCTTTATGGCTGAAATTTAATATTGGCTAAAATCACATATGGATCGGCTTGAAGAAAGTTGCCAGCGCCGCTTCCTTCACCGCTTCCGACATGGTCGGATGCGCATGGCAGGTACGGCCGAGATCTTCCGAGGAACCACCGAATTCCATTAGCACGGTGATCTCGTGGATCATTTCGCCAGCGCCGAAACCAACGATATGGCCGCCGAGAACCCGGTCGGTTTCCTTGTCAGCGAGGATCTTCACGAACCCATCAGTCACCTGCATGGCGCGGGCGCGACCATTGGCGGTGAAGGGGAACTTGCCGACCTTGTAGGCGACACCAGCGGCCTTCAGTTCTTCTTCCGTCTTGCCGACGGAAGCGACTTCCGGCTGCGTATAGACCACGGCCGGAATGACATCGTAGTTCACATGGCCGCGCTGGCCGGCGAGAATTTCCGCAAGAGCGACGCCCTCGTCTTCCGCCTTATGTGCCAGCATCGGGCCCTTCACCACGTCGCCGATGGCGTAGATGCCATCCACATTGGTCTTGAAGTGGCCGTCGATTTCGACACGGCCGCGGCTGTCCAGCACGACACCGGCTTCCGCAAGACCGAGACCCTCGGTGTAGGGCTTGCGACCGGTGGAGATCAGCACAACGTTGGCTTCCAGCGTTTCAGCCGCGCCACCCTTGACCGGCTCGAACACCACCTTTGCGCCGGTTCCCGTCTTTTCAACGCCCGTCACCTTGGCACCGAGCTTGAAATCGAGACCCTGCTTGGCGAGCAGACGCTGAGCCTGCTTGGAGACTTCGCTATCCATGCCGCCGAGAATGGTGTCGAGATATTCGACGACGGTGACCTTCGCGCCAAGACGCGACCAGACCGAACCAAGCTCGAGGCCGATGACACCGCCGCCCACCACGATGAGCTTTTCCGGAACCTTGGAGAGCGCAATCGCGCCGGTGGAGGAAACGATGACGCTTTCATCGATATCCACCTGGACGCCGGGAATACCAGCAACATCAGAACCGGTGGCGATGACGATGTTCTTGGCTTCGATTTCCTGGCTCTCGCCCTTGTCGTTGGTGACGGAGACCTTGCCGGCGGATACAACCTTGCCCGTGCCCTGGAAGGCATCGATCTTGTTCTTCTTGAACAGGAAGGCAACGCCGTCGACATTGGCTTTCACCACGCTGTCCTTGTGCCCCATCATCTTCTCGAGGTTCAGCTTCGGAGCGGCGACTTCGATACCAAGCGTATCAACGCCATGGGCCACATGCGCGAAGGTTTCGGAAGCGTGCAGCAATGCCTTGGAAGGAATGCAGCCGACATTGAGGCAGGTGCCGCCATAGGTCGCGCGCTTTTCGATCACTGCGACCTTCAAGCCAAGCTGTGCCGCCTTGACCGCGCAAACATAACCGCCGGGACCCGTACCGATTACCACTACATCATATGCCATGTTTCTGTTCCTGATTGATTGCGGGCAGGATTTTTAACCGCCCTGCTTCCGTTTGACCTGAAACTCAGGCCGCTTTTTCCGTTGCGAGTTTTATACCGAGAGCGATGAAGACCACGCCACTGGTGCGGTCGATCCATTGGCTGGCGCGCTGAAAAGCTGCGCGCATGCGAGGCGTCGTCATGAACAGGCTGACGCCGACGAACCACAGGATAAGGCAGCTTGCCATGACGAGCCCATATCCGAACTTGATGCCAACAGGCGTATGCGCGTGAACCACCGTCGAAAAGATCGACAGGAAGAAAAACACCGGTTTGGGGTTGAGCGCGTTGGCGGCAAAACCGAGCGTGAACGCCTTCAATGCAGTCTGGCCGCTTCTTGCCCGAACACCATCTTCGCCTTCCGCAGCCGGCAATTCGGTCTTGCCTGCGCGCAGCGCCCTGATGCCGATATAGATCAGATAGGCAACACCCAACCACTTGACGATGTTGAAGAGATAGATCGACTGGGAAATGATGAGACCAAGTCCAAGGATCGTATAGGTGACGTGGAACATCAGGGATGTGCCAACACCGAAGCTGGTGATGATGGCCTGCTTGCGCCCATGCACCATGGCCTGACGCATGACCATCGCCAGATCGGCGCCGGGAGAAACGATCGCGAAAAAGAAGATCGCCATCAGGGATGCAAGTTCGATCAGATACTGATGCATGGGAAAATCAACCTCTAAAACATCAACACGAAAAGCATCAGCCCAAGACCGAGCATCGAACCGAGCCAGACCAGCGAGCGGATATAGGGCACACCAGCGAGATAAAGTGGAATATAGACCACCCGGCAGATCAGCCAGATCAAAGCGCCGGTGAAGGCCAGCCCGGACGGATCGCCAGCCATGATGACACCGAAGGCGAGCGCGATGAAAGCGGGATAGGTCTCGCGAAAATTCGCCGAGGCACGCGCGGCGCGTCCGGCAACCCTGCCCTCCGGCTTCTTTTCAGCATCCCGCGGACCGGCATTCCAGTCCAGCCCGAATTCACGCGTTGCCGTCATTCCCTGCAGCGCAATGTGGGCGGCCAGCAGCAGGACGCTGAGCCCGATCAGCGGCAAAAAGGGTGACGCGGCAAGAAATGTCGGCTGCACTTTCGCTCTCCTGATGGCATTTCAGCGGGATCGACTTGAAACCCCGCTGAAACGAAAAGCAAGACCGATCAGAGATCGAGAACCAGACGTTCCGGATCTTCGAGGCTTTCCTTGACGCGAACGAGGAAGGTCACGGCTTCCTTGCCGTCAACGATACGGTGATCGTAGGAGAGCGCAAGATACATCATCGGACGGATGACAACCTGACCGCCGATGGCGACCGGACGCTCCTGGATCTTGTGCATGCCGAGGATGCCCGACTGCGGCGCATTGAGGATCGGCGAGGACATCAGCGAGCCGTAGACGCCGCCATTGGTGATGGTGAAGGTGCCGCCCTGCATGTCGGCCATGCCGAGCGAACCGTCGCGCGCTGCCTTGGCGAGACGGCCGAGTTCCTTTTCGACACCAGCGATGGAGAGCTGGTCGGCATCGCGAATGACCGGAACGACGAGACCCTTGTCGGTGCCGACAGCCATGCCGACGTGACAATAGTTCTTGTAGATGATGTCCGTGCCGTCGATTTCAGCGTTGACGGCGGGCAGTTCCTTCAGCGCGTGGGTCACGGCCTTGGTGAAGAAGCCCATAAAGCCGAGTTTGACGCCGTGCTTCTTCTCGAAAACGTCCTTGTAGCGGTTGCGCAGATCCATGACGGCGCTCATGTCCACCTCGTTATAGGTGGTCAGCATGGCGGCCGTGTTCTGTGCATCCTTGAGGCGACGTGCGATCGTCTGGCGCAGGCGGGTCATCTTGACGCGCTCTTCGCGAACCTGATCCTGCTCGGCCGAAACCGGACGGGGAGCAGCAGCAGCGACCGGAGCGGCGGCAGGTGCCGAAACACCCTTGGCAACAGCGGCGAGAACGTCGCCCTTCAGAACCTGGCCACGCTTGCCCGAACCGTCGACCTGATCGGCGGAAAGGTTGTTTTCAGCGAGCAGCTTGCCGGCGGCCGGTGCCGGCGGCATGGCGCTTCCAGCCGGAGCGGCGGCCACGGCTGCGGCAGGTGCCGGTGCAGCAGCAGGCGCAGCAGGCTTTGCCGCGGGTGCAGAAGTTGCAGCGCCGGCAGCACCTTCGGCGATCTGGCCGAGAAGGGCGTCGAGACCGACGGTTTCGCCGTTCTGCACGACGATTTCGGTCAGCACGCCGGAGGCGGGCGCCGGAACTTCGACGGTAACCTTGTCGGTTTCGAGTTCAACGAGAGGTTCGTCGGCCTTGACGGTATCGCCGACCTTCTTGAACCAGGTGCCGACGGTCGCTTCGCTGACGGATTCGCCGAGGGTTGGTACGCGGATTTCAGTGGCCATGATCTAGTTCCGTTATTCGGGTGTCTTTTTTGCGGGGCGATGCGGGAGAGTTCTCACTCTCCCAGCGCGTCTTCCAGGAACGCAGCAAGCTGCGCCAGATGCTTGGACATCAGGCCGGTCGCCGGAGAGGCGGCAGCCGGACGGCCCGTGTAACGGACCTTCTGGTACTTGGCGTCGATATGCGCCAGAACCCATTCAAGGTAGGGATCGATGAACGACCACGCACCCATGTTCTTCGGCTCTTCCTGGCACCAGACCATTTCCGCGTTACGGAAACGGGAAAGCTCGTTGATGAGCGCCTTGGCCGGGAACGGATAGAGCTGTTCGACACGCAGCAGGTAAATGTCGTCGATACCGCGCTTTTCACGCTCCTCGAGCAGATCGTAGTAGACCTTGCCCGTGCACATGACGACGCGGCGGATCTTCGAATCCTTCTGCAGCTTGATCGGACCATCCTTGATGACCTCCGCATCGTCCCACAGGAGACGGTGGAAGGAGGACTCGCCTGCAAGCTCCGCAAGCGACGAGGTGGCGCGCTTGTGACGCAGCAGGGACTTCGGCGTCATCAGGATGAGCGGCTTGCGGAAGTCACGCTTCATCTGGCGGCGCAGGATATGGAAGTAGTTAGCCGGCGTCGTGACGTTGGCAACCTGCATGTTGTCTTCGGCGCACATCTGCAACCAGCGTTCCAGACGGGCGGACGAATGTTCCGGACCCTGACCTTCATAACCATGCGGCAGGAGGCAGACGAGACCGGACATGCGCAGCCACTTGCGTTCACCCGAAGAGATGAACTGGTCGAACACAACCTGGGCGCCGTTGGCGAAGTCGCCGAACTGGGCTTCCCAGAGCGTCAGTGCGTTCGGGCGGGCAAGCGAATAGCCATATTCGAAACCAAGAACCGCTTCTTCCGAAAGCATCGAGTTGATGACTTCGTAACGGGCCTGCGTCGGCGAAAGATTGGCAAGCGGGATGTAACGCTCTTCTGTCTCCTGATCATAGAGAACCGAGTGGCGCTGCGAGAAGGTGCCGCGTTCGCAGTCCTGACCGGACAGACGGATCTTGTGGCCGTCTACGACCAGCGAACCGAAGGCCAGAGCCTCAGCCATCGCCCAGTCCAGCCCCTCACCGGTCTCGACCATCTGGGCACGGTTTTCCATGAAGCGCTGGATCGTGCGGTGTGCGCTGAAGCCTTCCGGAATGGTCGACAGCTTCTTGCCGATTTCCTTAAGCTGCTTCATCGGCACGCCGGTCTTGCCACGACGCTGCTCATCGGCATTGTCGGCGGCCCGCAGACCGGACCACTGACCATCCAGCCAGTCGGCCTTGTTCGGCTTGTAGGACTGGCCTGCCTCGAACTCCTGCTCAAGATGGGCGCGCCAATCGGCCTTGATCTTCTCGAAATCGCCTTCGGTGATCAGGCCTTCTGCAATCAGGCGGTCAGCATAGATGCGGGCAACAGTCTTGTGGCCACGGATGACCTTGTACATCTTCGGCTGCGTGAACGCAGGCTCGTCGCCTTCGTTATGGCCGAAGCGACGGTAACAGAACATATCGATGACGACAGGCTTGTGGAACTTCATGCGGTATTCGGTTGCAACCTTTGCCGCATAAACCACCGCTTCCGGATCATCACCGTTAACGTGGAAGATCGGCGCCTCGATCATCTTGGCAACGTCGGAGGGATAGGGCGACGAGCGCGAGAAGGCCGGGTTCGTCGTGAAGCCGATCTGGTTGTTGATGATGAAGTGCATGGTACCGGCAACGCGGTGACCGCGCAGGCCGGAGAGGCCGAGAATTTCGGCAACCACGCCCTGACCCGCAAAAGCGGCGTCGCCGTGCAACAGGAGCGGCAGCACCTTTGCGCGTTCCGACAGCGGAATGATGTCGCCGTCCCATGTCTTGGCAAGCTGGTCCTGCTTGGCGCGGGCCTTGCCCATGACGACAGGGTTGACGATTTCAAGGTGCGACGGGTTTGCCGTCAGCGAGAGGTGAACCTTGTTGCCGTCGAATTCGCGGTCTGAGGAGGCACCGAGATGGTACTTCACGTCACCGGAACCTTCGACGTCATCAGGCTTGAACGAACCGCCCTTGAACTCGTGGAACACGGCGCGGTGCGGCTTGCCCATCACGTTGGTCAGAACGTTCAGGCGGCCGCGGTGAGCCATGCCGAGCACGACTTCTTCCAGACCGTCCTGGCCGCCGCGCTTGATGATCTGCTCAAGTGCCGGGATCAGCGATTCACCACCATCGAGGCCGAAACGCTTCGTACCCTTGAAACGCACGTCGAGGAACTGCTCGTAGCCTTCGGCTTCGACGAGCTTGGACAGAATCGCCTTCTTGCCTTCCGGCGTGAAGTCCACACCCTTGTCCGGACCTTCGATGCGTTCCTGGATCCAGCCCTTTTCTTCCGGGTTGGACATATGCATGAATTCGACGCCGAGCGTCGAGCAATAGGTGCGCTCGAGAATATCGACCATTTCGCGCACGGTCGCGTATTCGAGACCGAGGACGTTATCGATGAAAATCTTGCGGTCGTAGTCGCTTTCCTCGAAGCCATAGGACTTCGGCGAAAGCTCGTTATAGTCCTCAACGGCGCTGGCGATGCCAAGCGGGTCGAGCTTAGCGTGCAGATGGCCACGCATGCGGTAGGCGCGGATCATCATGATGGCGCGGACGCTGTCACGGGTCGCCTGAAGCACTTCGGCTGGGCTGACGGCCTTGCCGGTATCGGCGCTCTTGGCCTCGGCCTTCGCCTGAACCTTCTTCTCGATGGCCTTCTCGACCGTAGCCCAGTTGCCATCAAGCGCGGATACCAGGTCGCCGTTTGCCGGGATCGGCCAGTTGGCGCGCTTCCAGGAGGCGCCCTTGGCTGCCTTCTTCACGTCTTCCGGATTGTCGGACAACGCCTTGAAGAAGCTCTGCCACTCCGGCGACACGGAAGAGGGATCCTCTTCGTACCGGGCATAGAGCTGCTCGATATAGGCTGCATTCGCGCCGTCCAGAAACGACGTGATCTGAAACTGCTCGTTCGCTTCTTGCCTTGCCATTGTGTTCTTGCGGACTTGTCCGTCCGCCTCCTCGATGCCGTTAGGGCCGTTTATCGGCCTGCCGCTTGATTATTGCTGTCTGCCGCCGGGGCGGTATGCCGTCTGTCTGTCGTTCTTTGCGGCTTCGGGCAGCGTGGCGTTAAAGCCGCACCGCCCGTTACCGGTCTCATGTGGTCTCAGCCCTTGAGGACTTCAACCAGCGTCTTGCCGAGGCGCGCCGGGGAAGGCGATACCTTGATGCCTGCAGCTTCCATTGCCGCGATCTTCGATTCCGCATCGCCCTTGCCGCCGGAAACGACAGCGCCGGCGTGGCCCATGGTGCGGCCCTTCGGAGCCGTACGGCCCGCGATAAAGCCAGCCATCGGCTTCTTGCGGCCCTTCTTGGCTTCGTCGATCAGGAACTGTGCCGCATCTTCTTCAGCCGAACCGCCGATTTCGCCGATCATGATGATCGACTGCGTGGCTTCGTCGGCCAGGAACATTTCCAGCACGTCGATGAACTCGGTGCCCTTGACCGGGTCGCCGCCGATGCCGACAGCCGTCGTCTGGCCGAGGCCTTCGTTGGATGTCTGGAATACGGCTTCATAGGTCAGCGTGCCGGAGCGCGAAACGATACCGACCGAACCCTTGCGGAAAATCGAGCCCGGCATGATGCCGATCTTGCATTCTTCAGGCGTCATGATGCCCGGGCAGTTGGGGCCGAGCAGGCGCGAGTTAGAACGGTCGAGGCGAGCCTTGACGCGCACCATGTCCATCACCGGAATACCTTCGGTGATGCAGGTGATGAAGGGGATCTCAGCCTCGATGGCTTCGATGATGGCGTCGGCTGCACCTGCCGGCGGAACATAGATCACGGATGCGTCTGCACCGGTCTTTTCCTTGGCTTCGGCGACCGTTGCGAAGATCGGCAGGCTTTCGCCCTTGGAGCCGGTCCAGGTTTCGCCACCCTTCTTCGGGTGAATACCACCGACCATCTGCGTGCCGTAATAAGCAAGCGCCTGTTCGGTGTGGAAGGTACCGGTCTTGCCGGTCAGACCCTGAACGAGGATCTTGGTGTCTTTATTAACAAGAATAGACATTATTTCCGGTCCCTCAATTAGCCGTTGATCGCCGCGACGATCTTCTTGGCTGCGTCGTCCAGGTCGTCAGCAGCCGTAATCGCAAGGCCCGATTCGTTCAGGAGCTTCTTGCCAAGTTCGACGTTGGTGCCTTCGAGGCGAACAACGAGCGGAACCTGCAAACCGACTTCCTTCACCGCGGCGATAACACCTTCGGCGATGACGTCGCACTTCATGATGCCGCCGAAGATGTTGACGAGGATACCCTCGACCTTCGGGTCAGCAGTGATGATCTTGAAAGCTGCAGCAACCTTCTCCTTGCCGGCGCCGCCGCCGACGTCACAGAAGTTTGCCGGCTCCTTGCCGTAAAGCTTGATGATGTCCATCGTCGCCATGGCGAGACCGGCACCATTGACCATGCAGCCGATGTTGCCATCGAGCGCAACGTAAGCGAGGTCCCACTTGGAGGCTTCGATTTCCTTGGCGTCTTCTTCGGTCTCGTCGCGCAGCGCCTTGACGTCGTCATGGCGGAACAGCGCGTTGCCGTCGAAGGACATCTTGGCGTCGAGAACGCGCAGATGACCGTTTTCCATGACGATCAGCGGGTTAACCTCGAGGAGAGCCATGTCCTTCTCGTTGAAGGCCTTGTAGAGGATCGGGAACAGCGCCTTGGCGTCTTCCGCAGCAACACCCTCAAGCTCGAGCGCCTTGGAGATCGCAGCAACGTCAGCGTCGCTCACACCCTTTTCCGGGTCGATGGCGATGGTGTGGATCTTCTCTGGCGTGTCGTGGGCAACAGCTTCGATATCCATGCCGCCTTCGGTGGAAACCACGAAAGCAACGCGACCGACCGAGCGATCGACCAGCAGCGAGCAGTAAAGCTCGCGAGCGATATCCGCACCGTCTTCGATGTAAAGGCGGTTGACCTGCTTGCCGGCATCGCCCGTCTGCGCCGTTACCAGCGTGTTGCCCAGCATATCCTTCGAGTGGGAAACGACTTCTTCGATCGTCTTTGCGAGACGAACGCCACCCTTGGCGTCGGGGCCGAGTTCCTTGAACTTGCCCTTGCCGCGGCCGCCAGCGTGAATCTGGCTCTTGACGACGTAGAGCGGGCCGGGAAGCTGCTTTGCGGCGGCTTCGGCTTCTTCGACCTTGAGGATGGCGACGCCTTCAGCGACCGGCGCACCATAGCCCTTCAGAAGAGCCTTGGCCTGATATTCGTGAATATTCATGGAATAATCCCTGTTTGGAGCCGCTTGAAGCGCCCTGCATCCTTATCTGACGCAGGGCGCTTCAAGCTGTTGAATCTACGCATCGTGCCTTGCAAAAATCCAATCCGGTTTTGCGCCGATGCGTCAGGCTATTACTTCAGCGACGGAGCGATGTTGATGCAGGCTTCGCAAAGACCGGCAACAGCGCCGACGGACTTCTGGAAGGCGGCTTCTTCATCCTTGTTCAGCTCGATCTCGATGATGCGCTCGATACCACCGGCGCCGATGATGGTGGGCACGCCGACATACATATCGTCCACGCCGTACTGGCCCGACAGATGGGCAGCGGCGGGCAGAACGCGCTTCTTGTCCTTGAGGTAGGATTCAGCCATTTCGATCGCCGAAGCGGCGGGCGCGTAATAGGCCGAGCCGGTCTTCAGCAGGCCGACGATTTCCGCACCGCCGTCGCGGGTGCGCTGGATGATCTCTTCGAGACGCTCGGCGGTGAGCCAGCCCATCTTGACGAGATCGGTCAGCGGAATGCCGCCAACGGTGGAATAACGCGCCAAAGGCACCATCGTATCGCCGTGGCCGCCGAGAACGAATGCCGTTACGTCCTGAACCGAAACGTTGAACTCTTCGGCGAGGAACAGGCGGAAGCGAGCGCTGTCGAGAACGCCGGCCATGCCGACGACCTTGTTCTTCGGAAGACCGGAGAACTTCTGAAGCGCCCAGACCATGGCGTCCAGCGGGTTGGTGATGCAGATGACGAAAGCGTTCGGGGCATATTTCTTGATGCCGGCGCCGACCTGCTCCATGACCTTGAGATTGATGCCGAGAAGATCGTCGCGGCTCATGCCGGGCTTGCGGGCGACGCCAGCGGTGACGATGCAGACATCAGCGCCTTCGATGGCAGCGTAGTCGGAAGCGCCAGTGAGCTTGGCATTGAAACCTTCAACCGGTCCGGACTGGGCAATATCCAGACCTTTGCCCTGCGGGATGCCGTCGGCAATATCGAAGAGGACGATATCGCCCAGTTCCTTCAGGCTGGCGAGATGCGCCAGCGTGCCGCCGATCATGCCAGAACCAATAAGTGCAATCTTTTTGCGAGCCATCGAATGCTTCCTCTAGAGCTTCAATTCAATTTCACCACGCCACCGGCAGCCAAATTGTCGCACTTCGATTAGCCCCATTGACCAAAATTGGCAACAGATTCTTTTGGCATGAATATTTTCAATCGTTTAGATCAATATTTTCTTACGTAAACGTAAGAGAATGCGTCACGAAAGTGTCAAACTTTCTGCCGTTTTTCATGGTGGAGCACCAGATAATCTGCACTGCGCATCTCAAACAGGCGCGAGGCGGTGCGATCGAACTCGAAACCTTCGGTGCCCTTGCGCTTGCCGAGCAGGTCTTCGGGCATGGCCGCAGCGGAGGCGAAGAGGCGGACGCTGTGATCGTACAGCGCGTCTATGAGAATGATAAAACGCTTGGTTTCGTTCCGTTTGTCGGCATTGAGAAACGGGATGTGGTCGATGAAGACTGTATCGAAACGATTGGCTATCGCGAGAAAATCAGAAGCGCCGAGCGGCTTTTCGCAAAGGTCGGAGAAGGAAAAGCGGGCCACACGGCCGCTGGCGCGCGGCACCAGAATGGAGCGGCCCTTCATCGGTATTTCGGTTGGCGCGACAAGATGGCCACCGGTCATGTGCCGCCAGGCCATATCCATCGCCTGATCCGCCGCACCGTCGAGTGGCGTGACATAGACCGGCAGGCTTTCCAGCTTTTCCATGCGGTAATCGGTGGGACTGTCCAGCGTCACCACTTCCACATGCTTCTTCAGCAAATCGACAAAGGGCAGAAACAGGCCGCGATTAAGCCCGTCCTTGTAAAGATTGTCGGGCACAACATTGGACGTTGTTACCAATGTGCAGCCATTGGCAAAAAGCTCGCTGAACAGCCGGGCGAGGATCATCGCATCGGCAATATCCGTGACGGTGAACTCATCGAAGCAAAGAAGCTCCGCTTCCGCCAGAAGCTGGGCTGCCACTGGAGGAATGGGATCGGCCTGCTTGGTTTCGCCATTCTTGAGCTTCTGCCGATGCGCGTGCACGCGATTATGGACATCAGCCATGAATTCGTGAAAATGGCAGCGCCGTTTGGAAGAGACGGGCGCCATCTCGTAGAACATGTCCATCAGCATCGTCTTGCCGCGGCCAACGCTGCCATGGACATACAGTCCCTTGACGAAGGCGGACGGGCCAGCCTTGCGAGCGAACATCCAGCCGAGTGCGCTTTTTTTCCTGGCGGGTTTGCGCGCTTTCAAATCGGCAAGGATACGGTCGAGGTGGGCCGCAACGCCGCGTTGCGCGGCATCCGCCTGCAAAGTGCCAGCTGCCGTCAATGCGTTGAGCTGTTCAACGACACTATGGTTGTAGTCAGGCAATGGCTTCATGGAAAAGCGCCCCGGTCGCGGACGGACGCCCGCGACGAATGGAATGGCTTGAAACAGGCGAAGCGATCCGGATGCACCGGAGATGCTCTATCGGCTGAGGCTCAGCGGCTGGCCGCTATTCGTCGTGCCGTCAAAGCGCGCATCGGCGCTCTTGTAGACGCGGCCGATCGTATCGCCGGAACGGTTCTTGAAGAGGACCATCTTGCCGGACACTTCCCAGGACCCCATCGCCGTGAGTTCGCCGGAGCAGCCACGCGTGCCGCCACGAGAACCGCTGCCGAGATTGGTAAGCGTCAGGAACATGTCGCAATTGGCGCCGCCATTGGAAACGCGCCAGTTCCCAACCATGGATTCCTTGGTGACATCAAGCGCCGTTGTCGGCGGAGCGGCAGACGCCATATCAGTGCCGCCAGGCGTCGCAGAAGCGGGTGCTGACGGGAACTGACTGCCGGAAGCACCACCGGGTGGCGGCAGGGCGCCAGACTGAACGGAGGGAACCGGCTGTGCCTGCAACGGCGGCGTATAACCGGGATTGTTGCTGGTGTTGTTGTTGTAATCGTAGGAGGTACGTTGGCAACCGGCCAGGCTCATTACAACCGCAAGACCCGTCACCACATATCTGAATTGCATCATCTCGCTCCTGCTATCAATTCGCTTCCATCCAAATGCCATCGAATTGAGACCGAATTATCGTAAAGCGATTTGGTTAATGAAGTTCTATCAGAACATTTCGGCCACTACCCTACGACCGTTATGCCGGTACTAGCTATCTTTTTTTTGCTCGAGATACTCTGGCACGGTCATATCCCAAAGCTCTTTTTCCCGCATTTCCTCCATACTTTGATGGAACAATTCGCGGCTAGTTTGCTTATGGGGCTTCGTATTTTCTTCTGCTGACACAGTCTGACTTTTAAAATATTCTCTGGCTGTTACAACCCTGCCATCTTTCCTAACCAACTTAGATCGATTTCCAGAAGTGATTCTAATTGGTATAAATTCAGGGTAACCAGATGTGGCAAACATGTCAGCTTGGTCATTATTGGGTCTGCTCGATACTGCAACACGACCAGCTAACACCATAAGCCCAAGGTCAATTAAGTCATCTTGTTCTTGTTGATCTATATTGGGAAAACGCTTCTTGAATATCGTTACAACTTCAAGAGAATTTGTACCCTCTTTAGATTTCTCCGACGTAATTTCCCACAACTGCGATTTGGTCTTAGCTGCACGCGATCTTCTTGCCATATAGATGCCCTCGAATCGGGTTGAATACCAAAGTATACCACAACTCGAGAGCATATTTTTTAGTTAGACGCGACGCTCGACCATCATCTTCTTGATTTCCGCGATCGCCTTGGCCGGGTTGAGACCCTTCGGGCAAGCCTGCGCGCAGTTCATGATGGTGTGGCAGCGATAAAGACGGAACGGATCTTCGAGATCATCAAGACGTTCGCCGGTTGCTTCGTCGCGGCTGTCGATCAGCCAGCGATAGGCTTGCAGCAGAACGGCGGGGCCGAGGTAACGGTCGCCGTTCCACCAGTAGCTGGGACAGGAAGTGGAGCAGCAGGCGCAAAGAATGCACTCGTAGAGACCGTCTAGCTTCAGGCGGTCCTCATGGCTCTGCTTCCATTCCTTGGCAGGCGTCGGCGAAACCGTCTTCAGCCACGGCTCGATGGAGCGGTGCTGCGCGTAGAAGTTCGACAGGTCCGGAACGAGGTCCTTCACCACTGGCATATGCGGCAGCGGATAGACCTTCACCGTTCCCTTGATCTCTTCCATGCCCTTGGTGCAGGCGAGCGTGTTGGTGCCGTCGATGTTCATAGCGCAGGAACCACAAATGCCTTCACGGCAGGAGCGGCGCAGCGTCAGCGTCGGGTCGATATTGTTCTTGATGTACAGCAGCGCATCGAGAACCATCGGCCCGCAATCGTCGATATCGATATAATAGGTATCGATGCGCGGGTTCTGGCCATCATCCGGGTTCCAGCGATAGATCCGGTATTCGCGAACGTTCTTGGCACCATCCGGCTTCGGCCAGACTTTGCCTTCGCTGATCTGGGAATTCTTGGGGAGAGCGAGTTCAACCATATCCAGTTCCTCAAATCAGTAGACGCGAGCCTTCGGCTCGATCTTTTTCGGATCGATGCCGTCGGCAATCAGGTCGGTGTGAACAGGGCGGTAGTCGAGCTTGACATCACCTTCAGGGCTGACCCAGGCAAGCGTGTGCTTGCGCCAGTTCACGTCGTCGCGACCGCCGAACGGACCATCGACGAAATCCTCACGGGCATGCGAACCGCGGCTTTCCTTGCGCGCTTCCGCGCCGTAGACCGTGGTGATCGCGTTGGCCATCAGATTGTGCAGTTCGAGCGTTTCCACCAGATCGGAGTTCCAGACCATCGACCGGTCGGTAACCTTGACGTCAGGCAGTTCCTTCCAGATGGCGGAAATGCGCTGGCAACCGCTTTCCAGCGATTCCTGTGTGCGGAATACGGCGGCATCGTCCTGCATGGCGCGCTGCATCTTGTCACGCAGCACCGCCGTCGGCGTCGAGCCGTTGGCATAACGCAGGCTGTCGAATCGATCCATGATCTTGTCGCAGGCAGCCGTGTCAAGAGCAGGAACCGGCGCATCGCGGTCGATGACCTGGGCTGCACGGATGGCGGCAGCGCGGCCGAAGACCACAAGGTCGATCAGCGAGTTGGAGCCGAGACGGTTCGCGCCGTGAACCGAGGCGCAACCGGCTTCGCCAACGGCCATCAGGCCGGGAGCGATGCGTTCCGGGTTCTCGGCGTTGGCGTTCAGCACTTCGCCCCAATAGTTGGTCGGAATGCCGCCCATATTGTAGTGAACGGTCGGCAGGACCGGGATCGGCTCGCGCGTCACGTCAACGCCGGCGAAAATCTTGGCGCTTTCGGAGATGCCCGGAAGACGCTCGTGCAGGATCGCCGGATCAAGGTGATCGAGATGCAGGAAGATGTGGTCCTTGTTCTTGCCGACGCCACGACCCTCGCGGATTTCCATGGTCATGCAGCGAGACACCACGTCACGCGAAGCAAGGTCCTTCGCCGAAGGAGCATAACGCTCCATGAAGCGCTCGCCTTCGGAGTTGACGAGATAACCGCCCTCGCCGCGCGCGCCTTCGGTGATCAGGCAGCCCGCGCCGTAAATGCCGGTCGGGTGGAACTGAACGAATTCCATATCTTGAAGCGGCAGGCCGGCACGTGCGATCATACCGCCGCCGTCGCCGGTGCAGGTATGGGCAGACGTTGCCGAGAAATAGGCGCGGCCGTAACCACCGGTCGCCAGCACCACCATCTTGGCGGAGAAGCGATGGATCGTGCCGTCATCGAGGTTCCACGCCACGACGCCGGTGCAGCGGCCATCGGGCGCCATAATGAGGTCGAGCGCGAAATATTCGATGAAGAATTCCGCATTGTTGCGCAGCGACTGGCCATAAAGCGTGTGCAGAATGGCGTGGCCGGTACGGTCGGCGGCGGCGCAGGTGCGCTGCACCGGTGGGCCTTCGCCGTAGTTCTGCATATGGCCGCCAAACGGACGCTGGTAGATCTTGCCCTCGGCATTGCGCGAGAAGGGCACGCCGTAATGCTCCAGCTCATAGACCGCCTTTGGCGCTTCCATGGCGAGATATTGCATCGCGTCGACGTCGCCCAGCCAGTCGGAGCCCTTTACGGTGTCGTAAAGGTGCCACTGCCAACAGTCGGGCGTCATGTTGGTGAGAGAGGCGGCGATACCGCCCTGCGCCGCGACCGTGTGGGAGCGCGTCGGGAAAACCTTGGTGATGCAGGCCGTGCGGAACCCCTGTTCCGCCATGCCGAGCGTTGCGCGCAGACCCGCGCCGCCGGCGCCCACCACGATCACGTCATAGGAGTGATCGACGTAGGTGTAAGCCTTGCCATTCTGGGAAGGTGAACTGATCGATGCCATGGCCGATTTATCCTGCGAATGCGATTTTCAGAATGGCGAAGATGCAAAGACCGCCAATGAGAACCGCGAAAAACGTATTGAGCATCAGAAGAACGAGCTTCGAAACCTCGCCGTGCACGTAGTCTTCGATGATGACCTGCATGCCGAGCTTCATGTGAATGAGGCCGGAAACCAGCACCAGACCCATGATGACCGCAACGAGAGGGTTAGAAAGCGCCGCCGCAACTTCCGGATAGGGAGCGCCGGCATATTTGATGAGAAAGACCACGAATAAGATCAGCAAGGGCACGTTGGCGACGGCCGTAAGGCGCTGGCGCCAGAAATGGTCTGTGCCTTCCTTGGCGGAGCCGAGGCCACGAACCTTTCCGAGAGGTGTACGCATATCCATGACAGGCTATCTCCTTAGCGCACGATCAGGGCGATGACCCAGATCAGCGCGGTCAGACAGATCGACGCTACAAAGGTCGCCTTGGCGAGTTTCGTGTTGAAGTTCTTCTCGAAGCCATGGCCGAGATCCCACATGAAGTGGCGAAGGCCGCCCAGCATGTGGTGAACGAGAGCCCAGGTATATCCGATCAGGATAAGCTTGCCGATGATCGTACCCATTGCCCAGCTGACCCAGTCGTAATAGGCAGGGCCGGAAGCAAGTGCGATAAGCCACCAGGCGACAAGAAGCGTTCCGAAATAAAGCGCCGCACCCGTGATGCGGTGCACGATGGATGCGACCATCGTCGGAATCGGCTTGTAAATTTGAAGATGCGGCGACAGAGGCCGGTTATTTGTCACGTTCGCCATCAGAACCTCGCGGCGTTTTCCCGTGCACCCGTCAGATCGGGCGCCCCCAAGCAACAGCACATGACGAAAGAATGTGCATTGCACCAACCGCGACGTTTAATCACATGGGAGCATCACGACAAGCACATTTCATGACCGATTCCAATTTAATCGATTGGTTCACGAATTTTTTTTGGAATTTTTTTGCTCGAAAATAAAAAAACGAGCATTTCCAAGATTTACGCCTTCAAAATATTTACCTTTACGTAATTTCGAAATCATGTAATTTACTATTCGTTAACCGAAAAAATCCGGAGAATGAGGCTCATGTTACAGCGTCGAATCGCAGCTCTGGCGGTGATGACTGCAGGCATTATTTTCACGGCACTGCCTCCTGCTGCGGCAGGTGATTTTTATAGTCGCCACCATTATCAGCATCGTCAGTCACAGTTGAGCTTCTCCACGGACGGACTGCCCTCCACGCTTTCCGGCGGCACTTATGTGGGTGGAATATCCGCCTTGAGGGTCCGCGGGAACGGCAATTATTTCGCGATCAATGGTGGGCTTTCGCGACAAGGCGCAACCGTCAATATGGGCGCGCAGCTGGCACCGAAGGCGAAAATCATCAACGTCCGCGCCGAAACGACAGGCGACGCCTGCGATTACCAGCACGGCGTCTGCATCATCAGGCCCTGATATAATCAGACAAAACGCCAGACGGTGGTTTTTTTGACTTCACTGTCTTCCAGAGCCCGCGTCACCGGCACCTGATAGGTTGCCTCGGCGTATAGGCGCTGTTTGGGCAGGTAGGCCCGTCCCGGATCGCCGACGAGCACGGTCACGCCCCTATCCGCCAGCTCCAGAAACCAAGGCACGAGGAGATCGGCAAAGGCGCGATCATAAAACACGTCGCCGGCCAGCAGAACATCCGCCTCAACCGGCGTCCCAACCAGATTGCGGCCGGTAAAATCGATGGCCACACCATTGAGAGCCGCATTCAGCCGAATGGCCGTTTCCGTCCACGGATCGATATCGGCGGCGACAACAGCCGCGGCGCCCGCCTTTACGGCGGCAATGGCGACCAGTCCGGAACCGCTGGCGAAATCCAGCACACGCTTGCCGGAGACACTTTCAGGATGATCGAGAACGTAGCGGGCAAGTCCCTGTCCACCAGCCCAGGCGAAAGCCCAGAATGGCGGCGGCAGGCCGATCTCTTCCAGCTCCTCCTCCGTCTTCAGCCACAGCTCATGGGCTTCAGTCGCAAGATGGAGGCGCAATTCCGGCACATGTGGTGGATGCATGATGCCGGTATTGTCGAGAATGAAGCGTTCAGGATCGGTCCTCACCGAAAGCTCAGTCCGGAGATTTCGG
Organism: Agrobacterium sp. 10MFCol1.1; assembly: GCF_000381165.1. Classification (NCBI taxonomy): domain Bacteria; kingdom Pseudomonadati; phylum Pseudomonadota; class Alphaproteobacteria; order Hyphomicrobiales; family Rhizobiaceae; genus Agrobacterium; species Agrobacterium sp. 10MFCol1.1. The sequence goes on along the minus strand of NZ_KB906077.1, from coordinate 266,747 downwards.
TGGATTGGAAAGGCCACCCATGCGGCAGACTTCGAGATATTCCTCTTCCGTCACCGGCTGCACCGAAAGCCGCATGGAGGTGACCAGCGACATCTTTTCGAGTTTCGGATTGGCCTTCACATCCTTCAGCGAAACCGGTTTCGGCATGTCGCAAACAGCGCGGATATCCACGCAATCCCACTTCAGATCGCCCTCTGCCGTCGAATCCTGGTGCGAAAGGGCGCAGACTTCCACGATGCCGACGACATCAAGCCCTTCATTCGAGTGGTAGAAAAAACCCTTGTCGCCGATTTTCATGGCGCGCATGTTGTTGCGGGCCTGATAATTGCGCACGCCGGTCCATTCTTCGCCGGCCTCGCCCTTGGCCTTCTGCATTTCCCAGGACCATTTGAACGGCTCAGACTTGTAAAGCCAGTAATTCGCCATGGCCGGTCACGCCCCCGGATTGTTGAAGACCCAGTTATAGGGCTTCACATCCACGCTTTCGAACAGGCCGGCCTTTGCATAGGGATCGGCATCGGCAAGGGCCTTGGCCGCATCGATGTCGGCAGCTTCCACGATGACAAGGCTGCCATTCGGCTTGCCTTCGGCATCCAGAAACGGTCCGGCAATCTTCAGCGTGCCTTCGGCGTTCAATTTGTTCAGGTGCTCCAGATGAGCCGGGCGCGTGTCCATGCGCACGTTCAGATGGCCGGGCTTGTCCTTGCAGATAAAGGCAAACAGCATTTTCGTCTCCTCGCTGGCGCATGTCTCCCAAAAGTGTAAGCGGTTTTGGGACCAGGACATGCGTAAAAACTATCCGAAGGCCACACTCATTCAGTGGTGATGGGCCTTGTCATCAATTGTTGCATGGCGCTCGCCACGTCCAGATTGCCGTCGATGATGGCCGCAACCGCCTCGGTCACCGGCATGTCGACAGCGTGATGTTCGCCGAGCCGGGCGGCAACGGCTGCCGCAAAGGCGCCCTCCACCAGCCCGCCGGACATGTCCTTGCCTTCGCCCCGGCCAAGCGCGATGCCGAAACGCAGGTTTCGCGACTGGTGGCTTGTGGCGGTCAGCACGAGATCGCCAAGGCCGGAAAGACCGCGCACCGTATCGGCCTTGCCGCCCATGGCAACGACCAGACGCGACATCTCGGCAAGCCCCCGCGAAATCAACGCCGCCCGTGCGGAATCGCCGAGGCCCGCACCTTCAACGATGCCGGCGGCAATGGCGAGCACATTCTTCAGCGCGCCGCCAAGCTGCACGCCCGTGCGGTCGGTCGAGGCATAAAGCCTGAAGGTTCTGCCGGAAATCGTGGTCGCCAGCCGCTCGGCGATGACAGCGTCTTCCGCCGCTATCGCCATCGCCGTCGGCAGTCCGCGCGCGATATCGGCCGCAAACCCCGGACCGGAGAGAACGGCGATTGGATGATGCGGCAGTTCCGCTTCCAGAAGTTCCGTCAGCAGCCGGCCGGACACCCGGTCGATGCCCTTGGCGCAGGTAACGATGATACAATCATTAGCCAGATAAGGACCGTAATGGCGCGCCGCATCGGCATGGGCCTGAGAGGGCATGGCAAACAACACGATGCCTGCATCGGCCAGCACATCCGGCTCAACGGAAAATTCCAGCGCATCCGGCAGGTCTACACCCGGCAGGACAGCCTCGTGAATACGATCAGCCCTAAGATCGGCCATCAGGGACGCATCACGGCCGAGCAGGGTCACGTCATGCCGGTTCTCCAGCGCGATGACGACGGCGAGCGCGGTTCCGAAGGCGCCAGCGCCGATGACGACGATTTTCTCCCGCTGCATCAGGCCTTGGCTCCCCTTTTGCCGAAACCGATCAATGTCTCCGCGCTGCCATCAAGCGGCCAGCGCGAGCGCGGCGCGATCTCCAGCGCATCGGGTTCCCGGCCGCATGCCATCCGCTCCAGCCCGGCCCAGGCAATCATCGCGGCATTGTCGGTGCAGAGCCGGTGCGGCGGTGCGACAAAGCGGAACCCGTGGGCATCACAAAGCGCCTGGAGGGTCTGGCGGATTTCCGTATTGGCGGCAACGCCGCCGGCCACGACCAAAGCGGGCTCCGTCTCGAGATGCGGAAACTCTTCCTTAAAGCGCGCAAGGCCACGGCCGATACGGTCCTTCAGCGTGCGTGACACCGCCTTCTGGAAGGAGGCGCAGATATCGGCAATATCCTGATCCGAAAGCGGAGCGATCGCAGTTGCCGCCTGCCGCACCGCTGTCTTCAGACCGGAGAAGGAAAAATCAAGTCTCGTCTCGCCGACCATCGGGCGCGGCAGTGCAAAACGGTCAGGGTTGCCTTTCGCTGCTGCCTTTTCAACCGCAGGCCCGCCGGGATAGGGCAATCCCAGAAGCTTAGCAGTCTTGTCGAAGGCTTCCCCAAGCGCGTCATCAATGGTCGTACCCCAGCGCTCGTATTCACCCACACCGCGAACCAGCACAAGCTGGGTGTGGCCGCCGGAGACCAGCAGCATCAGATAGGGGAAGGAAAGACCGTCGGTCAGACGCGCCGTCAGCGCATGGCCTTCGAGATGGTTGATGGCGTAAAGCGGCTTGTCTGCAGCCTTCGCAATCGCCTTGCCGGTCATCAGGCCCACCAGCAGACCGCCAATGAGGCCGGGGCCGGATGTGGCCGCGATGGCATCGACGTCCGCAAGGGTGACACCCGCCTGTTCCAGCGCTTCTTCCACCAGCGTGTCCAGCGCCTCGACATGGGCGCGCGCAGCAATTTCGGGCACCACGCCGCCATAGGCGCTGTGTTCCTCAAGCTGCGACAAAACGACGTCGGACACGATCTCGCCACGTCCGTCCGCATGCCGAACCACAATGGATGCAGCGGTTTCGTCACAGCTTGTCTCTATGCCGAGGATACGAAGAAAGGGGGTCATCAATTCTGTTCGTTCATTGCGATCATGCGCTGAGTTGGTCTAAGACAACTCCGGTAACAATGGATAGACGCGGATGCAAACAAAACCTTTCCGAATCGGCACGCGCGGCAGCCCTCTGGCGCTCGCACAGGCTTACGAGACCCGTAACCGGCTGATGTCGGCACACGGTCTGCCGGAAGATATGTTCGAAATCGTCGTGCTTTCCACCAAGGGTGACCGGATAACCGACCGCGCTTTGTCGGAGATCGGCGGCAAGGGCCTGTTCACGGAAGAACTGGAGAGCCAGCTTCTTTCTGGAGAGCTCGATATTGCCGTGCATTCCTCCAAGGACATGCCGACCGTTTTGCCGAAGGGCCTTTATCTTTCCGCTTTCCTGCCGCGCGAGGATATGCGCGACGCCTTCATTGGTCGCACCGCACCAAAGCTTCTGGAACTACCGCAGGGCGCCGTTGTCGGCTCCGCATCCTTGCGCCGCCAAGCGCTGATCCGCCGCCTGCGTCCCGACCTGAGCGTCATCATCTTTCGCGGCCAGGTCGAAACCCGCCTGCGCAAACTGGAGGAAGGCCAGGCGGATGCCACGCTTCTCGCCTTTGCCGGCCTGAAACGGCTGGGCATGGAGAACGTCCCGACGGACATTCTCGACCCGAAGGAATTTCCACCAGCCCCCGCGCAGGGCGCGATCTGCGTCGAGAGTCGTATTGGCGACACACGCATGGACGAGTTGCTTTCACCTATCAACGACATACCCACCTACGATGCCGTTACCTGCGAGCGCGCCTTTCTGGCCGCCCTCGATGGTTCCTGTCGCACCCCGATTGCAGGCTTTGCTACCTGCCACGGCGAGGAACTTCATTTCTCCGGCCTGATCCTCACACCGGATGGACAGACGAGCCACAGCGTCGAGATTTCCGGTGCTCGCAAGGATGCCGAGGACTTGGGTCGAAAGGCCGGTGAAGACGTGCGCGCCAGGGCAGGCAGCAACTTCTTCGACGGCTGGAGCTGAGCCGATGCGGATCGTCGTCACCCGGCCGCTTCGTTCGGGCGAAAAGACGGCCGCAAAGCTTGAAGCCCTCGGTCACGAGCCGGTGCTTCTTCCGCTGTTTCATCCCGTCCACCACGGCGAGCGCGCCATATCAGCGCTGTCGGAGCCGCTGTCGGCCATCGCCGTGACCAGCGCCGAGGCCTTGCGGGCGCTTAGAGACTTCCGCCACCGACTTGCGCCCCATCTTTCAAAACCGCTTTTCGCCGTCGGCGAGGCGACGGCGGAAGCGGCGAGGGAAATCGGCTTCCAAAACATCCTCACCGGATCTGGCGATGCGGTGGCTCTCGCCGGGCTTGTCTCGGAGCATCGCCCCCTAACGGAGAGCACAGATCCATTGCTCTATCTTGCCGGCACCCCGCGAGGCGACGTGTTCGAGGACGGCATTGCCGCTGCGGGAATTTCCTTCCGGACCGTCGATTGTTACGAAATGCAGCCGTCAGATCTTTCAGACGATATGCTCGAAACAGCACTTATGAAGACAGCTGCTGATGTGGTGCTGCTCTATTCGTCGGAAGCCGCACGGGCCTTTTTCCGCCACGCATCGTCGGAAAAATATGTGGCGGCGCTGACCACCACACAATTCGTCTGCATCAGCCGCAATGTGCTTTCACTGGTTCCGGAAATCTTCCGCGCGAACGCCGCAGCCGCCGAAGGGGCAAACGAGGCAGCCATGTTTGAACTTCTCCACCGAAAGTCTGGAACCTAATTCAGGCTCGCCTCTTTCCTTTGCCGCCGTCACTGACTAGGTTTAGACTATTGCAGGCAGAAATGAGGTTGTCATGGTATCGGGAAAGCCGCCACGCCACTCCAAGTCAAACGCCGAACCGGTCACCATCGACCTGGACGCAAAAGACGTGAAAGCAATTTCCGCCGACGTGGATGCTGCGAAGACTGATGACAAGACCGGCGAGACGACACCGGCAGCAGCTCAGCCAAACGTTCCTCCCAAGCCAGAAGCAGCCGAAACGTCCAGCCCGGCTCCCGTTTGGGAACAGACGCATAAAACACCCATGGAGCCTGCACCGAACGTTCACAAGGCAGAACCGGCAACCGGCAAGCCCCAGGTGGAAAAACCTGCCGACAAACAGCCCGAGACAACTTCGCCAAAAGCCGAAGCGAAACCGGTGACCAGCGCGATTGACGCAAACGCTGCTTCCGTTTCCGCGGCGGGCGCAAGGCCTGCGACTTTTGCTTCCACATCGTCGTCCGCAGCATCCGGAAGCGCGACTACTGGTGCAAAGCCATCGACAGGCGCGTCATCCTTCGGACCGGCCAAGCCATCCACGCCACAGCAACCCGAGCGCAAACAGGCGGCAACCTCCGGTGTGATCGCGGCGGGTATCGTGGGTGGACTCGTGGCGCTCGCAGCTGCCGGCAGCATGCAATATGCCGGCATTCTGCCCTCGTTTAATGTGAGCAAGACCGGAAGCGATGAGATTGCCGCATTGAGAACCGAGCTAGGGAGCCTGCGTCAGCAGCTCGCCAATGTTCCCGCGGCAGGAGGGGATACCTCGGCGCTGGAACAGCGCATCGCCGCTCTTGAGGGCGCAAAGGGCGAAGCCCCGCAGGTGGACGCACTTTCGGAAAAAATAACCGCGCTGGAATCGGCGCTCACGTCAGAGCGTTCCGCGCAGGCCTCGGCAACGGCGGAGCTGACACGCCGCCTGACTGACGCGGAAACCAAGATCAATGAACCGCGCGACGATATAGAAGTCGCCCGCGCCATTGCGTCGGCTGCACTGAAAGCCGCGATCGATCGCGGTGGGCCGTTCCTCACTGAACTCGACACATTGTCCAAGGTAACCCCGGACGATCCGGCAATCGCATCCTTGCAGTCTTTCGCCGCAACCGGCGTGCCGTCGCGCTCGGAGCTGATGCAGAAATTCCCCGACGTTGCGAATGCGATGCTCTCGGCGATCAATCGGCCCGACCCCAATCAGGGCATCATGGAACGTCTGACGGAAAGCGCCTTTTCGCTGGTGAAGGTCCGCCCCGTCGGAAACATCGAAGGCGAGACCCCCGACGCCATGATCGCGCGCATGGAAAACAAGTTGCGCAACGGAGATCTGCAGGGTGCGGCACTTGAATGGAATGGGCTTCCGGAGGCCGCCAAGACAGCATCCGCCGACTATAAAAAATCTCTGGATGCGCGCATCGAGGTCGAAAACCTGGTGGGAGGCACGTTAAACCGCGCCATCACCAGCACCGGCAAGCAGGGGTAAGGCATGACCAGAATTCTGACTTTCGTCCTCATCGTTCTGGCGCTCGGTTTCGGTTTCTCCTGGCTGGCGGACAGGCCCGGTGTCCTCTCAATCGTCTGGCAGGGCCAGCTGATCGAAATGAGCCTGATGGTCGCCGCCTCCATCGTTGCTGCATTCGTTGCGGCCGTCATGCTGGTCTGGTGGGTCGTCAATGCCATATGGACATCGCCGAACGCGGCACGACGCTATTTTCGCGCCCGCAAGCGCGACCGTGGTTATCAGGCGCTCTCCACCGGCCTCATCGCCGCCGGCGCCGGCAACGCCATTCTGGCCCGCAAGATGACGGCCCGCACGCAGGGGCTTCTCAGTGCTGATCAGGAGCCGCTGATCCACCTGCTTGATGCGCAGGCCGACCTCATCGAAGGCAAATATGACGAGGCGCGGCGCAAATTCGAGGCGATGGCCCGCGATCCTGAAACCCGCGAACTTGGCCTTCGCGGCCTTTACATCGAGGCGCGCCGACAGGGAGCCCATGAAGCAGCCCAGCAATATGCCGAGGACGCAGCCGAAAAAGCCCCCTACCTGCCTTGGGCAGCACAGGCGACGCTGGAAACCCGCTGCCGCAACGGCGAGTGGGATGACGCGATCCGCCTGCTCGACCAGCAAAAAGCAGCAGGCGTCATCCAACGCGGCGAGGCTGAGCGGCTGAAAGCTGTGCTTCTTACCGCAAAGGCCGGTGAAAAACTGGAGAGCGACCCGGTGGGCGCGCGCGAAGACGCAAAACAAGCCCTGAAGCTTGCAAAAAGCCTTGTGCCCGCAGCATTGATCGCAGCAAAATCCTATCTGCGCGAAGACAATCTACGCAAGGCCGCAGCGGTTTTGGAACCGGTATGGAAGAACGATCCCCACTCGCAGATCGCCGATCTCTATGTTCGGGCGCGCAGCGGCGATACGGCCATTGATCGCCTTAAACGTGCCGAACGGCTTGAGAGCCTGAAACCCAACAACATCGAATCCCTGTTTGCCGTGGCGCAGGCAGCTCTCGACGCCAAGGAATTTGCCAAGGCGCGTGCCAAAGCGGAAGCCGCCGCCCGGATCGAGCCGCGTGAAAGCATCTTCCTGCTGATGGCCGACATCGAGGAAGCCGAAACCGGCGATCAGGGACGGGTGCGTTACTGGATGGCGCAGGCGCTGCGCGCACCGCGTGATCCCGTCTGGGTGGCAGATGGTGTCACTTCGGAAAAATGGCTTCCGGTTTCGCCCGTGACGGGCCGTCTCGACGCCTTCGAGTGGAAGGCGCCTTTTGGCCAGCTTGAAGGACCTGTCGAAGACCTGACAATCGAAAATGCGATTGCAGCAGCACCGGCAAGGACCGAACAGGCTCCGACTCCGATCGTTGTTGAAGTGGCACCTCAGCCCATTGTTGTGACGAAACCCGCACCCATCGAGGTCAAGCCGGACGTATCTGCCCCGAAGGAGAAAAAGCCGGCAACAAATGAAGTTCCGGTGGAAGCCAGGCCAGCGGATGCGAAGACAGAACCGGTGCCATTTTTCGGTGGTGCACCGGATGATCCCGGCGTCAAGAAACCCGGCGTGGAAGCCGAACCCAAAACCCGGCTAAAACTCTTCTGACAGGCTATCGATGTTCAACCAGATCCAGTCGTTTATTCAAAACCTCGTTGGCCAGCATGCGGATGAATTCAGCCCCGATGATCTGAGGGTCGCGGTGGCCGCCCTCTGTTTTCAGGTGATGGAAGCGGACGGCACGGTCTCCAAAAGCGAGCGTGATCGCCTTCGTGAGATCCTCCACGACTATTATCATCTCGATGCCGGCAAGCTGGACGCGCTTCTTGCCGCCGGCCAGGAGGCCGGCAAGGAAGCCGTAGACTATTATCGCTTCACCACCGATATCCGCCGCCATCTCGATGAAGAGCAGCGCGTGGAGCTTATTGGCATCCTCTGGGATATTGTTTACGCTGACGGCGAACGAAGCGAGATGGAAGATCATGTGATCTGGCGCGTGGCCGATCTACTCGGTGTTTCCGTGCGCGACAGGGTTCTGCAACGTCAGCAGGCCGCCACCAGGTCCGGACCCGCTGAAGAAAGCGAAAACGAAGACGATGCTGTTTGACCCCTCCAGGCAACAGAGAAAACAGCCTTCGCTGCTCGTCATCCTGCATCAGGAACGTTCCACGCCCGGCCGCGTCGGCCAGATGCTGGTGGAAAAAGGCTATCGGCTGGATATAAGGCGCCCCGCGCTTGGAGACGATCTGCCGCAAACGCTGGAGAAACATGCGGGCGCCATTATCTTCGGCGGTCCCATGAGCGCCAACGACCCGCATGACTATATCAAAGCCGAAATTGACTGGCTAAAAGTGCCGCTGAAGGAAAACAAACCCTTTCTCGGTATCTGCCTCGGCGCACAAATGCTGTCCAAACATCTGGGTGGTAAGGTAGAGGCCGACCGTGAAGGCAAGGTGGAAATCGGCTGGTATCCGCTTCATGCGACCGAACACGGGCGATTGCTGATGCCGCATTGGCCGAAGATGGTCTATCATTTCCACCGCGAAGGGTTCGATTTGCCGCGGGGAGCGGAGCTTCTGGCATCGGGCGAAACCTATCCCAACCAGGCTTACCGATACGGAAAAAACGCCTGGGGCCTTCAGTTTCACGCAGAACTGACCCGCGCGATGATGCACAGCTGGGTGGTGCGTGGCGCACAGCGTTTCGGCATGCCCAATGCGCAGGTCGGCAGCCAGCATCTGGAGGGGCGCATGTTGTTCGACACACCGCTCCGGTCCTGGCTTGGCAATTTCCTTGATCTGGTTTTCGAAGGCAAACCGCAGCGCTGAGGCGCGTCAGCGTCAGCGTGGTGCGTCGAGATTATCGATCCTGCGCAGCTTCGAAAAGCCGAGTGCCCAGATGACCGCAACCGCAAGCGTGCCCGCCCCGCCGATGACGACGGCTGGCACGGCCCCGACGACATGGGCCATGGTGCCGGCGCGGAACTCACCCAGCTCGTTGGACGCCCCGACAAACACCATGTTCACCGCATTCACGCGTCCGCGCACCTCATCCGGCGTCCAGAGCGCAATCAACGTTTCCCGCACATAAACCGACACCATGTCCGATGCGCCCATGACCACCAAAGCGGCAATGGACACCCATGCGGTTTGAGAAAGTCCGAACACCACGGTGGAAATGCCGAAAAACCCGACACCGACGAACATCAGCAGGCCGGCATGGTGGCGGATGGGCCTGAAGGCCAGAATGACCGCGACGGTTATGGCGCCGATACCGGGTGCCGCGCGCAGAAGCCCAAGCCCCCAAGGCCCGAGTGTCAGCACTTCCTTGGCGAAAATCGGCATCAGGGCGACAGCGCCGCCGAGCAACACGGCAAAAAGATCGAGCGAGATGGCGCCGAGAACCACTTTTTCCTGCGAGATGAATTTGAACCCGGCCAGCATGGTCTCGAGGCTGATCGCTTTTGCAGGACCCCGTTGCTCCGGTTTGCGGATCGTCACCGCCAGCATAGCGGACACGATGAACAGCACGAGCGCCACGCTATAGGCCACGGAAGCGCCGAGACCATAAAGCAGGCCACCGGCGACAGGGCCAAGAATGGACGCCATCTGCCATGAAGAGGAGTTCCAGGCGATGGCGTTCGGCAAATCCTCGACAGGCACAAGATTGGGAGCCAGCGATTGCACCGCCGGCCCCATGAAAGCCCGCTCTATGCCGAACACGACGAGAATGGCAAAGACCGGCCAGGGAGAAAAGCTGTGTGCCAGCGTCAGGCCAAGCAGAGCCGCCGCGCAACCGGCCGCGATCAGAAGGCATACGGCCATAATGCGCCGGCGATTGTGCCTGTCCGCTACCGTTCCAGTGACAAGGATCAAAAGCAGCGATGGCAGAAACTGGAAAAGACCGATCAAGCCGAGATAAAAGGCATTGCCGGTGACCTCATACATCTGCCAGCCCACGGAAACGCTGACGATCTGGATTGCGAAGGCCGAAAAAAACCGGGCGCTGAAAAAACGGCGATAGGAACTATGCCGGAATGCACCGAAGCGGTTTTCGGCAGAAGGCAGGGACATCGGCTGGGTGCTCTCGAGACAATATGAGAAGTCTGCAATAGAGCGATACGACAAGAATCGCCAGCCCTATAGGCGCAACACTTGCCGGTTCACGAGCGAATGTCTAAATGTCTTGCAATCAAGATACGGAGATATTGATGCTTGCCCTGTTTCAGACCATCGATCTGGCTTTGAACCTCTATACGTGGGTGCTGATCGCCAGCGCCATTTTTTCCTGGCTTTACGCCTTCAACGTCATCAACTCCCGCAACCAGTTCGTGAATGCCATCGGCAGCTTTCTGGTCAACGTCACCGAGCCGGTTCTGCGCCCAATCCGTAGCATTCTGCCTAATCTCGGCGGCATCGATATTTCGCCGATCATCCTGCTGCTGATCATCTTCTTCATTCGCTCCTTCATGTGGAATACGCTCTATCCCATGGTCGCTTGAGCGACCTCTGGCAAAGACACGGCGATCACATACGCCTGTCCGTTCGCCTCACCCCGAACGGGGGACGCGATGCCATTGACGGCGTGGAGCAGGATGCTGCCGGAAATGCCCATCTAAAGGCCCGCGTCAGCGCAGTGCCTGAAGGCGGCAAGGCGAACAAGGCCCTGGTCATTTTGCTGGCGAAAAAATTCGGCCTGCCCAAATCGTCCATCACCTTCATTTCAGGTGAAACAGCGCGTAAAAAAATCCTCCGGATCGATACCGACCCGGAGGATTTCGAAAAGCTTTTTAGAAAGCTGGAAGTCTAAGGCAACGGGCTGAAATCAGCCCTGCGTCTTGTAGCGCTCGATGGCTTCGACGATCAGCTTCTTGGCAACGTCGACATCCTGCCAACCGCCCATCTTCACCCACTTGCCGGGCTCCAGATCCTTGTAGTGCTCGAAGAAGTGCTCGATTTGCTTCAGCGTGATTTCCGGCAGGTCGGTGTAGTTGTGGACCTTGTCGTAACGGCGCGTCAGCTTCGGAACCGGAACGGCGAGGATCTTCTCGTCCTTGCCGCCGTCGTCTTCCATGATCATGACGCCGATGGGGCGCACATTGATCACGCAGCCGGGAACCAGCGGGCGGGTATTGCAGATAAGAACGTCGATCGGGTCGCCATCGTCGGAAAGCGTGTGCGGCACGAAGCCATAGTTACCCGGATAGGTCATCGGCGTGTAGAGGAAGCGATCGACGATCAGCGCACCGGCGTCCTTGTCCATCTCGTACTTGATCGGCTGGCCGCCAACCGGCACCTCGACAATAACATTCACGTCTTCCGGCGGATTCTTGCCAATGGAAATTGCATCGATACGCATTCGCTTCCCTCATTCGACGGGGTTGGATTTGGTTTTCGATACTGGGAAAGTCGCCGTATTGCAACATGGCTTTAGGCGGATAAGGCAGAATGCCGAATTTGAGGGCATCGGGATTGTGAATGGCCGACCGGAAAAAATGAAACCGGCGTGAAATCACCCGGCTGCGTACTTAGTTCCAGACGAAACCGATCTTGCGCAGCGACCTGCCGCCGAAATCTTCCATGCCCTCGGCGATGTCCCGGCCGCCATGCGAACGGAAAAACCGATTGGCGACCTCGCTATCTTCGAGGCACCAGACCACAACACCGTTGCAGCCGAGCGAGGTCAGCAGCCGGCGAGCTTCCGTGAACAGCAGCGAGCCAAGCCCGATGCCCTGATATTCCGGCCGCAGATAAAGCTCGTAGATCTCGCCGTCATGCGGCAGCCCACGCGCACGGCTTAAGCCCAGCGTGGCATATCCGGCAACCACGCCCTTCACTTCCACCACCAGCATGGTTGCGGAACCCCGGGTCGCCTTCTTCCACCAGATTTCGCCGCGGCGCTCCAGCATCTGCGTCAGCGGTCGGTGCGGGATCAGCCCGGCATAGGCCTGTTGCCATGACAGACGGTGCGCTTCGGCTATTGCGCGCGCATCTTGCGGTTCGGCTCGGCGAACATCTATGGATAACGTTTTCATAACGCGATTCTGGCCCCGACCATGAAAACTTGCCAGCCATAAAGGTTAACGACAGCAAGCTTACCCACAGCCTATTCATGTGGACGACCGAGAAAAATTAACGCATCCTTAACCTTTGACACAAGGGTCTTTCGACTCATGCACAAATAAAACATGCGCATAAAAAAACCCGGCTCGCGGCCGGGTTTTTTCAATTCTTGACGGGAAGCCGCAATCAAACTGCGAGCTTCGCCTTTTCGAAACGCTTGCGATCGTTGGCGTCTAGGAACATCTTGCGCAGACGGATGGACTTCGGCGTCACTTCCATCAGCTCGTCGTCCTGGATCCAGGAAAGCGCGCGGTCGAGCGTCATGCGGATCGGCGGCGTCAGCTTTACGGCTTCATCCTTGCCGGCGGCGCGGATGTTGGTCAGCTGCTTGCCCTTCAGCACGTTCACTTCGAGATCGTTATCGCGAGAGTGAATGCCGATAATCATTCCGGCATAAACCTTCTCACCCGGCTCGATGATCATCGGGCCACGATCTTCCAGGTTGAACATGGCGTAGGCGACAGCTTCGCCCGAACCGTTCGACAAAAGAACGCCGTTAACGCGACCAGCAATCGCACCCTTGTACGGCTGATAGTCGTGGAACAGACGGTTCATGATCGCCGTGCCGCGCGTGTCGGTCAAAAGTTCCGACTGGTAGCCGATCAGGCCGCGGGTCGGAGCGTAGAACTTCAGACGAACGCGATTACCGCCGGATGGACGGAGTTCAGCCATTTCAGCCTTGCGCTCGGACATCTTCTGAACGACGACGCCGGAGTGCTCTTCATCGACGTCGATCACGACTTCTTCGATCGGCTCCATCATGGCGCCGTTCTCATCCTTGTGCATGACAACGCGCGGACGCGAAACTGCAAGCTCGAAGCCTTCACGACGCATCGTTTCGATGAGAACTGCCAGCTGCAATTCGCCACGCCCGGAAACGAAGAACGAATCCTTGCCTTCAGCCTCTTCAATCTTCAGCGCGACGTTGCCTTCGGCTTCCTTGAACAGACGGTCGCGGATGACGCGGCTCGTGACCTTGTCGCCTTCGGTGCCGGCAAGCGGGCTGTCGTTGACGATGAAGGACATGGTAACGGTCGGCGGATCGATCGGCTGCGCGGTCATCGCCTCGGTGACGGAAGGGTCACAGAAGGTATCGGCAACAGTGCCCTTGGAAAGACCAGCGATGGCGACGATGTCACCCGCATGGGCCTCATCGATGGACGTGCGCTCAATGCCGCGGAATGCGAGGATCTTGGAAATACGACCGGTTTCGATCGTCTTGCCATCCTGGCCAAGTACCTTCACGGCCTGGTTCGGCTTGATCGAACCGGAAGCGATACGGCCGGTGATGATACGGCCGAGGAAGGGGTTGGCTTCGAGGATGGTACCGATCAGACGGAACGGACCTTCTTCAACCGTAGGCTCCGGAACATGCTCGAGAACCAGATCGAGCAACGGTGCAAGACCCTGATCCTTCGGACCTTCTGGGTTGACGTTCATCCAGCCGTCACGGCCGGAACCGTAAAGGATCGGGAAGTCGAGCTGCTCGTCGGTAGCATCGAGATTTGCGAAAAGGTCGAAAACTTCGTTGATGACTTCTTCATGGCGGCCATCCGGACGGTCGATCTTGTTGATCGCGACGATCGGACGAAGACCAACCTTCAGCGCCTTGCTGACGACGAACTTCGTCTGCGGCATCGGGCCTTCGGAACTATCGACCAGAACGATCGCGCCATCCACCATCGACAGGATACGCTCAACTTCGCCGCCGAAATCGGCGTGGCCGGGGGTGTCGACGATGTTGATGCGAACACCCTTCCACTCCACCGAAGTCGCCTTGGCAAGAATGGTGATGCCGCGTTCCTTTTCGAGATCGTTGCTATCCATCACGCGTTCCGCAACGCGCTGGTTGTCGCGGAACGAGCCGGACTGCTTCAGAAGCTCGTCAACGAGCGTCGTTTTTCCATGGTCAACGTGCGCGATAATCGCGATGTTGCGAATTGCCATTGTTCAAAATCTCTGAGGTTGGGCGCTACCGTCGTGAGATGCGCCAATTTAGTTTGGCGCGCTCATAACCTTTTTTTTGCAAATGCGAAAGGGGGGCATTGTCATATGCCCCCTGCGCTCAGGTTCTAGCTCAAGAATATGACAGTCTTTTATACGAGGCCGCGCTTCAAAAGCATGGCATCGGGACTTGGCATCTTGCCGCGAAAAGCGAGATACGCCTCCTCCGGATCGATCGAGCCACCGACTGAATAGATATTCTCTTTCAGCTTGCGCGCCATTTCACCATCGAAGGCGTTGCCGGTTTCCTCGAAGGCAGAAAACGCGTCGGCGTCCAGCACCTCCGACCACATGTAGGAGTAATAACCGGCCGAATAACCATCACCGGAAAACACATGCTGGAAATGTGGCGTCGCGTGCCGCATGACGATGGACTTCGGCATGTTCAGGGCGGAAAGCACCTCACCTTGCACGACCATGGGATCGCCGACGCTGTCACGGGTATGGAACGCCATATCGACGATAGCCGAAGAAGTGAATTCCACCGTGCTGAAGCCGGCATTGAAGGTCTGTGCTGCCAGAACCTTGTCCAGCAGCGCCTTTGGCATCGGTGCCCCGGTTTCATAATGCAGGGCATATTTCTCCAGAATTTCCGGCACGGTCAGCCAGTGTTCGTAAAGCTGCGACGGCAACTCGACGAAATCGCGCGACACACCCGTTCCAGAAACGGAAGGATAGGTGACATCAGATAACATGCCGTGCAGGGCGTGGCCGAATTCGTGAAACAGCGTGCGCGCATCATCGAGCGAAAGCAGCGCAGGCTTCCCCTCTGCCGGTTTTGCAAAATTGCAGACATTGTAGATGATCGGCATTTCACCGACGGTGCCGTTCTTCAAAGGCAGCTTGTGCTGCGACTGGAACGAACTCATCCACGCGCCGGAACGCTTGGACGGGCGGGCGAAATAATCGCCGAGGAACATGGCCTTCAGGTCGCCCTTGTCGTCGCGGATTTCAAAAACCCGCACATCGGGATGATAGGCGGAGACACCCTTGATCTCGACGGCACGAATTGCAAAGAGCCGGTTGGCCACATCGAAACACGCATCGATGATCTTTTCCAATTGCAGATACGGCTTCAATTCGGTCTCGGAGAAGCTGAATTTCTGTGCCCGCAGCTTTTCGGCGTAATGGCGCCAGTCCCAGGGCATCACCTCGTGGTTCTTGCCCTCCGCGGCGATGATGGCGGCAAGTTCAGCCTCCTCCTCACCTGCGCGCAGCACGGCCTTTTCCCAGACCTGGCCCAGAAGACCGTTCACGGCATCCGGCGTTTTTGCCATCGTGTCGTCCAGCTTGTAGGCAGCAAAATTCTTGTAGCCGAGAAGCTGTGCCTTTTCCTCACGCAGTTCCAGCGTACGGCGGACGGTCGCGCGGTTGTCGGTATCGCCACCATTTTCGCCGCGAGCCACCCAGGCCTTGAAGGCTTGCTCGCGCAAGTCGCGGCGTTCGGAGAAGGTCAGGAATGGCTCGATGATGGAGCGGGAAAGGGTAACGGCAAATTTGCCGTCTTCGCCATGTTCGCGCGCGGCACCCGCCATGGCATCACGCAGAAAACCGGGAATGCCGGAAAGCTCGTCGTCGGTAGAAAGCAGAAGTTTCCAGCTCTTTTCATCCGCCAGAACATTCTGCCCGAATTTGGCGCCGAGACCGGCAAGCTCTTCATTGATGGCCGCCAGACGCTCCTGACGGTCCTTCTGCAACTTTGCGCCGGAGCGCACGAAACCCTTCCAGTGCCGTTCGAGAACGCGTTTTTCCTCGCCGGTCAGGGAAAGCGCATCGCGCGTTTCCCATAGCGTGTCGATGCGTCTGAACAGCGACTCGTTCATGCCGATCTTGGAATAGTGCCGTGACATTTTCGGCGCGATTTCCCGCTCCAGTGCCTGAATGACGCCGTTGGTGTGGGCACCCGCCTTGTTCCAGAACAGCGCCGAAATGCGCGAGAGTTCGTCGCCTGCGATTTCAAGCGCGGTCACGGTGTTTTCGAAGGTCGGCGCCTGCGGATTGCCGGCAATCGCATCGATTTCCTGTTCATGGGACAAAAGGGCGGCTTCAAAGGCCGGAGCAAAATCCTCATCCTTGACCGCATCGAATTTCGGCAGACCGTTCTGACCGTTCCAGGTAACGAGTGCGGGATAGGGCGCGGTCGTGGATGGCATTTCATCTTCCTTGTACAATTCCGGTTTACGCCCATATGGGCATGCCTCCACCGCCAATTCAATATGCCGGAATTTGGTGTGGAAGACATGATCGTCAACACCGCCAAGTATTGACTGGCATGTCGACGGCATGTTTTGATTTATCGTAATAATATCCCATGATGGAGATATGTATTATGGAGATTTATTCTTTAAGGTCTGCCAATAGTTTCCTTTTCAGGGACAATTCCAAAAACAGCAGACCCGTGGGAAGCCCCGATTTCGGCAAGGCAGCCCCATCCGACGCGGCCACCGGCTTTGAAGAAACGATAGACCGAATCGATTTCACCCGCGTCAGCCCCCGGCAATTGCGGGAAATCGCGGAGGAATATTACGATACCGGAAAAATCAGCCACGATACCTGGCTTGAGCTTTCGTCCGAACTTCCGGCACAGACGCTGAATGCCAATGGCGAGGTGATTGACATTGCCGACGTGACCGACGACACGGATTTCGACTTTGTGACGTATTTTTCTGACCGGATCGAGATTGCCCGTTCCATTGGCACGACGGATGAAGTGGAAAAAATGCAGGGTGTATTGTCTTTTTTTGCTTCGACGTGACGATGACAGGCAATGTTGTTGGACGTCCCGCAATCAAACTGACGAATACTTTACGCAATTTTCGATAATATGATTTATGCGCCATTGCTTATCGTCCGAAACTTAGTAAGGCTGACTTACCAAAAGGCGAAGCATGGGCACACGCGAAAAAGATTCATTGGCATTTTTGCTGAACAGCGGCGCACGCCTGCTGAACAGTGCATTTGAGCGCCGTATCTCGGAAGCCGGACTGGGCCTTACCCCCGGCGAAGCAAGAGCATTGCTGACAGTTGCGGTTATCGATGGCAGCAAACAGGCTGACATCGCCGCCCGTCTCGGCATCGAACCCATGACGATCTGCGCCTATCTCGACAAGTTGCAGTCACTCAATCTGATAGAACGCCAGCAGGACCCGCAGGACAGGCGTTCCAAACGTATCGTCCTGACGAAAACATCCGCCGACATGCTGGAAGCTGTCGGTCATGAAATCGACCAGCTCGTTCTTCAGGCCACACAGGGACTGAACGAAGAGGAAGTCGCGCTTTTCCGTAGCTTCCTGCAGACACTTCGCAACAATCTGCAACCGGAACAGCAGGGCCAGAACGGCTGATCGCAATGTCGAAAACGATCATGTCCAGAAAACGCACGGCTTTGCTCGGAGCATTGCTGACAGCGCTGGCGCCCATTTCCATGTCGATTTACACGCCGGCCATGCCGGAACTGACACGGGTTTTCGCAACCACCGAATCTGCCATAAAACTCAGCCTCTCGCTCTATTTTGCCGGTTTTGCCTTAGCCCAATTGCTTGCCGGGCCGGCATCCGACGCCTTCGGGCGGCGCAAGGCGAGCCTCGTCTTCCTGTCGATCTTTCTGGGCGGTGGTGTGCTCGCCCTCTTGGCCCCAACCATCGAAGTGCTGCTGTTCGCGCGCCTCGTTCAGGGCATCGGCGCTTCCGTTGGCATGACTGTTGCGCGCGCCGTGGTGCGCGATCAGTTCACCGGCCCGGAAGCCTCCAGCATCATGAACCTCATCGGCATCATGCTGGCGATCGGCCCTGCGATGGGGCCGACGATCGGTGGTCTGTCGCTTGCGGCTTTTGGCTGGCAATCGGTGTTTTTCCTCATGGCCGGTCTCGGAGCTATCGCCATCCTTTCGGTGGTGCTTTTTCTGCGTGAAACGACGGTGCCTGACAAAACCAGGATCCGACCCCGACACCTTCTGTCTGCCTATGCCACATTGCTAAAGCAGCCGCGTTTTCTTCTGGCCGCCCTCGTGCTCGGCGGCTCCATCGGCGCACTTTATGCGCAAGCCACCATGCTGACCTTCATCCTTATCAACGAAGTCGGCATGTCCCCCACGGCCTTCGGTGTCGGCATGCTGATGCAAACAGGCGCCTATTTCTTCGGTTCGATTGCGTTGCGTTACATTGCGCCAAGACTGGGCGACCGGCGTTCCGTCGTGCTTGGCCTTTGTTTTTCCGGCACGGGCGGTCTTCTCATCATGCTGTCGGTTTTCCTCGTGCCGCCATCCTTCCTCTCCATCATGGGGCCCGTCGCAGTGGCGACGGTCGGGATCGCGCTGTTGACGCCTTCGATGGTCACGGCGGCCCTTGCCCCCTTCCCGCATATCGCCGGCTCGGCATCGGCCATGATGGGTTTCATCCAGATGGGATCTGGTTTTGCGGGTGGGGCAATGGCCTCGCTCATTGGTTCCCCGCTGACCAGCTTCGGCATCATCATTCCGGTTATGGAATTCGTGGCCGTTGCCAGCTACATCGGCTTTCGCGCCGTTTCCAGAAGAGAGACATGAAAAAACCCGCAGGCGTTGCCACCTGCGGGTTTTTCCAATTCATGCTTCAGCAGAATTACTTGCCGAGATTACGCTTCGCAAGGGTGCGAAGGCGCAGGGCATTAAGCTTGATGAAGCCAGCTGCGTCCTTCTGGTCATAAGCACCGTGGTCGTCCTCGAACGTCACCAGCGCGTCGGAATAGAGCGACTTCGCGCTCTCGCGGCCGGTCACCATGACATTGCCCTTGTAGAGCTTCAGCGTCACTTCACCTTCCACATGCTCCTGGCTCTTGTCGATCAGGGCCTGCAGCATCTCGCGCTCGGGCGAGAACCAGAAGCCGTAATAGATGAGTTCGGCGTAACGCGGCATCAGATCGTCCTTCAGATGCGCGGCACCCCGGTCGAGCGTGATGGATTCGATCGCGCGATGCGCAGCCAGCAGGATGGTGCCGCCGGGCGTTTCGTAGACGCCACGCGACTTCATGCCGACGAAGCGGTTCTCGACCAGATCGAGACGGCCGATGCCGTTTTCGCGACCATAATTGTTGAGCGTCGCCAGAAGCGTGGCAGGCGACATTTCCACACCGTTGATGGAGCAGGCATCACCCTTGCGGAAACCGACCTTGATAACGGTTGCCTTGTCAGGCGCCGCTTCCGGGGAAATGGTGCGCATGTGCACATATTCCGGAGCTTCCTTAGCCGGGTCTTCCAGAACCTTGCCCTCGGACGAGGAGTGCAGCAGGTTGGCGTCGACGGAGAAAGGCGCTTCGCCCTTCTTGTCCTTGGCCACGGGAATCTGGTTCTTTTCGGCAAATTCCAGAAGGTCGGTCCGGCTCTTGAAAGTCCAGTCGCGCCAAGGGGCGATGATCTTGATATCCGGGTTCAGCGCATAGGCCGAAAGCTCGAAACGGACCTGGTCGTTGCCCTTGCCGGTGGCGCCATGCGCAATGGCATCGGCACCGGTCTTCTTGGCGATCTCGATCAGGTGCTTGGAAATCAGCGGGCGGGCGATGGAGGTACCGAGCAGATAGACACCTTCATAAACGGCGTTGGCACGGAACATCGGAAAAACGAAATCACGCACGAACTCTTCGCGGACGTCCTCGACGAAGATTTCCTTGATGCCCAGCAACTCGGCCTTCTTGCGCGCCGGCTCAAGCTCTTCGCCCTGGCCGAGATCGGCGGTAAAGGTCACGACCTCAGCGCCGAGTTCCGTCTGAAGCCACTTCAGGATGATCGAGGTGTCGAGGCCGCCGGAATAGGCGAGAACGACTTTCTTAACGTCTTTCGGGAGTGCCATTATGATGTCCATCTGCATGATGACGGCATCGGGGTACCGCCATTTCCTTGGGATTTCGGCACTTTTACAGTGCAACCCGAAAACTGTGAAGC
The DNA here is from genome assembly GCF_000381165.1 of Agrobacterium sp. 10MFCol1.1. Lineage (NCBI taxonomy): Bacteria > Pseudomonadati > Pseudomonadota > Alphaproteobacteria > Hyphomicrobiales > Rhizobiaceae > Agrobacterium > Agrobacterium sp. 10MFCol1.1. The sequence continues at coordinate 246,547 of NZ_KB906077.1, read as the reverse complement.
GATTTTCGGAAAAGATGCCCGACAAAACAACGAATAGGACGAAAGGGCAATAGGCATTTGCGAAAGGTCAGATCCCCGCAACAGCGCGTCATGACTGGAACGAACGAATTGTCACATGCATTATGCGATTTCGCGCTTTAACATGAAGCGGCGCGATCAACTTGAAGACCGTGAATGAAGCCACTCAGGGTTCAGGCAACGTTGCAAACGGCTGGAAACAGCACAAAACGACGCGAAAGGAAAACCTATGACGACCATCCACCCCGCATTCAAGGAAGATAATGTCGCCGTCATCACCGGCGCGGCCTCCGGTATCGGACTTGCCGCGGCCCGGAAATTTGCCGGTTTCGGCATGAGCGTCGTCCTCGTCGATCTCGACGGTGACAGGCTTGCCGCAGCGCATGCTGATATTCTGACCATCGCAAAGGACGGCGAAGCACAGATCGTCGCAATACCGACCGACGTGTCGAAACTCGATGAGCTTGAGGCGCTGGAACGCGCTGTCATCCAGCGTTTCGGGCGGGTTCATGTGTTGATGAACAATGCCGGCATCCAGCCGGGCAGCGCCATCTTCGGCGCTCAGGCCAACTGGGAAAAAGTCATCAACGTCAACCTGATGGGTGTCGTGAACGGCAGCCGGGTGTTTGGGCAGGGCATGGTCGCCCATGGCGAGGCCGCGCTCATCATCAATACCGGTTCGAAACAGGGCATCACCACCCCGCCGGGCGATCCGGCCTATAATGTCTCGAAGGCCGGCGTCAAAGCCTTCACGGAAGCGCTACAGCACGAGCTGCGCAATATTCCGAACAGCGCGGTTTCCGCCCATCTCCTGATCCCCGGTTTCGTCTTCACCGGCCTCACGGCAAATGGCAGGACGGAAAAACCAGCAGGAGCCTGGACCGGCGAGCAGACCGTTGATTTCATGATCGAGAGCATCGCCAGGGGCGATTTCTACATTCTCTGCCCGGATGGCGAAGTGGATCGCCCGACGGACGAGAAACGCATTCTGTGGGCCGCTCAAGACATCGTCCAAAATCGTCCGCCACTGTCGCGCTGGCACACCGAATATTCCGCCGCCTTCACCAGCTTCCTCAAAAACTGATCGCCCGACGCCGCCGCACTTTGAAAGTTGCGGCGGCTATCCACTTTTGATCATCCCCGGTTTTCGTACCAATGTCCCGGCGCGCAAAAACATTGGCAGAAACGCGAATTCGCGTTAAGCAACGGCAGTCTCCAGCTTTACGGGTGCCGCGATGGATTTCGTTCCGAGCCTGCCAACACTTGCCGCCTTCACCGTCGCCATCCTGCTTCTGGCGGTAACGCCCGGGCCTGACATGACGCTATGGATCAGCCGGTCAATACGCGAGGGCCGGGCAGCGGGTTTCATGACCCTTGTGGGCACCAATCTCGGTATTACCGTGCATACAATGCTGGTTGCCTTCGGCGTCGCGGCCCTCATCGTCGCATCGCCGACAGCCTTCCTCATCCTGAAGACCGGCGGGGCCGCCTATCTTGTCTGGCTCGCCATTCAGGCGATCCGCAAGGGCTCGGATTTCGTGATGGTCAAGACCACGGGCGAAAAACAGCAATCCTCACTGAAATCCGCCTTGCTGAACGGTATTTGGGTCAATCTGCTCAATCCAAAGGTCATCATCTTTTTCATGACCTTCCTGCCGCAATTCGTCAGCGCATCCGATCCGCATGTCACCGGCAAGCTTATTTTCCTTGGGCTCTGGTCAATCATCGTGGCGCTGCCGATCGGCATCGGCATCGTCGTTGCCGCCGATGTGCTGTCGGCCTGGCTCCAGCGCAACAAGAAGGTTCTGCGCGGGCTGGATTATACGATCGCCGGTGTATTTTCGCTTTTCGCCGTCAAGATTTTCCTCACCCAGACGCGATGACGCACAAATAAAAAAGGCGCCCGCAGGCGCCTTTCGGATAACTCATCAGCCGATCAATAGCTCATCGTCATCAAGCGTCTGGCCGCGTATCTTGCGGAACATGTCGATAAGATCTTCGACCTGAAGACCCTTGCGGCTTTCGCCGGACACATCGAGCACGATTTCACCGGCGTGCAGCATGATCGTGCGGTCGCCATAGTCCAGCGCCTGACGCATGGAATGGGTAACCATCAGTGTCGTCAGCTTGCGCTCGGAAACCACCTTGCGGGTCAGCTCCATCACGAACTCCGCCATGCCGGGATCGAGTGCTGCCGTATGTTCGTCAAGCAGCAACACGTCCGAACCGGAAAGCGTTGCCATGACAAGCGAGACCGCCTGCCTTTGCCCGCCGGACAACAGGTCCATGCGGTCCTTCAAACGATTTTCCAAACCGAGATTGAGCGAAGCGATACGCTCCCGGAAGAAATCCCGCCTGCCGCGCCCAAGCGCCGGCAACAAGCCGCGACGCTCTCCGCGAGACGCCGCAAGCGCAAGGTTCTCCTCAATTGTGAGCGCGCCACAGCTGCCAGCCAATGGGTCCTGAAACACGCGCGCCACCCGCCCAGCCCGGCTGGCGGTCGTTTTGCGTGTGACATCGGCGCCACCAACCATCACCTTTCCGGCCGTAGGCAGGACATCGCCCGCGAGAACGCCGAGAAGCGTGGATTTGCCGGCACCGTTGGAGCCGATCACGGTAACGAAGGAACCATCCTCGATGGTAAGATCGATCTTGGCCAGCGCCTGCTTTTGCAGCGGTGTGCCACGCCCGAAGATGACCTGAATGTCGGAAAGGGAAATCACGATGTTGCTCCCCCGCGGCGCAGTCGAGGCAGGATCAATGCAATGGCTACCAATACCGCCGTAACGAAATTGAGATCGGAGGCCTTGAGACCCAGCACATCGCTCGACAAAGCGAGCTGGATGGCAAGGCGGTAGGCGATGGAGCCGAAAACACAGCCGATGAGCGCAATCAGAATGCCCCGCGAGCCGAACAGCGTTTCGCCGATGATGACGGCCGCAAGCCCGACGACGATGGTGCCGACACCGGCAGTCACATCGGCAAAGCCATTGGTCTGCGCAAAAAGCGCGCCGCCGAGCGCGACCAGTGCATTCGAAAGCGCCATGCCAAGATAGATCTGGTTGCCTGTCTTCACCCCTTGGGCGCGCGCCATCCGCGCATTCGCGCCCGTCGCCCGCATGGCAAGGCCCGCGTCGCTCTCAAGGAAACGCCAGACGAGAATGACAGCGAGCAACACCAGAACGCCGATAAAGAGTGGCCGCACGAGATATTCGGAAAGACCGAGACCGTAGAACGGCGAGATCATCGTATCCTGATTGAGCAGCGCCACATTCGGTTTTCCCATCACCCGAAGGTTCACCGAAAATAGCGCGATCATCGTCAGGATTGACGCAAGCAGGTTGAGTATCTTGAACCGAACGTTGAGCGTGGCCGTAACGATGCCAGCACCGGCGCCGGCAACCATCGCAATCGCCGTCGCGACCCACGCATTGAGGCCGGCGATGATCATCACGGCCGCAACGGCTGCGCCGAGCGGAAAGGAACCGTCAACGGTCAGATCAGGAAAATCAAGTACCCGGAAAGCGAGATAGACGCCGATCGCCACGAAGGCGAAGACCAGTCCCAGTTCCACGGCACCCCAGAAAGCGATTTGGCTCACGGTAATGTCCTTGTTATTGCCGCCGCGTCGGCGGATACGGGCACCGTTGCGTGCCGCGCAAAGCGGGCGGCGAGTGACCGCCGCCCGAAGTCCGGTTTAGTCGATGACCTTGGTGGCGCGCTTCGTCACGCTTTCGGGGAAGGTGACGCCAGCTTTTTCAGCAGCCTTCTTGTTGATCACCAGATCGGTGCCGACGGCAACGGTTGCCGGAATGTCGCCGGGCTTCTCACCCTTAAGAATGCGAACAACGACAGCGCCGGTCTGCTTGCCAACGTCGAAATAATTGAAGCCGAGAGCCGCAACCGCACCGCGCGCAACGGAATCCGTATCGGCGGCATAAAGCGGAATTTTCGCCTCACTCGCAACGCCAGCTGCCGCCTCGAAAGCGGAAACGATGGTATTGTCGGTCGGCACGTAGATCACGTCGGCCTTGCCGACCAGTGCGCGCGTCGCGCCCTGCACTTCGGCGGATTTTGTGGCGACAGATTCAACGACCTTCAGGCCGGCCTTTTCGGCCTCAGCCTTCAGCGCTGCAAGCGTCGAGACGGAGTTGGCCTCGGCGGAGTTGTAGATAAAGCCGATGGACTTGGCGTTGGGCGAAATTTCCTTGATCAGCGCCAGATGCTCAGCAACCGGCAGCATGTCGGAAAGTCCGGTCACGTTGCGGCCGGGCTTTTGCATGTCCTTAACGAGCTGTGCGCCAACCGGATCGGAAACAGCCGTGAAGACAACCGGAATGTCGCGCGTCGCTGCAACGACAGCCTGGGCGGACGGTGTGGAGATCGGCACGATGACATTGGGGGCTTCGCCCACGAACTGACGCGCAATCTGCGCTGCGGTGCCTGGATTACCCTGCGCGGACTCGTAGAGGAACTTGAGGTTCTCGCCTTCCTTGTAACCGGCTTCGGCAAGCGCTGCCTTGACGCCGTCACGTGCGGCGTCAAGCGCCGGATGTTCGACAATGGCGGTGACGGCAACGGTGACGTTTTCAGCCTTGGCTGGCAGAACGAGGGCGCTCGCGGCCGCGAGCGCCAGAATGAATGCACGCATAGGTATCCTCCAGTTGGTTTCTTATTGCCGTCTTATTAGAAACAAGACCGCCCGAAATCAATCAAAGAACCGTAACGAACCAAGCTTTCTGCCGCGATTGGCGTCGATTCAGTCGTCTGCACCGTGGTTGGCAATCATCATCGCCTCGAAAGCCAGCCTTTCGGTTTTGCGCATGCGCTCGGATTCCGATTTCAGCTGGCCGCAGGCAGCGAGAATATCGCGGCCGCGCGGCGTACGGATCGGCGAAGCGTAACCCGCCTGATTGATGAAATCCGCGAACTTCTCGATCTGCGCCCATTCGGAGCACTGGTAATTCGTGCCTGGCCACGGATTGAACGGAATGAGATTGATCTTGGCTGGAACGCCCCTCAGAAGCTGCACCAGCATCTTGGCGTCTTCCAGACTGTCGTTCACATCCTTCAGCATCACATATTCGAAGGTGATGCGGCGGGCGTTGGAGACACCCGGATAATTGCGGCAAGCCTCGATCAGCTCCTTCAGCGGGTATTTCTTGTTGATCGGCACCAGCATGTCGCGCAGATCGTCGCGCACCGCATGCAGTGAAATCGCCAGCATGACGCCGATCTCATCGCCCGTGCGGAAGATTTCCGGCACGACGCCCGAGGTGGACAGGGTCACGCGACGCTTGGAGAGCGACAGGCCGTCACCATCGGTGGCGATCAGAAGTGCGGTCTTCACATGTTCGAAATTGTAGAGCGGTTCGCCCATGCCCATCATCACGATGTTGGAGACCTTGCGGCCTTCACTCGGCACGTAGGCGCCGACCGGCGTCGAACCGTCAGGAAAATCGCCGAGCCGGTCGCGGGCGAGCAGAAGCTGGGAGAGAATTTCTTCGGCCGTCAGGTTCCGCACCAGACGCTGCGTGCCGGTGTGACAGAAGGAACACGTCAGCGAACAGCCCACCTGGCTCGAAATGCAAAGCGTGCCGCGTCCTTCTTCGGGAATATAGACCGTCTCGATCTCGACAGGACGTCCCGCACCGCGCGGCGGAAAACGCATCAGCCATTTGCGGGTGCCGTCGTTGGAAATCTGCTCCTCGACGATTTCCGGGCGGGCAATGGTGAAGGCTGCTTTCAGCTTTTCCCTGAGTTCCTTGGCAACATTGGTCATGTTGTCGAAATCCGAGACGCCGCGCACATACAGCCAGTTCCACAACTGGCTGACACGCATCTTCACCTGCTTCTGCGGCACGCCGATCTCGGCCAGCGCCTCGCCCATTTCCTCCCGCGTCATGCCGATCAGCGACGGCTTGCCGGACATGAGATCGCTATTGGCGATCAGGGGAGTTTTGACTGCCAGACCGGCAGGGGCATGCAATACGGACATCACGCTATCCCATCATCCAATGCATCGCACGACCGGCCTTTAGGAAAGGCGGAAAATCGTCTGCATGTCGAGAAAATCAAAGGCGGAGCACTTTTCGCGCATCCGCCTGTCAATGTTGCCGCGCCTTTAGCATCAAACAAGCAAAAACGCAAATGGCCGGTCGATGACCGGCCAATCACAAAGCTGACGAAGCGTCAGGATTACTTGCAGCTTTCGATCTGCTTGAAAGCAGCCGAAATGCCCGAAAGCGAATAGGAATAGGAAGTCGCGGTGCCGCGGCCGGAGACCGCCTTCACCGTCATCGACTTGCCGCCCTTCATCGCGGCCACGAGAGCGGGTTCTTCGGCAGCATTTTCAACCCAGGCAGCCTTGTCCTTGGTAAACATCACGAAGTTCTTGTTGTCGATCGTGACATTGACCTTGGAGCCCTGCTTCAGCGGGTAACCCACCATGGCCTGCGGCTCGTAGGAAATATTCTGGCCCGGACGCTGCGACACGATGAAGAAGATATCGCCGTGATCGACGCTCGCCGGTTCCTTGGAAGTGGGGATGGAAAGAACGTAGCAGACGGTGCTGTTGCCCGATTTGTACGAATAGGCGCCCCATGCATTGAACTGCTGGATGCGCGTGGGCGACTGTGCAGATGCTACGCCGACGCTGGTCAGCAAAATGGCCACTGCGGTTGCTACACTTCTTACAAACATAGAATTTCCTGCCGGGTTATTGTCTTCCATTGGCCCGAAGCAGCGGCGGGCTCCATGTTTATGGATCGGCCACGTTCAGGTGCGGATCGTCTTTTCTCATTGTGGTCAGGAAGCGGTTACCAAACCGTCAACAACACGTATAAAATGCCGAAAACGTCTTGAAGTGTTACAGATCGGCTACGCCCGCACCCTGAGAAGAAAGGCGTGGCACGCCCTCCCCGTCATGTCTATGACACACAAATTCAGGCAACAATTTGTCACCTGCCCGGCTCCGAGGAGCCTCGTCATCACAGACGTGTTATTCGGCCTCCTGCTGCCGTTTCAGCATGGCATCCGCTGCATCGTAGTGCTCCATCTTGATGTGGGCGCGGATCATCGCAAGCGCGGCCGTAATGACCGCGATGTCGTCGGTAAAACCAACGACCGCCAGCATGTCCGGTATGGCATCAAACGGCATGATGAAATAGGCAAGCGCGGCCAGAATAATGCCCTTGGCACGCAGCGGAGTATCCCGGTCGATCGCGCAATAATAGGCTGCTGCCGCATCGCGCGCGAAGGGCACCTTGGTCATCACACGCTTCAGCTTCGGCCAGAATTTGGCGCGCACGACGCGTTCGCGTTCGCCCTGGCTGCCCGTTTCCCCGGGCAAAAGAATTTCACCGATTTTCACATCATCCATGATCGACGGTCCTCCGGTCACGGTTATTATATGGGAGTTAAAGCCCGCCGTTCAATTCCCACGGCCCATTGCCGCCTTCTGCATGGCCTCCGCGAGCAGAAAATCCCGCTCGGTAACGCCCTGCGAATCGTGGGTGGTGAGGCAGACCCTGACGCGCGAATAGACGTTGGACCATTCTGGATGATGATTGAGCTTTTCTGCCACGAGTGCGGACTCGGCCATGAAACCAAAAGCCTCCGCAAAACTCGCAAATTTGAACGACCGGACGATTGCCGCCCCGTCCTCGCGCAAGGACCAGCCTTCGAGTTTTAAAAGCGCCTGCCGGACGGCTTCCGGTTCAAGTCTGGGATATTTCATGCATCTTGCCTCCGCTTGACATGCGATCCGCTGTTTCGGACAAACATTAACGCCTCAACGACCGGATCGACGCATATTCAATGAAACATACAGCCGTTCTTTTTGTCTGCATGGGCAATATCTGCCGCTCACCGCTTGCCGAAGGCATTTTGACAAACCTTGCCGAAACCGAAGGCGTATCTCGCCAACTCACTGTCGATTCCGCCGGCACCGGCGGTTGGCACACCGGTACCGCCCCGGATCGCAGATCCATCGCAATCGCCCGCAAGCATGGCATCGATATTTCCCTGCAGCGTGCACGGCAGGTCAGCCAGGCCGATTTCGAAACCTTCGATCTCATCCTTGCCATGGACGGAGGAAATCTCGCGAAACTGCTCCGAAAGGCGCCCGAAAACCGGAAGCACAAAATCCACCTGTTCCTGGACTACGCTTCGGGACGCCACGAAAACGTGCCCGATCCCTACTTCGGTGGCGACGACGGATTTCTGGCCGTCTACAACATGCTTTTTGCAGGATGCAGCTCGTTGCTCGAGAAGATGGCGCTGGACCGCGCTTCGTGAAGCGGGAAAACCTCTTCCACGATGTAGGGTCCGCCACCCACCGATTCCTTGGACGACATCAGCACGAAACGACCGACCGTGAAGGCGGATGTGCGGAAATTGCCGCGCCCGGAAAGATACTGCACCACATCGTCCAGCCGTGAAGAGCGCAACCGCGCCAGCGTCACATGCGGCATGAACTTGCGCGGATCCGGCGGCAGGCCGATCCTCTGACAGATTCTTTCGACCTCCGACTGAAGCGCATTCATTTCCGGCGAGGGGGAAACCCCCGCCCAGATCGAATGCGGTTTCTTGGAGCCGAAGGAACCCATCCCGTTGAGACTGAGCTGGAATTCCGGCCTGTCGATCCGGTCCAGCCTGTCAACGACCTCATCGGCGGTTCTCCCGTCGATATCGCCGATAAAACGCAGGGTTATGTGATAATTCTCCACATCGATCCACCGGGCTCCCGGCAGACCACCGCGCAACAATGACAGGCTCATAGCCGCATTGCGCGGAATTTCGAGGGCGATAAACAGTCTCGGCATGGCGAGCTCCCCGAATCTCTTGGCAGAACAAGCATAGCGAATCATGCAATGCAGGCGGGCGCAAGTGCTTATTTTTTTTGCGCACCGATTGTCTTGATGAAGCTTTCAACAGCCGGCAAAGATTTCTCCACCATCATCGCCACACCCTGCGCATTGGGATGCATCTTGTCCTCCAGCTTCAACTTATCATCCGTCACCACGCCATCCAGAAAAAACGGATAAAGCGGCAGGTTGTATTTTTCTGCTAGCTTCGGATAGATCGGGTTGAAGCGCTTGGCGTAATCGTCACCCATGTTCGGCGGTGCCATAATGCCGACTAGCAGCACCGCTATGTTGCGTTTCTGAAAGCTGGAAATGATGGCGTCGAGGTTCTTTTCCGTCTGTTCCGGCGCAATACCGCGCAACGCATCATTGGCGCCGAGTTCCAGAATGACCCCGTCCGTGCCATCGGGAACCGACCACTCCGCCCGAGCCAGACCGCCTGAGGACGTATCGCCGGACACACCGGCATTGGTGACGGTAACATTGATGCCCTTGGCCTTTAATGCAGCTTCAAGCTGTGCCGTATAGCCATCGGTGGGGGGTAACTGGTAACCCGCCATGAGACTGTCGCCCAGGCCAACCAATTGCAATGTCCGCTCCTGCGCCATGGCCGCCGAGGCGGAAAAGGCGGCGGCGAAAATGACGATGAAGTGAAACAGGGCAGCTTTAAATCTCATCACGGCTTTCCTAACTTGGTTTGCATTGTCTGAAATACCGTCCGCATCGACACCGCCAGACTGTTTTCATCATATATAGGAACGAGAATTGTGACGAAAAGCATCATAGAGCTTAAGAAGGCCGACCTCACGCTCGGCAACGCCGCCGCCTCCGTTCACGTTCTCAAGAGCATCGATCTTGCCATTGGCGAAAGCGAGGCGGTGGGGATCGTCGGCCCTTCCGGTTCGGGAAAATCGACCCTTCTCATGGTGCTTGCCGGTCTCGAAAGGCTGGATAGCGGCGAGATCGTCATAGCGGGCACGGAATTGCATAAGCTCGGCGAGGATGCTCTCGCGGATTTCCGCGGCAAGAATATCGGCATCGTTTTCCAGTCTTTCCACCTCATCGCCAATATGACGGCGCTGGAAAACGTAGCCGTTCCGCTGGAACTGGCCAACGTGCCGAACCCCTTCGAGATCGCCAAACGGGAACTCGTTGCTGTCGGTCTCGGCGAACGCCTCAACCATTATCCCGGCCAGCTCTCGGGTGGCGAACAGCAGCGTGTTGCGATCGCCCGCGCGCTTGCACCCTCCCCCGCCGTGTTGATCGCAGACGAACCGACCGGCAATCTGGATGCGGATACGGGCCAGCAGATCGCCGATCTTCTTTTCTCAAAACAGGCCGAACGCGGCATGACGATGATCCTTGTCACCCATGATCCGTCACTGGCCGCCCGTTGCTCAAGGCAGATCAAGGTGCGCTCCGGCGAGATAGAGGGTGACAGCGCCACTGCACATATGGCCCGGGCGGTATCGGCATGATCGGCTCCATTCTCCCGTCTGTTGCCAACATCAAAAACGCATTCAGGCTCGCGCGGCGCGAAATTCGCGGCGGCCTTCGTGGCTTCTATATTTTCCTCGCCTGCATCGCGCTCGGAACCGGCGCCATTGCCGCCGTTAACTCCGTGTCACGCGCCGTCACCAGCGCGATTGCGACGGAAGGCCAATCGATACTGGCTGGCGATGTGCGCTTCGAGCTGCGCAACAGGGAGGCAACCGCAGAGGAACGGGCCTACCTCGATGGCCTCGGCAAAATCGCCGTTTCCACCGGGCTGCGCTCCATGGCGCGCCTTGCCGATGGTTCCGAACAGACGCTGACGGAAGTCAAGGCCGTAGACGGCGCCTATCCGCTCTACGGCGCGTTCGTGGCAGATCCAAACCGGCCTCTGAGCGAGCTTCTGGCTGCGAACGGCGATACCTATGGCGCCGTGGCCGCGCCGCTTCTCCTGGAGCGGCTGGGCATTAAGGTCGGCGACGACATCCTTCTCGGTAATGTGAAGCTGAAACTGACCGGCACGGTTGTCGACGAGCCGGATGCCCTGTCCGACGGCTTCGGTTTTGCCCCAAGGCTGATGGTCAGCCGCGATGCGCTTTTCGCCTCAGGCCTCGTTCAGAACGGAAGTCTGGTCGAACACGCCTACAAGATCATGCTGAACGATCCTGCAGCGCGGGCCACGATGACCGATGCGGCCAACAAGACGTTTCCCGATGCCGGCTGGTCCATCCGCACGAGTGACCGGGCAGCGCCATCGCTTACCGAAAACGTCAACCGCTTCTCGCAATTCCTGACGCTGGTGGGCCTGACCGCCCTCATCGTTGGCGGCGTCGGCGTTGCGAACGCCGTTCGCGCGTTCCTCGATTCCAAGCGCACCACGATCGCCTCGCTGAAATGCCTCGGCGCGCCGGCTTCCGTGGTCACCATGACCTATCTCTTCCAGATCGTGTTCATTGCCGCCGTTGGCATCATCATCGGCCTCGCTGTGGGCGCCATCGCCCCGCTGATTGCCATGCGGTTTCTGGAGGGTGTGCTTCCGGTGCCGAAAGAGCTTGCCTTTTATCCGGCAGCACTTGGTCTTGCCGCCCTGTTCGGCATCTTGACGACACTTGCCTTCGCCATCGTGCCACTCGGCCAGGCGCGCGAAGTTCCCGCGACCGCCCTTTTTCGAGAGCAGGGGTTCGAGGAGGGCAGCTGGCCGTCCTGGCCTTATCTCGCAGTGACGGGCTTGTTGTTGGCTGCGCTGGCCATACTTGCCATCTTTTCGGCAGAAGAACGTTTCATCGCCTCGGTTTTCCTTGCCGCCATCGCCTTCGCGTTTGTGGTGCTGCGACTGGTGGCGTCGGGCGTCAAGGCCATCGCCAAACGCAGCCCGCGCGTTCATTCCGCCGCCCTTCGCCTGGCGATCGGCAATATTCACCGGCCGGGTGCGCTCACCCCCTCCGTCGTTCTCTCCCTCGGCCTCGGGCTGACGTTGCTGGTGACCCTGACGCTTATCGACGGCAATCTGCGCCGCGAACTGACCGACAGCCTGCCGGAACGAGCGCCGAATTTCTTCTTCGTGGATATTCAGGGCACCGAGTTGCAGGGTTTCCGCGATCTTCTCAGGCAAGAAGCGCCTCAGGGCACGCTGACCGAGGTGCCGATGCTGCGCGGCCGCATTCTGGCGCTCAATGGCGAGGACGTGACGAAGATAGACGTGCCGCCATCCGGTCGCTGGCTGCTGCGCGGTGATCGGGGCATAACCTATTCGCAGGATGCTCCCGAAAACGCCAAGCTGACCGAAGGAACATGGTGGGGACCGGATTATAGCGGCGAGCCGCTGGTCTCTTTTGCGGCGAAAGAGGCGCAGGAACTGGGCCTCAAGATCGGCGACACCGTTACCGTCAACGTGCTCGGCCGCAGCATCACGGCAAAGATCGCCAATCTGCGCAATGTCGAATGGGAATCGCTGTCGATCAATTTCGTCATGGTGTTTTCACCCAATACCTTCCGTGGCGCACCACATACCTGGCTTGCCACACTCGCTGACCCCTCCGCATCCGCAAGCGAGGAGGGCCAGATATTGCGCGCCGTCACCAACGCCTACCCGACGATAACAAGCGTACGCGTGAAGGACGCGCTCGATGTGGTCAACCGGCTGGTCGGCCAGCTTGCCACCGCAATTCGCGCCGCAGCGGCCGTTGCGCTCATAGCCTCCGTCCTCGTCCTCGCCGGCGCTCTTGCCGCCGGAAACCGTGCCCGCACCCATGATGCGGTCATCCTGAAAACACTGGGCGGTACACGCAGCCTGCTGATCCGCGCCTTCTCCTATGAATATATGATGCTCGGTCTCGCCACCGCCGTTTTTGCGCTTTTCGCCGGCGGCGTCTCCGCCTGGTTCGTCATTTCCCGCATCATGAAGCTGCCCTCCAGCTTCCTGCCGGATGTGGCGATCGGCACGGTCGTCGTCGCCCTCGTCATGACGGTAGGCATCGGCCTCATGGGCACATGGCGAATTCTCGGGCAGAAGGCCGCTCCGGTTTTGCGGCAGGCGGGTGAATAATCTTCGGTTGTGCGCTGCTTAACTTTAACGATTAATTCTTTGTAATGATCGCTGAAACGTGAGCGCTTTTCGCGCATATGGTGTCTTTTCGACTGTGAAAGGCCTTGTATCGGACACGTTCTGCCATCATATTCTTGGGCAGGCTTGCTGAAGCTCCGCAGCGGCGCCCGGGAGGTATCCCGACACCGTAGCAATTACGGAGCTCAAAAGAGGAAACAATGGCTGACTTCAATAACTACCAGAACCGCATGGCCCAGACCCGTGCACAGACTGGTGCGATGATCGACGAAGGTCTTCGCGCCTACATGCTTAAGGTTTACAACCTTATGGCACTGGCTCTGGTCATCACCGGTGTTGCTGCGTTCGCTACCTTCACGCTCGCGACCACCAATCCGGCTTTCGCCCAGTTGCTCTATGCATCGCCGTTGCGCTGGGTTGTGATGCTCGCACCGCTCGGACTGGTGTTCTTTCTTAGCTTCCGTATCCAGAACATGAGCGTTTCTGCCGCCCAGATGACCTTCTGGGTCTATGCGGCGCTGATGGGCGTGTCCTTGTCTTCGATCTTCCTGGTCTATACCGGCCAGAGCGTCGTACAGACGTTCTTCGTGACCGCTGCCTCGTTTGGCGCGCTGTCGCTTTACGGTTACACCACGAAGAAAGACCTTTCGGGCATGGGTTCGTTCCTGATCATGGGTCTGTTCGGCCTGATCATCGCGTCCATCGTCAACATTTTCCTCGCCTCTTCCGCGCTGCAGTTCGCGATCTCCGCGATTGGCGTGCTGATCTTCGCTGGCCTCACCGCCTATGACACGCAGAAGATCAAGGAAATGTATTTCGATGGCGACGAAGTTGCCGTGGCTGGCCGCAAGGCGATCATGGGTGCGCTGACGCTCTATCTCGACTTCATCAACCTGTTCATGTTCCTCCTGCAGTTCATGGGCAACCGTGACAAGTAAGGGCAGGAACCCAACTGGCAAACATGCAAAAGGCGGCCATTCGGCCGCCTTTTTATTTACCGAAATTCGAGACTTGATCGCCTCTCCACCCGCGTGTCCGCATGAAGCTGCGGCAGGGTAGCTCGTCCCGTCTCATCTCACTCGATGAGCTTCAGGACCTTGTCGAAAACCTTGAGAACCTGCGGCAGTTCGTGGCCACGTTTGAGAATGCGGCCATCCGTATTCACAACGCAATAGGCCCCCTGTTTAGCCGCCAGCTTGGGGTTCTTCTCGATCCTGTAGAGCGGCATTTCACCCGAGCGTTTAAAGACTGAAAATACCGCCTTTTCCCTCAAGTGGTCGATGGCATAGTCGCGCCACTCGCCCTCTCCCACCATGCGGCCATAGATGCGCAGGATCGCATCTAGCTCACGCCGGTGGAATGTAATTGGCAGAGGGTCTTTGTCTTTTTTGTACTCGCGGAGATCGACAACGGTGGAACTGTCGCGTGAAGCGGTCTGAACCTGCTGCACATCCGGTTGATCGGTCATCCAATACCTCCGATTCCACCCAAGTCGTCCGATTAATGTGAGCCGGAGAAGACAAAATTGCAAGTCTCGAACAGCCATTGAACATGAGATCGCAACTTTGGAGGCGGGTTTTACGGTCTTAGGACGGCAGCGAAACCCGGCGTCTGCGACGCAGAAAGACGCCCTCCGATGCCCATAAGGACGTTGCCTTAGAAAAAAGCAGGGGTAAAAAAGGTAACCATTTAGGCAGCCATTTTAGCACGGCCTGCCGTATTTCGGTCAAACCATGGCCCGAATTGAATGGAATAGTCCTATTGTCAATTGATGCCTAGGCACCAAGATGACCCGATCCGGTGCATTGACCCTTTACCCCCAGCCCCCAATGCCCGGATCGGATCTTCCATCGCCAGACAGGCGATCAGGGTGTTTCATTCCCCAGTAAAATACTTGCGCCGACGATTGCCGCCGGATCGCCGCTGGCATTTGCCGTTTGCAACAGCACGGCGCAGCCGCCCTTTTTCACCTTTGCCACCACGCTCGCCGGGAGCTTCACCGTCATCGGTGAACCATCCCACATTCCAACCGTTTGCACGTCATAGACGCTGTGCCAGTAGGACATTTTCTTCCCCTGGTTTTCGCCTTTCTGCACATCCACCGTCTGTTCGCGCGTGAAATAGGCGACCACGACATCGGCCTTGCCGCTACCGGCGCCAATATCGATCTCCACCTCGTCACCGGCAAATTTGGACGCGACCGGCACGTTCAGCCCCTGGCCCTCCCGCTTGAAAGCATCCAGCCTGTCGTAAATCCCGCGGACATCCGCACCCTTGACGTGGTCGCGACCGTTCAGGATGGCCTGCGGCGTATAGACACCGTTGCGGCCGAGGGCGCGCATGTAGCCATATTGCCGCTCTGTATTTTCCTTCGATGCCAGGGAATCTGTCCAGCCAAGATAATTCCAGTAGTCGACATGGTAGGAGAGGCCGACCACATCACCCTTCTGGATCATCTTGCGCAACGCTTCGTCCGCCGGCGGGCAGGACGCGCATCCCTGCGATGTAAACAACTCGACAACGCCCTTCACAGCTTCCTGCGCATGCGCGGATGTGACGAGGAACGTGCCGAGAAGACATATCGACAGGGGCAATTTCAGCGGCATTACAAGAACCTTTGTCCGGAGCAGATATCCAGACGAATTGATGCGATCAACCCAACCGGATTCAAACCGGAAAATAACGTCTATTCCACTTCAATAGAAAGTCACGAAGGGGTGAGTGGCAATCACAAAAAAAGAGATGATGAAACGCAAAGACGCCGGGAAAAATCCCGGCGTCCTTTGCTGGTCTGAGCTTTGTCAGGCAACCAGATCGCGAAGAACCGTCTGCAGAATGCCGCCATTGTTCATGTAGATCACTTCATCCAGCGTATCGATGCGGCAAAGAAGCGGAACTTCCTTCACCGAACCGTCGCTGTAGGTGATCTTGGCGATCTTCTTTTCACGCGGCTTGATTTCACCTTCGAGACCATCGATCTCGACGACTTCATCACCCTTGAGATCAAGGCTCGCCCAGGTCGTGCCTTCCTCGAAGACGAAGGGAACGACGCCCATGCCGACGAGATTGGAGCGGTGGATACGCTCGAAGGACTGTGCGATGACCGCCTTGACGCCGAGCAGGTTGGTGCCTTTCGCCGCCCAGTCGCGGGAAGAACCGTTGCCATATTCGACACCGGCGAAGATGACGAGCGGAACGCCCTCCGCCTTGTACTTCATGGCAGCGTCGTAGATCGACATCTCTTCCTTCGACGGATAGTGGATGGTGTAGCCACCTTCCTTGCCGTTCGGGCCGAGCATGTGGTTGCGGATGCGGATATTGGCGAAGGTGCCGCGCATCATGACTTCATGGTTGCCGCGACGCGTACCGTACTGGTTGAAGTCGGCAACGCCCACGCCGTGCTCCGTCAGATAGGCGCCGGCGGGCGAAGCAGCCTTGATCGAACCGGCCGGGGAAATGTGGTCGGTTGTGATCTTGTCGCCGAAGAGACCGAGAACGCGGGCGCCCTTGATGTTCGTAAGGCCCGTACCGGTCTTGCCCATGCCCACGAAGTAAGGTGGGTTCTGAACATAGGTCGACTTGTCGTCCCAGGCATAGGTCTGGCCCGGGGGAACCTGAACGGCCTGCCAGTTCGCGTCACCCTTGAAGACATCAGCGTACTTCGATTCGTAAAGTTCGCGGGTGACGTATTTCAGAATGAATTCCTGGATTTCCTGCGAGGTCGGCCAGATATCCTTGAGATAGACCGGATTGCCGTTCTGGTCGTCGCCGATCGGCTCCTTCGTCAGGTCTTTCTGGACGGTGCCGGCAAGTGCGTAGGCCACGACGAGCGGCGGCGAGGCGAGATAGTTCGCCTGAACATCGGGCGAGATACGGCCTTCGAAGTTGCGGTTGCCGGAGAGGACGCCGGCCGTGATCAGGCCCTTGTCATTGATCGTCTTGGAGATCGGTGCGGGCAGCGGGCCGGAGTTGCCGATGCAGGTGGTGCAGCCGAAACCGACGAGGTTGAAGCCAATCGCATCGAGATCCTTCTGCAGACCTGACTTGTCGAGATATTCGGCAACGACCTGCGACCCCGGCGCCAGCGAGGTCTTCACCCACGGCTGGGACTTCAGACCCTTGGCAACCGCATTGCGGGCGAGAAGGCCGGCAGCGATGAGAACGGAAGGGTTAGACGTGTTGGTGCAGGAGGTTATGGCGGCAATCGCCACATCGCCATGGCCGAGATCGAACTCCTCACCCTCAACCGCATAGCGGCTGTGGAGTTGGCCGGGCTTCTTGTAGTCGTTCTCGAGAGCCGTCGCGAAATTCGGCGCAATGGTTTCGAGCGGCAGGCGGCCTTCCGGACGCTTCGGACCGGCCATGGATGGCACGACGTCGCCGAGGTCGAGTTCAAGGGTGTCGGTGAAGACGAGGTCGGAACCGTCGCCGGTCCGCCACATGTCCTGCGCCTTCGAATAGGCTTCGACAAGCGCGATACGGTCCTTGGTGCGACCGGACATGGTCAGATAGTTGATGGTCTCGCCGTCAACCGGGAAGAAGCCGCAGGTAGCGCCATATTCCGGACCCATATTGCCGATGGTGGCACGGTCGGCCAGCGTCATCGAATCGAGGCCGGGGCCGAAGAATTCGACGAATTTGGAAACCACGCCCTTCTTGCGCAGCATCTGCACGACGGTCAGCACGAGGTCGGTCGCAGTCACGCCTTCCTTCACCTTGCCGGTCAGCTTGAAGCCGATGACCTCAGGCAGGAGCATGGAGACAGGCTGGCCGAGCATCGCTGCTTCAGCCTCGATACCGCCAACGCCCCAGCCGAGAACGCCAAGACCATTGATCATGGTGGTGTGGCTGTCGGTGCCGACGCAGGTATCCGGGTAAGCGATCGTTTCGCCGTCCTCTTCCTTGGTCCAGACGGTCTGGCCGAGATATTCGAGGTTGACCTGGTGACAGATGCCAGTACCGGGCGGAACCACGCGGAAGTTCTTGAATGCCTGCTGGCCCCACTTCAGGAAGCGGTAACGCTCGCCATTGCGCTCATATTCAAGCTCGACGTTTCGGGCAAACGCAGTCGGCGTGCCGAATTCGTCAACGATAACAGAGTGGTCGATCACGAGGTCGACGGGAACGAGCGGATTGATCTTTTCCGGGTCGCCACCGAGCGACACCATGGCATCGCGCATGGCGGCGAGATCGACCACAGCCGGAACGCCGGTGAAGTCCTGCATGAGAACGCGGGCGGGACGATAAGCGATTTCGTTTTCGGTCAGGCCCTTATTGTTCAGCCACTCTGCAACGGCCAGAATATGCTCCTTGGTGACGGACTGGCCGTCCTCGAAACGAAGCAGGTTTTCCAGAAGAACTTTCATGGAATAGGGGAGCTTGGAAACGCCCTTCAGGCCGTTTGCCTCAGCCTTGGGAAGGCTGAAATAGACGTAGTCCTTACCATCAACGGTAAGGACGGAACGACAATGAAAACTGTCGAGTGATTTGGGCATGGATAAAAAACCCCGCTTACTCTGATAGCCAACACGTGCGTGCGGACACCTATGCACTCATGCACATCAGGATGCGGGTACGACCATTTCCGCTGTCCGCACGTGAAAATTGCTCCTCGCAATCGTCAAGTCCGGCGCAAGATGATGTTCACGCCGGCCGCTGGCGTGGTTGACACCCATATAGATAATTTCTCAGAAACGTGCCAGACCATTCAGGAAATCAAATCGATTTTTTTATGCGAGACGATGAAAATCTTATACGGAAACGCAGCATGGATTTGACGGCGGAAAATCTTGGCGTGCGACGCGGCGAAGATTTCATATTCATGAACATTTCCTTCAAGTTAAGTGACGGCGAAGCGCTGGTGCTGACCGGCCGCAACGGCTCGGGAAAATCCACGCTTCTGCGCACTGTGGCCGGCCTGCTGCGCCCCGAGCAGGGCTGGGTAAAGATAGCCGGCAAAGGAATAGAAGCGGACATGCGTCCATCGGAGGCCTGCCATTATCTCGGCCATCGCAACGCAATGAAAACGGAACTGACGGTTTCGGAGAATCTGCGGTTCTGGAAAGACTTTCTCGGTGACTTCACCGGCGGCGCCGGTGTCGATATCGATGAGGCGGCAGACATCGTCGGCCTTGCGGGCATCACCCACCTGCCCTTCGGTTACCTGTCCGCGGGTCAGCAGCGACGTTTTGCCATGGCAAAGCTTTTGGTCGCGTGGCGGCCGGTGTGGATTCTCGACGAGCCGACAGCGGCGCTCGACAAAGCAGCGGACGGCATGTTTACGGATCTGGTCAAGAGCCACCTGAGGAGAGGCGGCATCGTCATGGCTGCGACCCATCAGCCTCTTGGGCTCGACAATGCGCGGAAATTGCAGATGACGGGCTTTGCAGGTGTGGAGGCTTGGGCATGAGGGCTATGCGCGGGGGGTATACCCCCCTCTGCCCTGCCGGGCATCTCCCCCACAAGGGGGAAGATCAGCAGGAGGCACCTTCGCCGCTCCATCCGAAAACTGCGCGACGGGCGAAATCTTGCCGCAGATCGATCTCCCTCCCTGTGGGGGAGATGCCCGGCAGGGCAGAGGGGGGTGAAGACCCACGCACGGAGCACTCCCAATGACCGCCCTCTTCCTCCGCGACCTGAAACTCTCCATCCGCGCCGGCGGTGGCGCGCTGATCGGCGTCTTGTTCTTCATGACCGTTGTCGCCGTCATCCCCTTCGGTGTCGGGCCTGATCTCAATCTGCTTGCACGCATCGGCCCGGCCATCGTCTGGATCGGCGCGCTGCTCTCCACCCTCCTCGGCCTCGACAGGCTGTTTCAGGCAGAGCGGGATGACGGCTCGCTAGACCTCATACTCATGCAGGAAAACCCGCTTGTGCTGACCGTGCTCGTCAAATGCCTGGCACATTGGGTGGGAACGGGTCTGCCACTGGTCATCGCCTCGCCGCTCATCGGCCTGTTCATGAATATGGACGAAGTGGCGATCGGCGCGGTGATGCTCACACTCCTTGTCGGATCGCCCGCCATTACCTTCATCGGCGCGGTGGGTGCCGCTGTCGCCGTTGCCTTGCCGCGCGGCGGCCTTCTGGTCTCCATCCTGGTGCTGCCATTGGCCATTCCGGTTCTGATCTTCGGCGTCAGCGCGTCCTATGCGGCGGTGCAGGATCCGGCACCCTTTCTGCCGCCCTTCCTCATTCTCTGCGCGATCACGTTATTTTCAGCCGTGACCGGTCCTTTCTTTGCCGCTTTGGCATTGCGCAATGTTATGGATTGATGAAACCGCAATTGCCGATCTACGATTGACGGCGATCAATTGCGGGGCAGCCATTCTCGGGTTACACAAACGGCATGAACGAGCAGACTTTCACCATCACCAAATTCAGTGATCTCGCCAATCCCACGCGGTTTCTGGCGCTCTCGGCACGCATTCTGCCCTGGCTTGCGGTCCTGACGGCACTGGTGCTGGCCGCCGGTCTCTATCTGTCTTTCACGACAGAGGGCGACTACCAGCAGGGTTATACCGTGCGCATCATGTATGTGCATGTCCCGTCCGCCTGGCTTTCGATGATGTGTTATACCGTCATGGCGGTCTCAGCGATCGGCACGCTCGTCTGGCGTCATCCGGTTGCGGATGTCAGCCACAAGGCGGCCGCACCCATAGGCGCTGCCTTCACGCTGATTGCGCTTGTTACCGGCTCGCTCTGGGGTAAACCCATGTGGGGAACCTGGTGGGTATGGGACGCGCGGCTGACGTCCGTCTTCGTGCTTTTTCTGATGTATCTTGGCCTGATAGCGCTCAACCGCGCCATGGACGACCCTTCCAGAGCCGCCCGTGTCAGCGCCGTGCTCATCCTCGTTGGTTTTGTGAATATTCCCATCATCAAGTTTTCAGTTGAATGGTGGAACACGCTTCACCAGCCGGCAAGCGTCATCCGCATGGGCGGCTCGGCAATCGATTCGGAGTTTCTCTGGCCGCTTCTGACCATGGCGATCGGCTTCACGCTACTGTTCTTCACGTTGCACATCGCCGCAATGCGTAACGAAATCTGGCGCCGGCGCGTGGCAGCCCAACGGCGGCTTGCCGCCCGCATGGCAAACCGGGAGGCATGACAACATGACACACGCCTTTTATATCGGCATGTCCTATGCGGCGACCGGCCTTGTCGTCCTCTGTCTCATCGCCTGGGTCATTCTGGATGGTCAGGCGCGCAAACGGGAACTGAAAGAACTGGAAGCATCCGGCGTGCGCCGCAGGGCAAAAGCCGCTTCTGCGGGTGAAACCCGATGACGCAGGCCAGCCAGGACCAGAACACCAAAGCCAAAAGCACGGGGCGCACACGATATGCCCTGGCGCTTCTGCCGCTTCTGCTTTTCGGCGGTTTTGCCATTATCGCCGGCAAGATGCTCTACGATCAGGACGTCAACGGGCTGGATATCAGCGCCATTCCATCGGCGCTCATCGGAACCAAGGCGCCCGCACTGTCGCTGCCGCCGCTGGAAGGCTCAAACCTGCCGGCCCTCAACGATGCCGCCGTCAAGGGTAAGCTGACGCTGGTCAACGTCTTCGCCTCCTGGTGCATTCCGTGCCGTCAGGAGCATCCCATCCTTCAGGAATTGGCGAAAGACAAACGCATCACCGTCGTCGGCATCAACTATAAGGACAAACCGGACAACGCGCTTCGTTTTCTCGGCGAACTCGGCAATCCCTTTGCCGCGATAGGCGTCGACCCGAACGGCAAGGCCGCGATCGACTGGGGTGTCTATGGTATCCCTGAAAGCTATCTGGTCGGCGCCGACGGCACGATCCTCTACAAAAAGGTCGGCCCCTTCGATGCCCGCAGCGTCGAGCGGGATTTATTGCCGGCGATCACCGCTGCGGCCGGAAAATAGCCCGCGCGCCGAACGATACTATGCCTTGGAAATCACCCTTAGCGACGGCCCTTCGGCTGTCGCCTGCAAACCCATTCCTTCAAGCACGACCTGATTGCGGCCACCACGCTTTGCCGCATACAGGCTGTCGTCAGCGCGTTTGATCGCATCGTGAATTGAATGATCTCCCCTCGCAACAGCTGAAACGCCGAAGCTTGCCGTGACCTTGGTGGACACGCCACGGCTACGCCAATCCAGCGACAGAAGGTTCAAACGCATGGCATTGGCAAGGTGACCGGCCGCGGCGGCGGTGTGGCCGGGCAGGAAAACCACGAATTCCTCGCCACCGAAACGCGCCACCAGAGCGTCGCTACGCGCGCTTTTCCTGAGAAGGTCCGAAAGGCCGATGAGAACGATATCACCGGCGGCGTGGCCATAGTCATCGTTGATACGCTTAAAATGGTCTATGTCGCACGCAATTACTGCGCCTATTGGTGTCCCACTGCGAAAATCGGGAACGCGCCGGTCGAACCCACGGCGGTTCAGCACATCCGTCAGCGGATCGTGCTCAGCCGCTTGCAGGTGCCGGTCGACAGTCACGGAAATCTGGCTCGCAAGTACGGATAGCGCAAGCAGAAAGCCGAATATGCTCGCGGCAAGCTGCATGTAGAAAGCATAATCGGATTCGAAGAATTCGCTTAGTTCGATCATCGAACCGTTCGGCGTCATCACCAGCAACATGCCGATGCGCACCAGCGTTTCGAGCACCACGAGTGACGCAATCGCCACCATCAGCCTGTCTGCAAGCGCCAGGGGCCGCTTCCGCACGATCCAGACCGGGATAGCGAGCAGCAGGGCGCAGACAAGATCACCGATGACCAGCTCACGTTTCAGATCCGGTGTGATGAAGACATGGAACGAGACCAGCAAAACCGCCGCAGCCACGATCGACAGTCGCGCCGTCGTATAAAGCGGCCGTCCGAAATGGATGAGCAGCGCATGGCCGTAGAGAAAAAACGCAGAAAAGAACAACAGGTTCGAGACGATCGCCTGCACTTCGAAGGGCAAGCCGCGAAGCACCAGAGGTGCGGCAAAACCAAACGCCGCCGAAAGATATCCGAAACCCCAATATCGCGCCGAAGCGTGGCCTGTCCTCTGCAGGAACAGGAATACCACACCGAATGTCAGCATGATGAAGGGGAGAAGGTAGGCGAAATTATCTTGCACAGTGTTCTGCCGGACGGAAAGACGAGCCTTTGAGCCCGGACACTACCGCAATGCCCTTAAGAAAACTTGCATATAACGCAGGGTTTTCGTGCCTTTCCGACGCACGTACGGGCAGATATCTTCACATTGGCGGGAGCGCGTTCTGCCATTGCTTGATCGCTTCGACGGGCCAGACAAGCATCACTACGTTCAGCGTCAGATTATCGCGGATCAGCCAGCCGGTGAAGATTTCAAAGAAGATGGCGATCACAACCGTCAGCCACACCGGCACGCGGGCGGCGAAGAGGAAACCCAGCGCCATGAAAACGGTGTCCATCGCGGAGTTCAGGATGCTGTCGCCGGTATAACCCAGCGCCATGGTCGCCGTGCGGTAACGATCGATGATGAGCGGCGAGTTTTCGAGAATTTCCCACGCTGCCTCTATCAAAACCGCAAAAGAAAGCCGCATGGAAAGGGGTTTCTTGCGAAACAGCAGCCAGGCGAGCCCGTAAAACAGGAAGCCGTGGATAATGTGTGAGGGCGTGTACCAGTCGGCAAGATGCTGGGAATTGCCCGGCGTGTTCACACCGGGTTCGAACAGCTTCACATAACCGCATTCGCAAATGGGAATGCGGCCCATGGCATAGAGGATGACGATCTGCAGGAAAAGAAGTCCGGCGGCGACACCGAACCATTTGAACGAGCGCGGACGGGAAGCCGGCATCTCTGCAACTGTCATTTTTCGTCCTTGTTCAGCGGTTCGAGCGAATGACGCATGACGAGCGGCATTTGCGCCATGGTGAAGATGATCGTGATCGGCATCGTGCCCCAAACCTTGAACGCAACCCATGCGTCGGTTGAGAACATGCGCCAGACCACCTCGTTCAGCACGGCGAGAAAGAGGAAGAACACGCCCCAGCGCAGCGTCAGCTTGCGCCAGCCCTCATCGTTCAGCCTGAAGGCCGAATTGAAGACATAGCCAAGCAGCGACTGGCCGAAAAACAGGCCGCCCAGCAGAATGACGCCGAACAGCGCATTGACGATGGTTGGCTTCATCTTGATGAAGGTATCGTTCTGCAGCCACAGCGTCAGCGCACCGAACACGAGAACCACGATGCCTGATATCAGCGGCATGATCGGCAGCTTGCGCGTCAGCATCCATGAGACGGAAAGCGCAATTGCGGTTGCGATCATGAACAGGCCGGTGGCGATGAAGATCGGCCCGCCGAACTCCGTCAGTACCGGAAAAGTGGAGGCCAGCCATTCGCCGCGGGAATTGGCGAAAAAGAACACCATAAGCGGGCCAAGCTCGAGCACGAATTTCAGGAGCGGGCTGATTTCCGCCACCATCTTTTCGCTTTCCTTGGAATTGCTTTCAATATCCATACTCAAACTCCCGCAATGGCCTTGGCGAAATCTTCCGCCTCGAAGGGCTCCAGATCGTCCACGCCTTCACCCACACCAATGAAATACACCGGCAGCTTGTGTTTGGCGGCAATGGCCACGAGGATACCGCCCCGCGCCGTGCCATCCAATTTTGTCATAATCAGGCCCGAAACACCCGCAACATTGCGGAATATCTCCACCTGGTTCAAGGCGTTCTGCCCGGTCGTCGCGTCCAGTGTCTGAAGCACGGTATGCGGCGCATCGGGATCGAGCTTGCCGAGCACGCGCACGATCTTTTCCAGCTCCGCCATCAGCTCCGTCTTGTTCTGCAAACGGCCGGCAGTATCAATGATGAGCACATCGCTTTTTTGCGCACGCGCCTGCTCATAGGCGTCGTAAGCGAGACCCGAGGCATCCGCACCGAGCTTGGTGCCGATGAATTGCGAGCCGGTGCGATCCGCCCAGATCTTGAGCTGCTCGATTGCCGCCGCACGGAACGTATCGCCGGCCGCGAGCATGACCTTGAGGCCAGAGCCCGAGAGCTTGGAGGCGAGCTTGCCGATGGTCGTGGTTTTGCCGGTGCCGTTCACGCCGACGACGAGAATGACATGCGGCTTGTGTGAAAGATCGAGTTCCAGCGGCTTGGCGACTGGTTTCAGGACCTTGGTGATCTCACCTGCCATGATGCGCGCCACGTCCTCGCCGCTGACATCCTTGCCGTAACGTTCCGAAGACAGGGCGCCGGTGATGCGCATGGCGGTCTCGACACCCAGATCCGACTGGATGAGAAGGTCTTCCAGTTCGTCGAGCGTATCCTCATCCAGCTTGCGCTTGGTGAACAGCGCCGAAATCTGGGTGGTAAGTTGCGAGGAGGTGCGCGCAAGCCCGGCCCGCAGGCGCTGGAACCAGCTGAGCTTCGGCTGCGGCGCTTCGGCGACAGGCTCTTCGCGCTCGCTTGCCGCTGCAAAACCTTTCGGCAAGATAGGCGAAACGGCAGGGGGCTCGACGGCACCGGCAGCCTCCGCCTCATCGAGCAGCGCATCCATCGCATCTGCATCGAGCACGGCATCGGCAGCTTCGGGCAAAACCTCGGCCTGTTCTTCGGCAGCGGCTTCGGCCTGCAACAGCGACAGCGGAACAACGCCGATGTCTCCGGCCTGCTCGGCACCGGGCAGAAGCGGCGCGTCCTCTTCCTCCTGGTCATCGGAAAGGGCCGCATCAGCATCCGGAGCAGGCCCACCGGCCGTCTCAATCTCCAGTTCGGAAACCGGGTCTTTCTCGACAATGGGATGTGCTTCGGCTTCGCTCAGCGCCTCATCGAAAGAGACATTTTCTCTGGCGCGTTCAAGCGCGGAATCCTCTTGCGGCTTGCCGTCAGTCCCGGCCTTGTCCTTGCCGAAAGAAAAGACTTTTTTGATGAAGCCGAGGGCCATGGTCGTTCCCGTGTCTTTTCCTGTGCCGCTTCAGGCCGCGTCCGCTGCGAGAAGCTTCATGTTCAGATGTTTGCCGTTGTGGCCGGTAATCTCAACCTGCGCAAGAGTGCGCGGGAGAAGATCGGGCGCCGCCACCAGCGTGAAATTGTCGGTATGCGCAAAACCGGTGTTTTCAACGAGGATCGTTTGCGTCGAACCAACCATATTTTGCAGATGCACGAGCCTGAGTGCCTCGCCACGTTCGCGAAGCCTCGCCGCCCGCTCCTTCACCAGCGCACGGTCGAGCTGCGGCATACGCGCCGCCGGCGTGCCGGCACGCGGGCTGTAGGGAAATACGTGCAGGCTGGAAATGCCGCATTCTTCCGCAAGCGTCGCGGCGTTTTCGAACATCTCTTCGTTCTCGGTCGGAAAACCGGCGATCATATCAGCACCGAATGCGATATCCGGCCGGAGCGACCGCACCTCGTGACAGAAACGGATGGCATCGGCCCGCAAATGACGGCGTTTCATGCGTTTCAGGATCATGTCGTCGCCATGCTGGAGGGACAGGTGAAGATGCGGCATGAAACGCGCCTCACCTGCAATCAGATCCATCAGATGGTGGTCAGCCTCGATGCTGTCGATCGAGGATAGCCGAAGTCTCAAGATTTCCGGCACCTGCTTCAGCAATGTTTTGGCGAGAAGCCCTAGCGAAGGTTCGCCCGGCAGGTCGGCACCGTAGCTGGTAGCATCCACTCCGGTCAGCACGATTTCGCAATAACCGCTTTCCACCAGCCTGCGCGCCTGCTCCACCACAGCGCCCATCGGCACGGAGCGGGAATTGCCCCGCCCATAGGGAATGATGCAGAAGGTACAGCGATGATCGCAGCCGTTCTGCACCTGAATGAAGGCACGGACATGCCCGTCAATGTGCTTGACCATCTGCGGCGCCGTCGCCTTGATGCTCATGATGTCGTTGACGCGCAGCTTTTCTTCCGCCGAAACGCCGAAATCCGGCAGTGCGCGATAGGAGGCGCTTTTCAGCTTTTCCTCATTGCCCAGCACCGCATCCACTTCGGGCATCTCGGCAAAGGTCTGTTTTTCAGTCTGGGCAGCACAGCCGGTCACGATGATGCGCGCATGCGGATTGTCGCGCCTTGCCCGACGGATGGCCTGGCGCGCCTGGCGCACCGCCTCGCCCGTCACCGCGCAGGTATTGACCAAGACGGCATTGTTGAGCCCGGCCTTTTCGGCCTCCGCCCGCATCACTTCCGATTCATAGGTATTGAGACGGCAGCCGAAGGTTATGACCTCGACGCCGCTCATATGGCCCCCTGCTCAGCCACGGCATCGCGCGAAAAGGCGCCGCTGATGGGATCGACCATGCCGGACCATTCCCATTCGGCCGGCCCCGTCATGATGACGTGGTTGTCCTCGCGCCACTCAACTGTCAGCGGCACACGCACAGGGCTGGAGGCGACATCGATGGTGACCTTCCTGCCCGTGCGGCCGGTGCGCGCAGCGGAAACGGCAGCGGCACATGCGGCAGAACCGCAGGCGAGCGTCAGCCCGGCGCCGCGCTCCCAGGTGCGGGTGCGAAGCGCACTGTCGGAAATAACCTGTGCCAGGGTGATATTGGCCTTTTCAGGGAACATCGGGTGGTTTTCCAGAAGCGGACCAAAGCGTTCCAGATCGAACTCCATCGGATCGCGATCCACCCAAAAAATGGCGTGCGGGTTTCCCATGGACATGACGGCGGGCGAATGCAGGATTGGCGCGTCGATCGGCCCGATCTGCAACTCGATGCGGCTCGTATCGTGGAACTCTTCAGAAAGCGGAATGTCGCTCCAGCGAAAACGCGGCAGGCCCATATCAACGGAAATCATGCCGTCTTCATGCTCGACGGCGTTCAGGATGCCCGCCACCGTCTGGAAGGTGAAGGTGGTCTTGCCGGTTTCAGAGGACAGCGCCTGCACCACGCAGCGCGTGCCGTTGCCGCAGGCCTGCGCCTTCGTGCCGTCGCAATTGAGGATATCGATGAATGCATCGGTGCCGCCGACACGCGGATCGTGGATTGCCATGATCTGATCGAACTGCGTGGCGGGATCGGCATTGAGCGCAATGGCCGCCGCAGGCGTCACCATATCCCTGC
This sequence comes from Agrobacterium sp. 10MFCol1.1, assembly GCF_000381165.1. Lineage (NCBI taxonomy): Bacteria > Pseudomonadati > Pseudomonadota > Alphaproteobacteria > Hyphomicrobiales > Rhizobiaceae > Agrobacterium > Agrobacterium sp. 10MFCol1.1. Next base: position 218,586 of record NZ_KB906077.1, on the reverse strand, counting down.
GGCCGCGCATGTCGACAACGAGGATCTTGTTGCCAAGCCCGTTCATCTTCGCAAATTCGACCGTATCCGCCATCGTACTGAACCTGAAAACTACCTGAAACCGGAATAAAGACGGGCTTTGCCCGCACTTTCGCTCTATATGGCGGAAAGGACGGCAAATTACCAGACTGTTGCGGCGCAAACCGCTGAGCCGCTCAGGCGGAAGGTACGTCGAAGACTTCGCCGGGCCGCATGGGCTGGAAGCGGCTCTCGTCTATCCCCTGCTCAGCAAGCGCTGCCTTCAGCGCGACAAGAGGAGCTTCGACCGCTTCATCGGTCAGTTGCACAGTGCCCCAATGGTGGCCGCAGACATGTGCCGCACCGCAGATCTTCATGCCTTCCACGGCTTCCGCAGGGTTCTGGTGCTGGCCCTTCATGAACCAGCGCGGCTCATAGGCGCCAAACGGCAGGTTGGCGAGACGGAACTCACCGTGTTTCTTGCGCGCGGCGTGATAATTGAGGCCGTCGTGGAAGCCGGTGTCGCCGATATGATAAATCTTGCCATAAGGCGTTTCGATGACGAAGGCCGCCCACAGCGCCATGCGCCGGTCGTTCAGCCCACGCGCCGACCAATGGTGGCACGGCTCGAAATGAATTTTGACCGAACCAATCTCAAGGACATCGCCCCAGTCCCCCACCTTGATGCGCGCTGCCTCGACGCCGGTGCGGATGATGGCGTCATTGCCAAGCGGCGTGATGAAAAGCGGCTTGTGCGCCACATGCAGGCGCTTCAGCGTTTCCATATCCAGATGGTCGTAGTGATTATGCGTCACCAGCACCAGATCGATCGGCGGCAAATCCTCAAAACGGATGCCCGGCGGGTTGACGCGTTTGGGACCGGCGAAGCTGAACGGGCTGGTACGCTGCGACCACACCGGATCGATGAGAATATTCAGCCCTGCCGTCTGGATGAGAAAGGAGGCGTGACCGACGAAGGTGACGCGAATGTCCTTGCCGTCGATGCGGGGCTCCGGCTTTGCGAACGGAAACGGGCTGGGGTAGTTTTCCGGCCACGTGGCGCGCTCGCCGTTGAAGCGCCATTTCAGGAGGCCCATGAAATTACCGGGCGGCGAGCCGCCGGGATTGAAGAAACGCACCCCGTCGAAATGATCGGAGACCGGCCCACTATAATAGGCGCTGGCGTTAGAGCGGCGCGCAAACAGGCCGCCGCCCGCAAGAGCAAGCAGACCAAGTGCGGAAAAACGAAAGAAGTTTCGACGTTTCATGGGAAAGGTATAAGAAGCCAGGCGACGCCGTTCAAGCACCGCCATCGCAGCTTTCGTCTGATCACGCAAAGATGACAATGCATGCTTTGCCGCATGAAAATCGGCACTGTCTTGACTTTCACGGCACTTTCCTGTTTATCGCGGCCAATCAGCTGGCAGTTTCATGACTCCAAGCCGCCGACCGGGACCCGCAAAGGTATAAAGAGATCCCGGAGGTCAACACCCGACAGCGCGATGCGCCCTCGGGTGCTTTTTGGCTTTGCGTCTTGTTTTTGGCAGCGAAAGCACCGACGTTTCGGAGACCCCGGAACGAAGAAGGAAGAAACGATGTTTGAAAACCTCCAGGACCGCCTTGGTTCCATTCTGAATGGACTGACCGGCCGTGGCGCGCTGACGGAAGCCGATGTTGCCGCCGCCCTGCGCGAGGTTCGCCGTGCGCTTCTTGAAGCGGACGTTGCGCTGGAAGTCGTGCGTTCCTTCACCGACAAGGTGCGTGAAAAGGCTGTCGGCGCAGCCGTTCTGAAATCCATCAAGCCCGGCCAGATGGTCGTCAAGATCGTGCATGACGAACTTGTCGAGATGCTCGGCACCGAAGGCGTCTCGATCGATCTGCATGCGGCCGCCCCCGTCGTCATAATGATGGTGGGTCTGCAGGGTTCGGGCAAGACCACGACCACAGGCAAGATCGCCAAGCGCCTGACCGACCGCGACAAGAAGAAGGTGCTGATGGCATCTCTCGACACGCGCCGTCCGGCCGCACAGGAACAGCTTCGCCAACTGGGCGTGCAGACCGGTGTCGACACGCTGCCGGTCATCGCCGGCCAGTCGCCGACAGATATCGCCGCACGCGCCGTGCAGGCCGCCAAGCTCGGCGGCCATGACGTCGTCATTCTCGACACCGCCGGCCGCACCCATATCGACGAACCCTTGATGCTGGAAATGGCCGACATCAAGAAGAAGTCCAACCCGCATGAAATCCTGCTGGTCGCGGATTCGCTGACCGGTCAGGACGCCGTCAATCTGGCGCGCAACTTCGATGAACGCGTCGGCATCACCGGTCTCGTGCTCACCCGTATGGATGGCGACGGGCGCGGTGGTGCGGCCCTCTCCATGCGCGCCGTCACCGGCAAGCCGATCAAGCTGATCGGTATCGGCGAGCGCATGAACGAACTCGACGAGTTCCATCCGCGCCGTATAGCCGACCGTATTCTCGGCATGGGCGACATTGTCTCGCTAGTCGAGAAGGCTGCCGAAAATATTGATGCGGAAAAAGCCCGCGCCATGGCCGAGAAGATGGCCAAGGGCAAGTTCGACCTCAACGATCTCTCCGACCAGCTTGCCCAGATGAAGAAGATGGGTGGCATGGGCGGCATCATGGGGCTGATGCCCGGCATGGCCGGCATGAAGGACAAGATGGCTTCCGCAGGCCTCAACGACAAGATGTTCGACCGCCAGATCGCCATCATCTCGTCGATGACCAAGGCTGAACGCGCCAATCCCGATATCCTCAAACACAGCCGCAAAAAGCGCATCGCCGCCGGTTCCGGCACCGATGCCGCCGAAATCAACAAGCTCTTGAAGATGCACCGTGGCATGGCCGACATGATGAAAGCCATGGGCGGCAAGGGCAAGGGCGGCATCATGAAGCAGATGATGGGCGGCCTTGCGGGCAAGATGGGGCTTGGTGGCATGATGGGCGGCGGCATGCCTGATCTGTCGAACATCGACCCGAAGCAGCTCGAAGCGCTTCAAAAACAGGCTGAAGCTGCCGGTCTTGGCAAGCCGGGCGCAATGCCCGGTCTCGGTGGTCTGCCCGGCGGGCTACCCGGTCTGGGCGGGACAAAGCTGCCGGGTCTTGGCGGCATGCCGGGCCTGCCCGGCTTCCCGAAAAAGAAGTGAGGGCGACGCCAGTGAACAACGCAGAAGTGAAAGCCCAGCTTTCCGAATACCGCCAGTCGATCGACAATATCGATGCCGCACTGGTTCACATTCTTGCCGAACGTTTCCGCTGTACCAAGGCGGTGGGCGTGCTGAAGGCAAAATACAATTTGCCGCCGGCGGACCCGGCGCGCGAGGAATACCAGATCGAACGCCTTCGCCGTCTGGCAAAGGATGCCAATCTGGATCCGGATTTCGCCGAGAAGTTTCTAAACTTCGTCATCAAGGAAGTCATCCGGCATCATGAAGCAATAGCCGCCGAACATGGCGGTAATGAAAAGACCGCCTAACCGGCGGACAAGCTATCTCAAGGAGTAAATAACATGGCACTTAAAATTCGTCTCGCACGCGGTGGTTCCAAGAAGCGCCCGTACTACCAGATCGTCGTTGCTGACGCCCGTTCGCCCCGCGACGGCCGTTTCCTCGAGAAGGTCGGTTCCTGGAACCCGATGCTCGCCAAGGACAACCCGCAGCGCATCGAGCTGAAGGCTGACCTCATCAAGGAATGGATCGCCAAGGGCGCACAGCCGACCGACCGCGTTCTGCGCTTCCTCGCAGAGGCAGGCCTTGCCGATCGCGCCGCTCGCAGCAACCCGGAAAAGGCACTGCCGGGCAAGCGCGCTCTGGAACGCGTTGCAGAAAAGAAGCAGAAGGCTGAAGACGCAGCTGCTGCCGCAGCAGAAGCTTCTGCTGCAGAATAATCTGCGATAGAATTTTAGAGAACGGGTGGCGTGGTTTTCCATGCCGCCCGTTTTTTGTTTATTTTGGTATGAACAAACTTTAGAGCGTCAGGAACTATGCTCTAACGCGTTGGATCTGCGCATTGTGCCCTGTGAAAATCGATTCCGATTTTCACGCTGATGCTGTAAACCAGACGCAACCAACACCAGAAGACGGACGGCCCGATGGCAAAGCTGGAAAACCCGATACTCATGGCAAAGATCGGCGGCGCACAGGGATTGCGCGGCGAAGTCCGCGTCAGCACCTATACGGACGAACCGATGGCGCTCGGCGATTACGGCAATCTGGTGAGCGCCGATGGCCGCGTCTTCGAAATTCTGGAAGTCCGCGAGGGCAAGAATGTGGTTGTCGTCCGCTTCAGGGGTATCAACGACCGCAATGCGGCGGAAAGCCTGAACGGGCTCGAACTGTTCATCGAACGCGACAATCTGCCGGATGACGAGCTGGACGACGACGAATTTTATTATGCCGACCTCGAAGGGCTGGAAGCCGTCGATGCCGAAGGCAAAAGCTATGGCGCCGTCAGCGCGGTTTACGATTTCGGCGCAGGCGATCTCCTGGAGCTGAAAGGTGCCGGCCGCCGTCCCGCGCTCATCCCCTTTTCGGAAGCAGCCGTGCTTGAAATCGATCTCGAGGCGAGACGCATTCTCATCGATCCCATGGCTGCCGGCCTGATCGACAATCCGGACGACAAAGACGAAACAGGCGCATCGCCTTTCGGCAAGAAATAAGGCCATGACGTTCAAGGCTACAGTTCTGACGCTCTACCCGGAAATGTTTCCCGGGCATCTCGGATATTCGCTGGCGGGCAAGGCGCTGGAGCGCAAGCAATGGTCACTTGAGGCCGTGCAGATCCGTGAATTCGCCACCGACAGGCACAGAAGCGTGGACGACACACCGGCAGGCGGCGGCGCCGGCATGGTGCTGAAACCCGACATTCTGGCCGCAGCCATCGACCATGTTTCAGATGGAGATACGCGACCGCGTCTGCTGATGAGCCCGCGCGGCAAGCCACTGTCGCAGGACCGAGTGCGCGAACTGGCGGCAGGCGACGGCGCGATTATCGTGTGTGGCCGCTTCGAAGGCGTCGACCAGCGGGTCATAGAGGCGCGCGGGTTGGAGGAAGTGTCGATCGGCGATTACATTCTCTCCGGCGGCGAGCCGGCCGCCCTGACGCTTCTGGACGCCATTGTCCGCATTCTGCCGGGCGTCATGGGCAACGATCTCTCAGGCGTGCATGAGAGCTTCGAGGGTGGGCTTCTGGAGCATCCGCACTACACCCGTCCGCAGGTCTGGGAAGGCCGCGACATCCCAGCCGTTCTCACCTCTGGCAATCACGCCGTCATCGACAAATGGCGGCACGAGCAGGCGCTGGCGTTGACGAAGGAAAGACGGCCTGACCTGCTGGAAAAGGCCAAGGTTTAAACCGAGACGAAATAATAGGCCGTCAGCACCAGCCCGACGGCAATGACCAGCCAGCGGATGATCCACTGCGGCACCCGCCTTGCCGTGTGCACCCCCACATATCCGCCAAGCGCGGCCGCCGGGAACATGATGAGGGCGGCCCACCAGGAAACGACGCCGCCGCTGACGAAGATCGTAATGGCGATGATCGCGATCACCACCGAGAGCAGGTTCTTCAGGGCATTCAGATGATGATAGCTGCCACCCGAGGTCATTCCGAGGATGGCCAGCATCATGATGCCCATACCCGCCCCGAAAAAACCACCATAGATGGAGGCGAGCCCCTGAAAGAAGAGGCTCGGCACATTACCGGGTGAACGCTCGGCACTGGCCTTCGGTCGTAGCCACGGGCCAGCGGCGAAAACAACGGTTGCGGCCAGAAGCAACCACGGCACAAGCTGGCGGAAGGAGGGGTTGTCGAGCGACAGGAGCAAAAGCGACCCCGCCAGCCCGCCGACGATGGAGACGGCCGACAGGAGGATCGCCTCGCGCCAGTGGGCGCGGATTTCAGGCCCGTAGGCGATCACGGAGGTGATGTAACCGGGAAACTGCACGATCGCCGAAGTGGCATTGGCGACAATCGGCGGCAGGCCTGCAAGCGTCATCGCCCCGAAGGTCAAAAAGGTGCCGCCACCGGCGATCGCATTGACCACGCCAGATAGAAAGCCGGTCGCAAACAGCATCATGATAATAAGTACGGACATGGCCCCTCCCAAGGTTTTCATGCCATAACCGGGGAAACGCACCTTCGCAACAGCCCGTACGTCGCCCACAATTGATAAAATATTGTCATGAAGGGATGACAAATGGCGCTGCCTCGTGTATGTGCCCGCGTGGAATTGGGGTTTTCCCCTTTAACCGCAAGCAAAGAATGGCGAACCCGCTCCTGCCGCACGGCATGGTCTGAAGGCATTGACCGACAGACGAAACGTTGAGCGCTCTGGCTGTTTCAGAAGAAATCAGAGGTTAACATGACCAATATCATTCAGCAGCTGGAAGCCGAACAGGCTGCCAAGATCGAAGCAAAGCGCACCCTGCCTGAGTTTTCTCCGGGCGACACGCTGCGCGTCAACGTGCGCGTTACCGAAGGTAACCGTACCCGCGTTCAGGCTTACGAAGGCGTTTGCATCGCCCGTTCCGGCGGCGGCCTTTCCGAGAGCTTCACCGTTCGCAAGATCTCCTACGGCGAAGGCGTCGAGCGCGTATTCCCGATCTACTCCCCGCTGGTCGAAGGCGTTGAAATCGTTCGCCGCGGTAAGGTTCGCCGCGCGAAGCTCTACTACCTGCGCGATCGTCGCGGCAAGGCTGCCCGTATCGTTGAAAACACCGGTACGCGCGCCCGCAAGCTGAACGAATCCGAGCGCCAGGCAGTCGCCGAAGAAAAGGCACGTCTGGAAGCTGAAAAGGTAGCAGCAGCACAGGCTCTCGCCGCCGAAAAGGCAGCAGCCGAAGCAGCAGAAGCCAAGGCAGCGGAAGAAGCAGCAAAGGCTGCGGAAACTGCAGCGGAATAAGATTTCCATTTTGATGGATTTATGGAGAAGGCGGTCTTTGGACCGCCTTTTTTGTTGCATCGATGCGCCATAACACTCTGGTGGGCGACATAGCGTCACGTCCAGCCTTCGACCCCATCTCCGTATCGACAGATCAAGATCAAAGTCGTATTGCTACTTATCTCTTTGCCTAATTTATTTAGAACATTCTCTAATAGCATTGCCTAGTTTCACTTATTGTGCAATTTTCGCGCAGTTTTAGGTGTTGATATGTTTTTTTTTAATTCTTTTTTAACAAAAAATAAGCGCGCTTTCTTCGCTGTCGGCCTTGCCAGCGCACTCATGAATATTCTCAATCTTTCCGGCTCCCTTTTCATGCTGGAGGTTTATGACCGGATTCTGCCGAGCAAGAGTATTCCTTCTCTTGTCGCTCTCGTTGTTCTGCTGGTTATTCTCTATGCCTTTCTCGTGGGGTTCGATGCTCTGCGCGGCCGGATATTGGCTCGCATCTCGGACAATATGGACGACGAGCTCAATCAGAAGCTCTTCAGGGCATCAATCAGCGCACCACTTGCCGCCTACGGCAAGGTAGACGGGCTGCAGATCGTCGGCGATCTCGATCAGATACGTCAATTTCTGTCCGGGCCGGGACCAGCAGCTTTCTTTGATATTCCCTGGCTGCCCATCTATCTGCTGATCTGTTTTGCCTTGCATCCCTGGATCGGTTTTGCCGTGCTTGGCGGCGCCCTGGTCCTTGTTGTGCTGACGCTCGTAACCAACTGGCTGACCGAAAGGGCGACCAAACAGGCCTACACCGTGCGCGGACAGAGAAATGCACTCGTCGGCAGCAGCCAGCGCAACATCGAGTCCATAAGAACCATGGGCATGATGAATGCGGTGACGTCGATGTGGGACGATCTGCACTCCAATTACCGCGCCGTCACACTCTCGACGTCGGACACGGCGGGCATGCTCGCCGCGATTTCCCGAACATTCCGCCTTTTGTTACAGTCGGGTGTGATGGCAATCGGCGCCCTGCTGGTTATCGAGGGGCATGCGTCAGCGGGTAGCATCATCGCAGGCTCCATCCTCTCGGCCAAAGCGCTGGGCCCTGTCGAACACGCAATTGCAAACTGGCGCAGCTTCATGACTGCGAGACAGGGCTGGAAACGCATCAACGAGTTTCTCGAACTCGTACCGGAACCTGCACAGCCGCTTTCCCTGCCGCCACCGAAATATACCGTTGCCATCGATCGCGTGACCGGCGGTCCGCCCAATGGTGCGCGAGATACCGTGGCCGATATTTCCTTCACGTTGAACGCGGGCGATGGCCTTGGCATCATTGGGCCGAGCGCTTCCGGTAAATCCACGCTGGCACGTTTGATAACCGGTATCTGGCCCTATGAGCGCGGCTCCGTGCGCTTCGATGGGGCCGCACTGAACCAGTGGGATTTCGAGGTTCTCGGTAAATCCATCGGTTACATGCCCCAGCAGGTGGAGCTGATGCCAGGCACGGTCGCGCAAAATATCGCGCGCTTCGACCGTGACGCAACGGCGGAAGCCATCGTTTCGGCAGCCAAGGCCGCTCAGGTTCATGATCTCATCCTGAACCTGCCCAACGGTTACGACACCTATATCGGCGACCGTGGAGAGGCATTGTCAGGCGGGCAAAAACAGCGCATCGGCCTGGCGCGGGCACTTTTTGGGGAGCCGTTCTTTGTCATCCTCGATGAGCCGAACTCCAATCTGGACAGCGAAGGCGAGGCAGCCTTGCGCAACGCCATCGGCGACATAAGGGCGCGGGGCGGCATCGTGGTCGTCATTGCCCATCGTCCGAGCGCCATCGAAAGCGTCAATCTTGTGATGGTGATGAGCAACGGCCGCATGCTTCGCTTCGGCACCAAGGAAGAGGTGCTTGCGCAAATCCTTCGTCAAAATATTCGCCAGGTGCCGGAAACAGAAGAAGAAGTACGTAAGCTGGAAAGCCGGGTGGGTGAAAATGGTTGAGGGAGAAAAAACCGGCGTGACGAAAACATCTATCGTCAAACACTCAACCGCCGTAGTCGTTCTTGCTGCCGGCCTTCTTTTCGGCCTGGGTGGCTGGGCGGCTCTCGCGAAGCTTTCGGGGGCGGTCGTCGCCACGGGCCGGGTCGTTGTCGAAGGCAACTCCAAGAAAATTCAGCACCTTTCCGGCGGTATTGTCAGCCAGATCAATGTTGCGGAAGGTGACACGGTGGAGGCCGGTCAGGTTTTGCTGCGGCTGAGTGGCACGATCGTTCAGGCAAACCTGTCCATTGTCGAAAATACGCTCGCGCAGCTTTATGCACGCCGCGCGCGTCTGCGTGCCGAAATCTCCGACGCCACCTCTTTCACAACGCCGGAAGATCTGGCCGTCTTGACCAATTCGAAAGCTGCCAAAACATTCATCGACAGTGAGCAGAACCTTTTCAACAGCCGTCGCAGTGCACTGATCGGCATGAAGAAGCAATTGGTAACGCGCAAGGATCAGCTAGCCGATGAAGCGCGGGGCATGGACGTGCAGATTGAGGCGACCAACAATGAACTTGCTATCGTAAGGGAAGACGTCTCAAAGACACGGGAGCTATATGCCAAGGGGCTGGTAACGCTTCAGCGCCTCAACCTTCTCAAGCGGCAGCTTTCCAATCTCGAAGGTCAGCAGGGCCAGTATATGGCCGCGCGTGCGCAGACGGTAGGCAAGCTGAGCGAAATGGACTTGCAGTCGCTTCAGCTTGACGAGGACCGCAAGTCCGAGGTCACAAAAGATCTGACGTCAATCGAAGCCACCGTTGCGGAATACGAGGAACGGCTTGCGGCAACACGCGACCAGCTCGACCGCCTCGATATTCGCTCGCCGATTGCGGGGCGTATCTACCAGCTGTCGGTGCACAACATAAACGGCGTCATCCAGCCGGGCGAAGTGCTTATGCTGGTGGTGCCGGCAAAGGAAGATCTTGCAATCGACGCCAATGTTCTTCCAAACGACATAGACCAAATCTATGTCGGGCAGCCAGTGACCATTCGGTTCACGGCTTTCAATCAGAGCACGACGCCGGATGTAAGCGCTGAAGTCGCAGTCGTCGCCCCGGACTTGCAGACAGATTCCCGAAGCGGGGCGTCATTTTACGCACTGCGCATCAAGCCGAGCAAAACTGGAATGGACCATATACCAGGTGGACGGTTGTATCCGGGCATGCCGGCCGAAGTCTTCATACAGACAAGCGAAAGAAGCGTTCTTTCCTATTTTGTCAAACCGTTCCAGGACAGGCTTAGAAAGACGTTCCTGCAGGAATAAAAGACTTACATTACATGTTTTCTTAGAAACGATTCGTAAATACACCAAGAGCGAGAATTTTTCCAAAAAAAACAATTTCTCATATTGTCTTGCCATTTATAATGTACTAATTATCACCCGCAATATTTATTAAATTTAATTTCGATACATCGAATTCTCAAAAATTTATAGGAGAGTAAAATGGCGTTAAAAGTAACTTTCGGTAATGGCGGCGCGGCATCGGTTTCGTCGCTCACCAGCCTGATCGATCAGGAAGCATATAAGCTCCTCACGGAATCCACAGCACAGGTCAAAAACGGCTCTACGCTCGATTCAGGCGCTGTCAGCGTTGGCGCTGTGGCGGTTGCCGGTACCGGTGCTGGTGGCACTGTCGATGTCGGCTACGACCCCAACGCAAACGGCTTCACATTTGACGTATCCTCGGCATGGAATTCGGTGAAGAACGCTCTCGCCCAGTCTGACACCTCTGAAAACCTTAAGTTCAAGGATTTCGTACAGGTAGACGTTCACCTCGGCGGCACCGGTTCGTCCACCGTTGAAGTTCTCAATGCCAAGCGCGGTAACATCACGACCGGCGCAGGCAACGACACGGTTACCGTATCTGTCGTTTCGAACGAAAAGACCTGGGTCAACAATTTCAACATCGACACCGGCGCAGGCAACGACACGATCACCGTCAAGGCCGGCGCTGCCTTCAATGACACGTCGGCTGCGGGCACGGGCGGTCTTGCCGCCAATACCGGCGCTGTGAATGGTGGTGCTGGTATCACCGACGGCAGCTACACCTCCGTCAAGATCGATGCCGGTGCGGGTAACGACTCTATCGACCTGAGCGGTGTAAAGCTCGCTTCGTCGCTGGTCACCGGTGGCAAGGGCATCGACCACATCATCGCAAGCGGTGGCGCCGATACCTTCGTCTTCAATCTGGGTGACATGGCGAAGAGCTTTGCCACAGATACCATCGAAGGCTTCAACGCCTCCATGGACAAGCTCAAGCTGGTCGGTACAGTGATCGATAACTGGGCGGTTTCGACCTATGATAACGATACCGTCCTCAGCTACAACGTTACTGGCGAGCACAAGGGTGAGAAGATCATTCTCTCCGGCGTTCACCTGACCGGCAGCGATTGGTTTACGGCGTAATTTCTCTCGAAGAGAATTTCATCGGTTACCGTTTAAATGGATCATGGCCCGGACATATCCGGGCCATGATTTTTTACATATGCGGCGGTTCGGAAATTATGCCGGCTGCCGCAATCTTGCAGATCAGGCGGCCTCGGCCTGATTGCCCATTTTTCGCGCCGCGATGATGACGAGCACACCTGCCAGCGCCAGGCAGAAGGCAAGGAAGAACATCGGCGCAATGGTGCTGCCGGTCTGGTCCTTGATCCAGGGCACCACGTTCTGCGCCACGAAACCACCGAGATTGCCGACGGAATTGATGGCGGCGATGCCGGCAGCGGCACCGGCTCCCTTGAGGAAGCGGCCGGGCAGGCTCCAGAACACCGGCTGGCCGGCAAAAATGCCCGCAGCGGCGATGCAAAGGAAGGCAAACTGCAATACCGGATCGCTGAGCAGCGCCGACATCAGCAGGCAAAACGCGCCGACGAAGGCAGGGCCGACGATATAAGGCGTTTTGTTTTTTGCCTTGTCAGCCGCCAGTGGCACGACGAAGAGAGCGACGGCCACGATCACCCAGGGGATGATGTTGATGAAGCCGTTGGCGGTGTTGGAAACGCCGAAGCTCTTTACGATCGTCGGCAGCCAGTAGCTGAGACCATAGGCCGCCAGCGGAAAGCCGACATAGCAAAGCGCCATGAACAGCACGCGCGGATTGATCAGCGCCTTGAAGCCGTCCTCCGCATGCTCTTCCATGCCCTTGTTTTCTTCGGCCAGGCGGTTCTTCAACCAGTCCTTCTCGGCCTGCGTCAGGAACTTCGCCTTTTCCGGCGTATCGTCCAGATAGAAGAAGGTAACAATACCGGCGATCACGGCGGGAATACCCGTCGCCAGGAACACCCATTCCCAGCCGGCATAACCGAGGAAACCATCGAGATCGAGCAGCATGCCGCCAAGCGGTGCGCCGATGGCATTGGCAAGCGCACTGAAGATCATGAACAGGCCGATCATGCGGCCGCGATAATCGCGCGGGAACCACAGCGTCATCAGGAACAGCACGCCGGGGAAGAAACCGGCCTCGCAAAGCCCGAGCAGGAAGCGCAGGATGTAGAACATCGTCGCATTCTGCGTGTAGGCAAGCGCGATGGTGACGGCACCCCAGGACACCAGAATGCGGGCGAACCATTTGCTGGCGCCGAAACGGTTGAGGAAAAGGTTGCTCGGAACCTCAAAGAGGAAATAGCCGATGAAGAACAGCGAAGCGCCAAGTCCGTAGGCATATTCGCTGAGGCTCAGCGCATCGACCATCTGCAGCTTGGCATAGCTGACATTCTGCCGGTCGATATAGGCGATGAGATAGAGAAGGCCAAGAAACGGCATCAGCCGCCAGGTGATCTTCGAGATTAGGGATTTTTCCGATACCATGTGCTTTTCCCTCCCTTCGATTGCTCGTCGAAATGCAAATGATAAGGGGACCCATCTATATGTGCGCCGCAAGATACGCAAGTTGCATTGCATCATAACCAATGCCGAAAAGGCTGCGAAACCGGCATTTTAGAGCTCTGAGTGCATGATGCGGCGCACATCAAAGCCGCCGGGTCACCATTTTACGGGCTGCGTGCATTCATATTGCCGCGAAACCGGCAATCTGCTATGAAAACCGCTATGGGATCTAAATTCGGATGTCTCGCGCAGAATGTTTATGTGCTGCAGGACCACAAGCGTCTGCCGGCACGGTTTTTTGCGCGCATTTCCGGGGCGCTCAACAGCCGACTTAGGCTCGCCTGACAGCACCCGCTGTCCACCGCCTTACTGAACCCTGATTTTACCTTTCCATGACAAGGCATAGAGCCATGAGCGCACCCCGCACCTTATACGACAAGATCTGGGACGACCACGTCGTCAATCGTGACCCGGACGGAACCTGTCTTCTCTATATCGACCGTCACCTGGTCCATGAGGTGACGAGCCCGCAGGCCTTTGAAGGCCTGCGCATCGCCGGCCGTCCGGTTCATTCGCCCACCCGCACGCTTGCCGTCGTCGATCATAACGTGCCAACCACAGCCGACCGGCTGGAAGGCATCAAGAACGAGGAAAGCCGTATCCAGGTGGAAGCGCTTGCGCAGAATGCCAAGGATTTCGGTGTCGAATATTATTCCGAGCGCGACAAGCGTCAGGGCATCGTCCACATCGTTGGCCCGGAACAGGGCTTCACCCTGCCGGGCATGACGATTGTTTGCGGCGACAGCCACACCTCCACCCATGGTGCTTTCGGCGCGCTGGCGCACGGCATCGGCACGTCGGAAGTGGAGCATGTGCTGGCGACCCAGACGCTGATCCAGAAAAAGGCCAAGAACATGCTGGTGCGTGTCGATGGCAAGGTTCCGGAAGGCGTCACCGCCAAGGACATCATCCTCGCCATTATCGGTGAGATTGGCACAGCGGGCGGCACCGGCCATGTGATTGAATTTGCCGGTGAGGCAATCCGCTCGCTCTCCATGGAAGGCCGCATGACGGTTTGCAACATGACCATCGAGGGCGGCGCCCGTGCAGGTCTGATCGCGCCTGATGAGACCACCTTTGACTACATTAAGGACAAGCCGCGCGCGCCAAAGGGCGAGACGTTGGAACAGGCCATCGCCTACTGGAAAACGCTGAAATCCGATGAAGGCGCCCATTACGACAAGATCGTGGTGCTGGACGCCGCCAATCTGCCGCCGATCGTCTCTTGGGGCTCATCGCCTGAGGACGTGACGTCCGTGGAGGGTATCGTTCCCAATCCGGATGATATCGAGGAAGAAAACAAGCGTACTTCCAAGTGGCGTGCGCTGGATTATATGGGCTTGAAACCCGGTACACGCATCACCGATATCGCCATCGACCGTGTTTTCATCGGCTCCTGCACCAATGGCCGTATCGAGGATTTGCGCGCAGCGGCAAAGATCGTCGACGGCCGCAAGGTCGCGCCCACCGTCTCGGCCATGATCGTGCCCGGCTCCGGTCTCGTGAAGGAACAGGCGGAAAAGGAAGGTCTGGACAAGATTTTCCTCGAAGCCGGTTTCGAATGGCGCGAACCGGGCTGCTCCATGTGCCTTGCCATGAATGACGACCGCCTCAAGCCTGGCGAACGTTGCGCCTCCACCTCGAACCGCAACTTCGAGGGCCGCCAGGGCTACAAGAGCCGCACCCACCTCGTCTCCCCCGCCATGGCAGCGGCGGCGGCCATCGCCGGTCATTTCGTCGATGTGCGCGAGTGGCGGTAATTATCGATAATGTCTGAAACAAAAAACCCCGGATCACAATCCGGGGTTTTTTGTTAGCATCTCATTCCGCAATGATCTTCACCCGCTGGCCGGGCTGAAGCGTGGCGGTGGCGCTCATCGCATTCATCATGCGGAACATGTCGAGCTTGCGGTCGGTCCCCATCATCCGTGCGGCAATCGTTGCCACGGTTTCACCGGGCTTGACCGTCACCACGCGCACGCGCAGAGGTTTTAACGATGCGATCTCCTGCGGCGTCATCTTGCGGAAACTCGTGCGCAATACGTTGGCGATGGAATCGAGCTGCGTGTTACCCTTCGGCACGGCCGTCAGGAAGCGGAATATCTGCTGACCAACACGGATGACGGTAACGTCAAAGTCCCATTTGTCCGCCGTCGCACGGGCTGTCGCGGCCTCCAGACCGTTGATCTGCGTTTCCTTCACGGTTTCCGGCATCAGGCCGGCAACCCAGCCGCTGGTCAGGTAATTGGCAAGAGTGGTCTGTTTCGGATCGGCCACGCCGTCGAAACGGATCGCCACATCGCCCGGCCCCGTCGCAAGAACGGCCTCCACCTTGTTGTCGATGACGAAACCTTCCGGCACATCGAAACGGATACCGAGCGTTCCGTGCAGGAAGGTCTGGCCCCGGACATAACCCTCCTGCGGGCTGTCGCCGTAAAGCAGGCCATCTATGCCATCCAGAAACCAGTCGCGACCACGATCCCCGACCTGACCGTCCTGACCGAAGGCGCGGGCATGCCGGCGTGCAAGCTCGATGCGCTGCGGCGTGTTTGGGTGGCTGGAAAGAAAGTCGAGGCTCTGGTCATTTTCGGGATCAGCCGAGGAGAAACGCGCATAGGCTGCCATGGAATCCAGAAACCGCGGCGATGCGAAGGGGTCGTAGCCGGCCTCACCCAACATGCGCACACCAATCACGTCTGCCTGCAATTCCTGCTGGCGCGAAAAAGCCGCAAGCCGCAGCTTGCCGCGCGCAAGCGCCTGCTTGCCGGCGAGATCGCTCGACAGAACCTCGGCGACCACGCGGCTTGCAATCACCTCCGCCTCTTCCCGGCGCTGGCGCTCGATGCCGTGGTTTGCGGTAACGTGGCCCATCTCATGCGAAAGCACGGCGGCCACTTCCGAGGCATCGTTGGCGAGAGCCAGAAGCCCGCGCGTCACGTAAAGATACCCACCCGGCAGCGCAAAAGCGTTGATAGCAGGCGAGTTGAGGATGGTGATGCGATAGGATTGCTGCGGATTTTCCGAAACAGCCGTCAGCGCGCCGGCGATACGGGCGACAAGCCGCTCAGTCTTGGCATCACGATATTCGCCACCATAACTCGCCACAATACGCGGATGTTCGCGCGCACCCATCTGCGCACGGGGATCATTCTTCTGCACCTCTTCCACGGTCTGCGGATTGTCCGAAGGCCGCAAGGTGGACTGGTAGGCCGGGCTGAAGAGAGACTGACACGATGACAGGAATACGGCAGACGCCGTCAGCACGGAACACACGGCAGCCATCCTGCCCGAACGGCGAAGGCCTGAACGGGAGAAAAGCCTCCACTGCGCAGTCATGCTATTTCTCATTCTCTATGCCTGCCCCTAACGTTCCTGATCATCCGTTAATTGCAGACCAGAATAACAGATTCGCCCCAACGAGCCATGAATGTCGAAACGGTAAAAACGATCCATCAAGTCCGGAATATTCCTGAAGAACGCAATAATTCTCGTCTTTTCTCGGGCAACGACTTGAAACTGGCAAGTGCAAATTAACGCCATTGAAGTTATCTAAAGCGATTGCCAGCGGCACGCGTCGAAAATAAGGCGATCAGCCGTTCAGAAAACTGTCGACCGCCTTCACATTTTGTGTGGCGAAGAAATCTATGGTCGAGCCCGCATAGACAACGCGGCCACGATCAAGAAAAACCACCCGCTGCGCCAGCTTTTTTATGTCGTCTGGATGGTGCGTGACAATAATCACCGTATTTTTTGTTTCGGCATGCAAGTCGAGAAGCAGGGAGGTCATGCCCGCCCGCAGCCCCGGATCTAGCGCCGCGAAAGGCTCGTCAAGCAGCATGACCGGTTTTTTCCGGACCAGCGCACGCGCCAGCGCCGCCCTTTGCCTTTCCCCGCCGGAAAGCGTGCCCGGCAAACGTTTGTCAAAACCCGCAAGACCAACGCGTGTGAGCGCCATGTCGATCCTCTGCCTGTCTTCCGCCCGCAGCTTCAGCCCGGGGCTGATGCCGAGCGCGACATTGGTGAAGATATCGAGATGGGCGAAAAGATTATTATCTTGGAAGATCGAGGAGACCGGTCGTTCGGAAGGATCGAGCGCCTTCATGTCCCGCTCGCCGATCAGGACGCGCCCGGAATCGGGCAATTCAAAACCGGCGATGAGATTGAGGAGCGTCGACTTGCCAGAACCGGATGCACCGACAACGGCAGTCATCTGGCCTTGCGGGAATATACAATCGAGATCGAAATCCTGCGTTCCGAGCCGCAGCCTGACCTTGTCCAGCCCCACGGCAAATTCGTCACCCGTCATATGCTCGCCCTTGCTGATTGGGATTGCCGTGAAACGCCGCCCGCGGCAAGCAGCAGGCAGACGACGCCAAGGATGAACGCGTATCCGGCGGCATCATTAGTGCGGTAGCTGCCCATATTGCTATAGACCAGCCATGGCAAGGTGATGAAATTTTCCGATCCGAACAGGGCAACCGCCCCAAGATCACCCAGCGACAGAGCCATGGCAAAGGAAAACGCCATCAGCAGCGGCCGCAGCAGAACCGGCAGATCGGCGAACCGCAGCCGCGTCAGTCCCTGAAGCCCAAGGCTGGCGGAGAGCCGGGACGTGCGTAAAAAATGGCTGGTGAAGGCTGGCTCCAGCACCCGCATGGCAAGCGGCAACGCCATCAGCATGTTGATGAGCGCCACGAGAACGGGAGCATAAAAACTGACATCTCCAAAGGGCCGCAGCAACAGGAACCACCCGCTTCCCAGCACGACGGGCGGCACCAGCAGTACCAGCGATGACCCCGCCCCGAGCGTGGCGGACAAAAGGCGCAAGGGCTGAGCCGCGTGCCGTTTGGAACCCACGGCCTGTCGCGCACCGATAATCGCAAAGCAGCAGAGCACGACGAGAGTTGCGGAGAGCGCAGCGATTGCAAGGCTGGTCGCCGCCGCACGCAGGAAGATCGGCGCTGACAAAAGACGCGGCAGATCGGCCCCCAAACCCGAGACGGTTATGGCAACAAGCGGCAGGCCGACCAGCAGAACCGCAAAAATGATTGCCGCTCCGTCCCACAGGCGCGCGCCAACACGCTTGCCGTCGAAACGGCGAACAGGGCGGCCAAGCGAGGCAATTTCCGCCTCGGGCGATGGCAAAAAGGCAAGAAGGCCGAGCAGAACTGCTGTGATTGCAATCTGCAAAACCGAAAGCGCGATTGCTCGTTGCGGATCGAAATCAAACCGCAACGCCTGATAGATTGCGACCTCAAGTGTCGTCGCCGCCGGTCCACCGCCCAGCAGAAGCACTAGCGTGAAGCTGGTGGCGCACAGCATGAAGACAAGCCCGGCAATACCGGGAACAAGCCGCGAGACGGCCGGCCACTCGATGAAGCGGAAAACCGAAACCGGCCCCATGCCAAGACTTGCTGCCATCCGCCAATATTCGCCCGGAATCCGCTCCAGCCCGGCCAGCATCAGCCGCACCGCAAGCGGCAGATTGAAAAACACATGGGCGATGAGAATGCCGGAGAGGCCGTAAATACTGAAGGGCTGCTCCGCACCGGCAAAAACAAGGGCAGTATTCAAAACACCCTGCCTGCCCCAGATCGTGATGATGCCGAAGGCACCAACGATGACCGGCAGCCCCATCGGCACAGCCATCAACCTGATAATCCAAATCCGCCCCGGAAAATCCTGTCTGCGGGAGAGCGCAAGCGCCACCGGCAGGCCGAGAACAATGGAAAGAACAGTGGACAACGTTGCCTGATAGAGCGTGAAGCGCAGGATGCGCAGCGTGTAGGCATCCACGATTCCGGCGGCGGATGTGCCGGCATCGAAAGACAGGAGTGCTGAGACAGCAAGCGCCATGAACAGGAAAACGGCGGCAAACGCCGCCGTTCCGCCAATGATCGACCATCTGTAGTCGCGACGCAGCATCATGCGCGGGCGTGCCTCTTGCTTAATTCATGCTCATGGCCGCAAGCCATTCGTCGATCCAGGCCTTGCGGTTCTTCGCCACCTCTTCCGGGTCCATCAGGAAGGTCTTCTGCGGTACGACGAGTTTGGAAAATGCCTCGGGCAGGGGCGTGGACGTTGCCGCGACCGGCATCATCCAGTTGTTTTCCGGAATGGCATCCTGAAATCCTGATGTGAGCGTGAAAGCGAGGAACTGCTTCGCCAGCTCCTTGTGCGGCGCGTTTTTGAGAAGGCCGGAAACCTCGATCTGGATGTAGTGCCCCTCGGAAAAACCCGCGGCCTGATAGCGATCCGTCTTTTCCGAGACCATGTGATAGGCAGGCGACGTGGTGTAGGAGAGCACCATCGGCACCTCACCCTTGGTGAAAAGGCCATAGGATTCCGACCAGCCCGGCGTGACGGTGAGAATGCGCTTCCGGAGCTTCGCCCAGGCTTCCGGTGCCTTGTCGCCGTAAACGGACTTCACCCAGAGCAGCAGGCCAAGCCCGGGCGTGGAGGTGCGCGGGTCCTGAATGGCGATTTTCTGTGAAGGATCGCCGTCCACCAGATCCTTCAGGCTCGTCGGCGGATTTTTTATCGTCTGCGTGTCATAGACAACGGCGAAATGACCGTAGTCGTAAGGGACGAAAACGTCGTCCTTGTAACCGCCCGGCACCTTGGCCGCCGATGCATCGATACCGCTGATATCGAAGAGGCCGGTCTGTTTCGCTTCCGCGACCAGATTGGTGTCGAGACCAACAACGACATCCGCCTTCGACGCCGCCCCTTCAAGCTTCAGGCGGTTAAGCAGCGCCACGCCATCCGCCACACCGACGAAATTTACCGTGCAATTGCACACTTTCTCGAAGGCCTCTTTCACCTTGGGGCCGGGACCCCATTCGGAAACGAAGCTTTCATAGGTATAGACGGTCAGTTCCTGTCTGTCCTGAGCAGTGGCAATACCGGGCAGAAACAACGAAACGGCAACGAGGGAATTCAGGAAAAGACGACGGCGCACGGGTATCTCCTCAAAAAACGAAAGGGAAATAGCCGCTTGCCTTAAGCCGTCTAATCCCTCCGCCGGTATGAACCGGATCAGGTTCTTCGGGTTGGCAAGCCTCTCAGCCTTTTGCACGCAAGCACAAAAGACACCCCGTTAGATCAAGATGATGATGTAGTCCCGCTGTCTCTGATTGGCAAGATGGCTGCCGTCAGGCCTGCTGCACCATGTGCACCAGTTCCCAGACATGGCCGTCGGGATCCTGAAAACTACCGGCATACATGAAACCGTGATCCTGAACCGGTTTCCAGCTGCTGCCACCCGAAACGAGCGCCGTTTCGATCATCCGGTCGATTTCCTCACGGCTTCCCGCTGTGAGACAGGTCAGGACCTCGGTGCTGCGTGTGGCGTCGGCGATATCGCCATTGATGAAATCACGAAAACGCTCCTCCTGAAGAAGCATCACGAAGATGTTCTCCTCAACGATCATGCAGAGCGTGCGGTCATCCGAATATTCCGGATTGAATGTGAAACCGAGAGCCGTGAAGAAGCTTCTCGATGTCTCGATATTCTTGACCGGCAGATTGACGAAGATCATGCGCATTTTCTGAACTCCTCCGAACCCGCACAGGAAACGGCAATTCCGCCTCCCTGTCAAAGGTGGATGAGACCTCAGTCAAGAAATCGCGACCCAGTCACCCTTCAATTTCCTCGCGCAGCATCTCCAGCTCCAGCCATTCCTCTTCCATGGCTTCGAGCTTTTCGCGCAGCTTCGTCATTTCCTGCGCCAGCGTATTGAAGGTAGCCGGGTCCTTGGTGAACAGATTGGGATCGGCCATGCGCTGCTCACGCTTGGCGATTTCGCCCTGCGCCTTCTCCATTTCCTTTGGAAGGTTTTCGAGCGCAAATTTTTGCTTGAAGGAAAGCTTGCCCTTGGCCTTTGAAGGGTCCTGCGACGCGGAGGCGGAAGGGGCGGTCTTTGCCTTTTCCTGCTTCTCCGCCTTGCGCTTTTCTTCCGCAGCACCCTTGCGTTGCGCCATCATGTCCGAATAGCCGCCGGCATATTCGATCCAGCGTCCGTCCGGCTGGTCCGGATTGGCGGGCGCGATTGTGGAGGTGACGGTACGGTCGAGGAAGTCGCGGTCGTGGCTGACGAGAATGACCGTGCCGGAAAAGCCCGCAACGATCTCCTGCAACAGATCGAGCGTTTCGATATCGAGATCGTTGGTCGGCTCGTCAAGGATCAGCAGGTTGGTAGGCCGCGCTAGAATTCGCGCAAGAATAAGACGGGCGCGCTCACCACCGGAGAGGTTGCGGATGGGCGTGCGGGCCTGTTCCGGCTGGAACAGGAAGTCCTTCATGTAACCCGTCACATGTTTCAACTCGCCATTGACCAGCAAATTGTCGCCGCGACCGTCGGTGAGGTAATGAGCGAGCGTATCGTTTGGATTGAGATCCTCACGCTTCTGGTCAAGCGTCGCGATTTCCAGATTGGTGCCGAGCTTTACCGTGCCGCTATCGGGCTGAAGCTGGCCGGTCAGCATCTTCAAAAGCGTTGTCTTGCCGGCACCGTTCGGCCCGACGAGACCGATGCAATCACCGCGATGCACCCGCAGCGAAAACGGCGCGATGATCACGCGCTCGCCGTAAGACTTGGTGATTGCGTCTGCCTCGATGACCAGTTTGCCGGATTCCCGCACCTCCGCAGCCGTCGCCTGCACGCTGCCCTGCGGTCCCTTGTGGCCGCGATAGTCCGCACGCATTGCCTGAAGCTCGCCCACGCGGCGCATGTTGCGCTTGCGTCTCGCGGTCACGCCGTAACGCATCCAGTGTTCTTCACGCTCGATGGCCTTGCCGAGCTTGTGCTGCTCC
This sequence comes from Agrobacterium sp. 10MFCol1.1, assembly GCF_000381165.1. Lineage (NCBI taxonomy): Bacteria > Pseudomonadati > Pseudomonadota > Alphaproteobacteria > Hyphomicrobiales > Rhizobiaceae > Agrobacterium > Agrobacterium sp. 10MFCol1.1. The sequence goes on along the minus strand of NZ_KB906077.1, from coordinate 196,938 downwards.
AGCTCTTCCTCTTCCAGCACCTTGTCGCGCCATTCCTCGAAATGCGCAAAACCGCGATTGAGACGACGGGACTGGCCGCGATCCAGCCACACGGTCGAGGTCGAAACCTTCTCCAGAAAACGCCTGTCGTGCGAAATCAGCACCAGCGCGCTACGCGTCTGCTGCAACTCGCCTTCAAGCCATTCGATGGTGGGCAGGTCCAGATGGTTGGTCGGCTCGTCCAGCATGAGAATATCGGGTTCAGGCGCCATGACGCGGGCAAGGGCCGCACGCCGCGCTTCGCCGCCGGACAGGCTATCCGGATGTTCCTGTCCCGTCAGGCCCAGATGCTCGAGAATATAGGTAACGCGATAGGGATCGTCGCCAGGTCCCAGCCCCGCCTCGGCATAGGCCTTCACAGTGTCGTAACCGGCAAAATCCGGCGCCTGTTCCAGATAACGGATGGTGGCGGAGGGGTGACGGAAAACCTCGCCCGACTGCGCCTCGACCAGACCGGCGGCGATCTTCATCAGGGTCGACTTGCCCGAACCGTTGCGTCCGACAAGGCAGATGCGGTCGCCCGGCTCCACCTGAAGATTGGCGCCGTCGAGCAGCGGTGTCACGCCGAAGGTCAGCTTGATGTCATCGAGTTTCAAAATTGGGGGTGCCAAGGCGTCAGGCTCCGGTCAGATCATAAGGGCGGGCGAGCACGATGGCTTTTCCGCTTTTCAGCGAGAAATGCACGGGGCCGCCATTCGCGACATTGGAAATAGTGCGGGAAGAGCCGAAAGCAAGCGGGAAATCCTTGAGAGGATAACGCACATTGCCGATATCGAGCCCCACAAGGTCGGTAAACCCGGCAACGGAAAACAGCGTACCGGGTGGCAGATCAAGGTCGAACGACCCCGCCAGCAGCGGGCGGGCCTCCTCTTCGCCGGAGGTCAGCGTAACGTTGAGACCACGCTCAGTAAGCGCCACCGCGTAAAGAAGGTGCTGAAGTGCGTGGTCGCTTCTCGCTCCACCAAGCGCACCGGCAAGCACCAGAGAACGCGCGCCGCGGGCAAGTGCCTCCGACACCGCAATTTCGCCATCGGTCACAGCCTTTGCAGCGGGATAGGGCTGTCGCACTACATTGGGCCAGGCGTCCAGCAGGTCCTTGTCGGTGGAATCGAAATCCCCCACCCAGAGCTCGGGAGTGAGCCCGAGCGGTGCGGCATGGCGCATGCCGCCATCGGCCGCAATCACACGGCTACCCTCAACCGCCGCTTTGAGGCGGTCGGTAACGGTGACATCGCCGCCAAGCAGAATGGTGAAGCGTTCTCTATCCATGCCCTGCCTTATCGCACCTCAGGCAAAAATGGAAAGGCAGAAACCCGATGAAATCAGCCGATATTGATTTTCGTCGGCTTCGGGATTATGAAACGCCTCAGTGGTGATTTGCCGACCGGCTTGCAGCCACTTTAAAGAAGTCGCTAAAGGGTCGAGGAAAAGGGTAATTTCCTGGGACCGGCTGCGATTTCGCTGCCGGTTTTTTTGTTTTCGCAACGTTCTTTACGTCATCCGAAAAGAGAGTTCGACATGCCGATCAAGATTCCCGATACGCTTCCCGCCTTCGACACCCTCGTTCATGAGGGCGTGCGGGTCATGACAGAAACGGCGGCCATCCGGCAGGATATCCGCCCGCTCCAGATCGGGCTTCTCAATCTCATGCCGAACAAGATCAAGACGGAAGTGCAGATGGCGCGCCTCGTCGGCGCATCGCCGCTGCAGGTGGAGTTTTCGCTGATCCGCATTGGCGGCCATCGTGCCAAGAATACGCCGGAAGAGCACCTTCTGTCCTTCTATGAGACATGGGAGGAAGTGCGCCACCGCAAGTTCGACGGTTTCATCATCACAGGCGCGCCCATCGAGATGCTTGATTATGAAGACGTGACCTACTGGAACGAGATGCAAAAGATTTTCGACTGGACACAAACCAACGTCCATTCGACGCTGAACGTCTGCTGGGGCGCGATGGCCGCCATCTACCATTTCCATGGTGTGCCGAAATACGAACTGAAGGAAAAGGCTTTCGGTGTCTATCGTCACCGCAATCTCTGCCCCTCGTCGATATATCTCAACGGTTTTTCCGACGACTTTCAGGTTCCGGTCTCACGCTGGACGGAAGTGCGCCGCGCCGACATCGAAAAACACCCGGAACTCGAAATCCTGATGGAGTCAGAGGAAATGGGCGTATGTCTGGTGCATGAAAAAGAGGGCAACCGCCTCTATATGTTCAACCACGTCGAATATGATTCTACCTCGCTTTCGGATGAATATTTCCGCGATGTGAACTCGGGCGTTCCAATCAAGCTGCCGCATGATTATTTTCCGCACAATGATCCGGAGCTTGCCCCGCTCAACCGCTGGCGCAGCCATGCCCATCTGTTTTTCGGCAACTGGATCAACGAGATATATCAGACGACGCCTTACGATCTCGAAGCGATCGGTAAACTAGCGGCGTAAATTGCGGGATTGCGAATTGCCGGAAAATGACGCAACGTCCGCCGGCAATTCAAAGATATCGGGAGAATGACGCAATGAGCGACGCGGCGGCACGGGAGAATTTCGGTTTCACGGCAACCGGCGAAAAGGTTGAGCGCGTCACCATCTCGAAGGGCGGGCTGACGGCCAAGGTTATCACCTGGGGCGCCGTCATTCAGGACCTGCGCCTCGATGGGCACCAGCCGCCGCTCGTTCTCGGCTTCGATACATTCGAGGACTACAAATATTCATCCTATTTCGGCGCCACACCCGGCCGCAACGCCAACCGTATCGGTGACGGAAAATTCTCGATCGACGGGCACGAATACCAGCTGGAACTGAACGAAAAAGGCGTCAGCCACCTGCATGGCGGCAGCGACGGGATGGGCAAACGTAACTGGATGTTGATGGAACACGGCGAAAGCCATGCAGTTCTGCAGATCATCGATCCCGACGGCCGCGCCGGTTATCCCGGCAATTGCACGGTGACCGCGACCTATACGATCCGCGACGGCGGCGTGCTTTCGGTGGTCTATGAAACGGTGACCGACCAACCGACCATCGCCAATATCTGCCAGCATTCCTATTTCAACCTCGACGGTGCTGATACCGCACTTGGACATGAGATCAGCATCGCCGCTGACTTTTATCTGCCAACCAACGACAAACAGATCCCGACAGGCGAAATCCGCTCCGTCGAAGGCACCGTCTTCGACCTGCGCCACCCGACGCCGATGCGGCGAACGGAGGATGGCGAGCAGGTGCTCTACGACCATAATTTCTGCCTTTCGCCCGAGCGTCGCGCCAAGCGCAAGGTTGCCCGCGCCTATTCGCCCGCCTCCGACATTGCCCTTGAGGTTCACACCACCGAACCCGGCGTGCAATTTTATTCAGCCTTCAAGCTGAATGTTCCCGTTCCGGGCCTCGATGGCCGCCATTATGGCCCCTTTGCCGGTTTCTGTCTGGAAACGCAGATATGGCCGGATGCCGTCAATCATCCCGATTTCCCCTACGCGATCCTGCGTCCCGGCGAGACCCTGCGTCAGGAAACCGACTATATTTTCAAGAAGGGTTGAGGCGGCGGGCTGGGCTCAGTCCAGCACGCATCCCACATAACCGCCCGATGCTCGGGCACGCCGTTCGATAAGGCCGGCAAGCCGTTGCAAACCACGCCCCGGCTTGCTGGCAACGCGATCGATGGGATTGGGCAGAGAAACGGCAAGCAGTGCCGCTTGGCGGGAGCTGAGCTTTGCCGCCGGTACCTTGAAATGGTGCTGTGCTGCGGCCTCGATGCCGTAAATGCCGGGTCCCCATTCGGCAACGTTGAGATAAATCTCCATCATCCGTTTTTTGGACCAGACGAAATCGGCAGCAATCGCCAGCGGTAACTCCAGCCCCTTGCGCAAGAACGAGCGGCCGTTCCAGAGGAACAGGTTCTTGGCCGTCTGCATGGGAATGGTGCTGGCGCCACGGGTGGACGCGCCTTCGAGCGCATTGTTGACCACGGACTGCATCTGGTTCCAGTCAACGCCGCCGTGGAAACAGAATTGTCCGTCCTCGGACATCATGACGGATTGCACAAGGCGCGGCGAAATATCCTCGAGCGGCACCCAGCGCCGGTCATAACCCTGAAGTGTCACCAGATCGGCAAGCATCAGCGTCGAGACCGGCCGCATGAAAGGCAGGGCGTAAACCGGGATCAGCAGATAGGGCAGGATCAGCAACGCCAGCAAGGTCATGATGATACGCTTTGCCAACGTGCGAAAATCCACCTTCGGACTGCTCCGGTCTTCCGCCAGCACGGCGTAATCTGCGTCGCTTTCAGGCGTACTGCTCAATATTCGTCAAAGCCCCGCACCAATCGAAGCCTTTCATATTCCATTGCCGCCTTCAAGGCGAGTCCGGTCAAACAGTTGACCTCAGGAATCACGAAAAGGTTGCCTGGCCCCGCGCGCCATGCCAAAGAGCGCGGCATGGACGCTCAGATGACGAATTTCGAAACGAAGCTGCGCGATAACGCGGCACAGACCGAATCCCTGCTTGGTCGCCTGCTTTCCACAGAGGCGCGTGCGGATGAGATTACGCGCCCGCAAAACCTGCTCGACGCCATGCGTCATGGTGTGCTGAACGGCGGCAAACGCCTGCGGCCCTTCCTGGTCATAGAAAGCACGGCCTTGCTCGGCGGAAATGCCGAAGCAGCCCATTATGTCGGTGCCGCGCTGGAATGCCTGCATTGTTACTCGCTGGTGCACGACGATCTGCCAGCGATGGATGACGACGACCTGCGCCGCGGCCAGCCGACAGTGCACCGCAAATTCGACGAGGCGACCGCCATTCTCGCAGGCGACAGCCTGCTGACACTCGCCTTCGACATTATCGCATCGGACGAACATCCTCTTCAGGCAGACCGCAAGGCGGCTCTCGTGCTCTCGCTCGCCCGCGCCGCAGGCATCGGCGGCATGGCGGGCGGTCAGGCGCTCGATCTGGCTGCGGAAAAGAACGCACCTGATGAGGCCGGCATTATTACATTGCAGGCTATGAAAACCGGTGCGCTGCTGCGCTTCGCCTGCGAGGCAGGCGCGATCATCGCCGGCAGCGATGTTTCCGAAAGACAAAGACTGCGCCTCTTCGGTGAAAAGATCGGCCTTGCCTTCCAGCTTGCCGACGATCTCCTGGATCTGACCGCCGATGCCGCCACCATGGGCAAGGCAACCGGCAAGGATGCCGCACGCGGCAAGGGAACGTTGGTGGCACTACGCGGTGAAGACTGGGCGCGCCTCAAGCTTCAGGAACAGGTGGCGGAAGCCTCCGAACTTCTGGCCCCCTACGGCGAAAAGGCCGCGATACTCATCGCGGCCGCCAGATTCATCGCCGAACGGAAAAGCTGAGCCGGTTTCCCGGCTCACCGTTTTTCAGCCAATCAGCCCTTGAGCGGCGAAATCAGCACTTCGACGCGACGGTTCTGGGCGCGGCCATCCGGCGTTGCGTTCGAAGCGATCGGCTGCGAGGGGCCGAAGCCGAGCGTCGAAATACGGCGCTGGTCGACGCCGCGTGCGCCGAGATAATTTGCAACAGACGCCGCACGACGCTCGGAAAGCGCCTGGTTGTGCTGCTGGCTGCCGGTGGAGTCAGTATGGCCGTTGATGTCGATGAGCGTGCGGTTGAACTTGTTCAGCACGATGGCGACGGAATCGAGTGTCTGATAGAAGGGCGGGATGACCTGATCCTGATCCGTCGCGAAGGTGATGTTCGACGGCATGTTGAGAACGATGCTGTCGCCGCGGCGGCTAACGGAAACTCCAGTGCCCTGAAGCTGGGCGCGAAGCTCGGATTCCTGACCATCCATGTAATTGCCGATTGCGCCACCGGCGAGTGCACCGATGCCGGCGCCGATTAGGGCTGCGTTGCGGCGACCGACCGGCGAACCGCCGACAGCCAGACCACCGAGAGCACCGACGACAGCGCCGATACCAGCGCCGCCCGCCGTGTTCGACATCTTCTGCTCACCCGTATAGGGATCGGTGGTGGTGCACGCGGAAAGATAGGTCCCGCAAAGGGCAACGATCGCGATTTTTTTGATCATGTGTTTTGATGCTCCGAAGGGTTCAGGCGGTATGACAGTGGAATTTCGGCATTTTCACGGTAGTTTTTACTCCGCCGCATCTTTCCGGCCAAAACGCTTTTCGATGTAATCGATCACAAGCGCTTCAAAATCCGCGGCGATGTTGGGACCGCGCAGGGTGAGCGCCTTCTCGCCATCGATGAAGATCGGTGCAGCGGGGCTTTCCCCGGTTCCGGGCAGTGAAATGCCGATATCGGCATGTTTGCTTTCGCCGGGGCCATTAACGATGCAGCCCATGACAGCAACATTGAGCGCTTCCACACCGGGATACTTTTCACGCCAGATCGGCATGTTCTTGCGAATGTCATTCTGGATATTCTGGGCAAGTTCCTGAAAGACGGTAGAGGTGGTGCGCCCGCAGCCGGGACATGCCGCAACCACCGGAATGAACTGGCGGAAACCCATGACCTGCAGCAATTCCTGCGCCACCTGCACCTCGCGGGTGCGGTCGCCGTTCGGCTCCGGCGTCAGCGAGACGCGGATCGTGTCGCCAATACCGTGCTGCAGCACATAACCCATGGCGGCAGACGAGGCGACGATGCCCTTGGAACCCATGCCGGCTTCGGTAAGACCGAGATGCAGTGCGTGGTTGGAGCGTTCCGACAGCATCGAATAAACGGCAATCAGGTCCTGTACCTGGCTGACCTTGGCAGACAGTATGATGCGGTTGCGCGGCAGGCCGATTTCTTCGGCAAGCTCTGCGGAAATCAGTGCCGACTGGACGATGGCTTCGCGGGTGACTTGACGGGCAGAGAGCGGAAAACCCTCCTCCTTGTTCTTGTCCATCAGCGTCGTCAGCAATTCCTGATCGAGCGACCCCCAGTTCACGCCGATGCGAACCGGCTTGTCATAACGGATCGCCATTTCGACGATTTCGCCGAACTGCTTGTCCTTCTTGTCCTTGAAGCCGACATTGCCGGGATTGATGCGGTATTTCGCCAGTGCTTCGGCACAGGCCGGATGATCGGCCAGAAGCTTGTGGCCGATATAGTGGAAATCGCCAATCAGCGGCACGTCCATGCCAAGGCGCAGCAGCCGCTCGCGGATTTTCGGCACAGCGGCAGCGCTCTCATCGCGATCGACGGTGATGCGGACCATTTCAGAACCGGCCTGGAAGAGTGCCGCCACCTGCTGCACGGTGGCGTCGATATCCGCCGTGTCGGTATTGGTCATGGATTGTACGACGACAGGCGCACCGCCACCCACGATGACGCCCCCTACGTCGACGGCAACGGATGCACGGCGGGGCTTTGGATCGTAATCGGCGTGTGACGTCATGGCGGTCTCTGGAGCTTGCGGCAAGGTCTGGCAATTGAGGTGAAACAAGGGGGCCTGCTTGTCAACACCCAACGCATAAGAGCTTCTACTTTACCGCAATCATGGCAAAATTCGAGACGCCTATTCCTTGCCCGCACCATCCGCATGCCGGGCGAGCCGCGAAAGCAGCAAAACCACCACATGCAACAACGGCAGAGCGAGAAATACGGTGGCGAGGCCGGTATGTTCGGCAATGAAGCCGATGGCCGAGGGTGCTACCAGAATCCCGGAATAACCCATGGTGGTGACGACCGACAGGCCGATGCCGGGTGCCAGTCCCGGCATGTTCCCCGCCGCCGAAAAGGCGATCGGCACCATGTTGGAAATACCGATGCCGGCAATCGCGAAGCCGATGATCACAAACGTGGAATTTCCCGCAAGACCCGCAATCAGAAGGCCCGCAATCGACATGACTGAGCAGAACCGCAGGGTGTTGACCGCGCCGAACCGGTCGCGCACCAGATCCCCGGCAAAACGCATGGCCGCCATGGTCATGGAAAAGGCCGCGAAAGCAAAACCGGACTGGGACACGGAAGCGCCGAGTTCATTGCGCAGATAAAGGGCACCCCAATCGAGGATCGCGCCTTCCGGAATCATCGAAAACAGCGCCATCAGACCGATAATCCAAGGCAAGGGCGTCAGCGGCAAGCCACCTTTCGGACGCTCCTCCTCGGCATGCGGGCGATCCGCAAGAACGCGCGGCCACGCGACGACAAGCAAAACAAGGGCGATGACCGTCAACGCGATCGCATGCCCCTGCACGCCAATGGTCGTGATGAGATAGCCGCCAAGACCGGCACCGATCAGGCCGCCCAGGCTCCAGAAAGCATGGCACGACGACATGATGGCGCGGCGCATGTCACGCTCGACCGCCACCGCATTGGCGTTCATGGCGACATCCATCGCCCCTGTCAGCCCACCGAACAGGAAAACCGCAATCACACCCGCCCAGATCGTGTCTGCCCAGGAGATGAAAAGCAGTGTCGGCAAGAAAATAGCCGCACTCGCAAGGCTGACCGTTCGCGATCCGAAACGGGCGATCTGGGAACCGGCGATCGGCATGAAAACCAGCGAGCCGACGCCGAAAACCAGAATGATCAGGCCAAGCGCACTTTCACTGAGGGATAAGCGCGCCGCAAATTCCGGTATTTTGGGCGCCCACGATCCCATCATGAAACCGTTCATCAAAAACAGCAGGGATACACCGAGCCTGTGCCGCGTCAGATAGGACGAGCGCTTGACCGTCGGCGAAAATGTCGTGGGGCCGTTCATCGGTAATATCCTTCAGACTTGACCGTGAGAGAGTTGGACGGCGTCATCGTCGCCGAAATGAACTTGTACGCCTTTAGCCCACAGCGCCTCGACCAATGTGCGGTCGGCGTCATGTTCGAGCACCAGGGAAAGAGGCGGAGAAAAGTCGTGCACGTGAAACGCCGCCTTGTGGCCCAGCTTTTCCGTGGTGATGGCGGCAACAATCCGCTGGCTGGCGCTGCAGGCAAGCCGCTTGAACACGGCATCCTCGAAAATATCCGCCGACAGGCCGGTCTCAGCCGCAACACCGCAAACTCCAAGAATACACAGCTCGGGCCGCATCAGCTCGAGTTGCCGCAACGCCATGGCGTCGATGGCCGCACCGACGGCCGGATCGACCTTGCCGCCGATCATGATCAAAGCGATATCGGCGCGCCCCGTGAGTTCAGCGGCAATAGCAGGCGTATTCGTTACCACCGTCAATTTGAGACCGGCGGGGATAGCCCTTGCAATGGCCAGATTGGTGGAGCCGGCATCGATGAAGACGACCATGCCCGGCTCAAGCAGCGGAATTGCTGCGCACGCCAACGAAGCCTTGCGATCGGCATCCTCGGCGATCCGTGTCTTCAGCGGCACCGTCTTGCTATCGGAAAGCAACGCCCCGCCATAGACGCGCAGACACTCCCCGCGCGCCGCCATATCCCGCAGATCCCGGCGGACCGTGTCTTCCGAAACGCCGAAATTCTGGGCGAGATCCTGTGCAAGCACTCGGCCGCTTTGCCGCAACTGTGCAAGGATGAGCGCCTGCCGCTCGCTGACAAAATGATCGCTCATCGGGACTCATGCATAAACAGGAACAAACGTGCACGAACATGCATATTTGAGTTTTGGTGAAGGTGCAACAGCAAAACGCCCGCCGGGAGGGCGGGCGTTTATAACGAAAGACAAAATATCGCGGCTAGCGATGCCGTGTGGGCATCATTCCGCGTAGGCGATCAGCAGATCCTTTGCGTCGATCTGGTCACCCGGGCGCACGAGAACCTCGGCGACCTTGCCATCGCGTTCGGCGTGAAGCGCGGTTTCCATCTTCATGGCTTCGATGGAGAGCAGCACGTCGCCGGCCTTGACCTCCTGACCCTGGTTGATGAAGACGCGGCTGATCACGCCCGGCATCGGCGCACCAATATGTGTGCCATTGCCGAGTTCCGCTTTGCGGCGCACCGCAGAGCCGGATGCGCCATGAGCGCGATCCGGCACCTTGATGCGGCGCGGCTGGCCGTTGATCTCGAAGAACACCGTCACCATGCCCTTATCGTCAGTGCCGGAAGAGGCTTGATTGACGATGACCAGCGTTTTGCCGCGCTCGATATCGGCAAACAGCTCTTCACCGTCCTCCATGCCGTAGAAATACGCATGGGTGGGAAGCACGGAAACCGGACCGTAGGTCTCGGATGTCAGCGCGAAATCGGTAAACACCTTCGGATACATCAGATAGGATGCGAATTCGAAGTCGTTCACGGAACGCTCGAGTTTGGTCTCGATCGCCTTTCTCTCCGCATCGAGATCGGCATCCGGCAGCAAAGAGCCGGGACGAACCGTATAGGGCGCGTCACCCTTCAGCGCCTTTTTCTGCAGGGCTTCCGGCCAGCCGCCTGGCGACTGCCCAAGATCGCCCTTCAGCATCGAAACCACCGAGTCCGGGAAGGACACTTCGCGATCAGGATTTTCCACGTCGGCGACCGTCAGATCCTGGCTCACCATCATCAGCGCCATATCGCCGACAACCTTGGAGGACGGCGTGACCTTGACGATATCGCCGAACATCCGGTTGGCGTCGGCATAGGCCTGCGCGACCTCGTGCCAGCGGCTCTCGAGACCGAGCGAGCGCGCCTGCTCCTTGAGATTGGTGAATTGCCCACCGGGCATTTCATGCAAATAGACTTCCGAGGCAGGACCCTTCAGATCGCTTTCGAAAGCCGCATACTGGTTGCGCGCCGACTCCCAGTAGAACGAGATGCGGCGGATCCATTCCGTATCGAGACCCGTATCGCGTTCCGATCCGGCCAGCGCTTCCACGATGGAACCGAGGCAGGGCTGGGACGTGTTGCCCGAAAGCGCATCCATGGCGGCATCCACCGCATCCACGCCCGCATCGACGGCGGCAAGCACGGTCGCAGCCGCAATGCCGGATGTGTCATGCGTGTGGAAATGGATAGGCAGGCTGGTCGCCTCCCTCAGCGCCTTGAACAGCACCTTGGCAGCGGCAGGCTTCAGAAGTCCCGCCATATCCTTGACGGCGATGATGTGCGCGCCTGCACGCTCCAGCTCGGCGGCGAGGTTGGTATAATATTTCAGGTCGTATTTTGGACGCGCAGAATTGAGGATATCGCCCGTGTAGCAGATGGCCGCTTCGCAGAGCTTGTTCTCCTCGGTGATCGCATCCATCGATACGCGCATATTCTCCACCCAGTTCAGGCAGTCGAACACGCGGAACAGGTCGATACCGCCCTTCGCAGCCTGACGGACGAAATATTTCACGACATTGTCTGGATAGTTCTTGTACCCGACGCCGTTCGCACCGCGCAGCAGCATTTGCAGCAACAGGTTCGGCGCACCCTCGCGGATCAGCGCCAGGCGCTCCCACGGGTCTTCCGTCAGGAAGCGCATGGAAACGTCGAAAGTGGCGCCGCCCCAGCACTCCAGAGACAGAAGCTGCGGCAAGGCCTTGGCATAGACACTTGCGACGCCGGCAATGTCATGGGTACGCATGCGCGTGGCCAGCAGCGACTGATGGCCGTCGCGCATCGTTGTGTCCGTTACCAGCACCCGCTTTTCGTTGCGCATCCAGTCGGCAAAGCCCTTCGGCCCCAGCCGGTCGAGCAATTGCTTGGTTCCATCAGGCGTCGGCGCATCGATATAGGGAACCACCGGCTGTGCCGCATTTGCCGGTGGCTTAACGCGGCCCTTGGTTTCCGGATGCCCGTTCACCGTTACATCGGCAAGATAGGTGAGCAGCTTCGTAGCGCGGTCCTGACGCTTGACCTGTGCAAACAGCTCCGGCGTCGAATCGATGAAGCGGGTCGTATAGGTGTTGTTGCGGAAACTCGCATGGCCAATAATGGCCTCGAGGAAGGTCAGGTTGGTCGCAACACCGCGAATTCGGAATTCGCGCAGCGCGCGGTCCATGCGGCTGATCGCTTCATCCGGCTGCGGCGCCCAGGCCGTTACCTTCACCAAAAGCGGATCGTAATAACGGGTAATGATCGCCCCCGAATAGGACGTCCCGCCATCCAGACGAATGCCGAAGCCGGACGCCGAGCGGTACGCCGTTATACGGCCGTAGTCGGGAATGAAATTGTGCTCCGGGTCTTCCGTGGTGATACGGCACTGCAGCGCATGGCCGTTGAGGCGGATATCCTCCTGTTTCGGAACACCCGATTCCGGCGTGCCGATGGCGGCCCCTTCCAGAATATGGATTTGCGCCTTGACGATATCGATGCCGGTCACGACTTCGGTGACGGTATGCTCCACCTGAATGCGCGGATTGACCTCGATGAAGTAGAATTTGCCGGTATCGACATCCATCAGATATTCGACCGTGCCGGCGCCGATATAATTGGTCGCAGCCGCAATCTTCAAGGAATAGGCGGCCAGTTCCTGACGCTGCGCTTCGCTGAGATAGGGTGCCGGCGCGCGCTCAACCACTTTTTGATTGCGGCGCTGGATCGAACAATCGCGCTCGAACAGATGCACGACATTGCCGTGGGTATCACCGAGAACCTGGCTCTCGACGTGGCGGGCGCGCTCGAGCAGCTTTTCGAGATAGACCTCGTCCTTGCCGAAAGCAGCCTTCGCCTCGCGCTTGGCCTCGGTGACCTCGCGTGCCAGATCCTCCTTTTTGCGGATGGCGCGCATGCCGCGACCGCCGCCGCCCCAGGAGGCCTTCAACATCACGGGATAACCGATCTCTTCGGCCAGCCGCTCGACCTCGGCCATATCGTCCGGCAGCGGCTTGGTTGCAGGAACAACGGGAACATTGACCGAGATCGCCAGATTGCGGGCGGCAACCTTGTTGCCGAGCTGGCGCATCGTATCCGCCGTCGGTCCGATGAAGGTAATGCCAGCCTTGTTACAGGCCTCGACGAATTCGGGGCTTTCGGACAAAAGGCCGTAACCGGGATGGATCGCGTCCGCGCCGGAAAGTCTGGCCACGCGGATGACCTCCTCAATCGAAAGATAGCTCTCGATCGGTCCCATATCCTTGGCGAGATGCGGACCCCTGCCGACCTGATAACTTTCATCCGCCTTGAAGCGGTGCAAAGACAGCTTGTCCTCTTCCGCCCAAATGGCGACGGTTTTTATCCCCAGCTCGTTCGCTGCCCGGAAAACTCGGATCGCAATTTCGGATCGGTTGGCAACAAGTATTTTCGATATTTTCAAGACGGTCTCCCCACACGCCAAAACAGAATTTCTGCTGCACTGCGGAATTAAGCAGCAAAACCCGGTCTTGAAAAGGGCAATTCGGGAGAGAAGCGTACTGTCGTAACTAGCTCAGCAAGCCGTTACGAAAGGCGAGTGCTACAGTATGCTGCCTGTTCTTGGCGCTGAACCGACGCTGGATTCCATTGATATACCAGTCGACCGTGTGATTGGAGATCGATAGCTGGCGTCCAATTTCGGTTGAGGTCATGCCATCAGCCATCAGCGTCAGCACTTCCATTTCCCGCCTTGTAAGTTCAAGAGCGGAAACATTCGGCGCGTTGTTGAGGTTATGGACCTGACCTGAAAGATCGAGCAGACGCCAGAACACCGCGCGCGTGGCCGCATCCAGCAGCTCAACGTGCAACGAGGGCAATTGCCGGTCCTCGCCGCCAAGGAACACCGCGCCGATGAATCCCGCGCGCCCGTGCACCGGAAAGGCATACCCACCCTGCAGACCGTAACGGCCGGCATCGTGAAAAAACACATTCGCCCTTTTTCGATGCATCGCGCGGGGCAGGCCCTCAAGCGCCTCTTTCCACTGAAACGGCTTGTGCACCATGCCGATCACCTTACGGACGGGATCGACGAGATTATATTTCTTGGCGCGGTAGACCTCGATCCACCCTTCCGGGAGATGTTGTGCGAGAATCTGGCCGGTGGAAGCAAGCTCCCCGGTCATCCGCCGGCTGACGAGGAAATATTCGAAACCATATTCGCGAATAAGTGTTACAAATTCGGAGCGAACACGATCAGCGTTTCCCGCCTGGTAGCACGCAGAGATGAAGTGAAGAATATCATGCATAAAGACACATGCCCGGAGCTTGGCTGGAAGGGATGACATGAAGGACATGGTCCCGCGAGGACGTCATGTTACTCGGGCGCCGGTCGGTTCAGACTGAACATATCGTCGTTAGCAATCCCTGAAACGAACATGCAAAATCTTGTGACGGCGTCCCCTAGAAACATCGGGTTCAGTTTTTTTTCGGTTCGCACGCGTGCTCGGTTTGTTAAGCCGCCATTCAGACTGAAAGAGCGATAATTACACAAATTTCGCCGTCTCATGCAACCTTGCTAAAACAGCATTGTATTGAGACCGAACAATCAACCGCTCGAAACAGACGCTGGACTGGATTGAAAATTTGACTTTGTTTCAGGTTTACACACGCGCCCTGCGCTATCTGACCGTACATAAATGGCGGGTGTTGATCGTTGTCATCGCCAACATCATTCTTGCAGCGATCACCATTGCCGAACCCGTGCTGTTTGGACGGATCATCGACGCCATCTCCTCCGGCTCCGATGTCACGTCCATCCTCATCCTGTGGGCGGGTTTCGGCGTCTTCAACACCGTGGCTTATGTCGCTGTCGCCCGCGAGGCCGACCGGCTGGCCCACGGTCGCCGCGCGACCCTGCTGACGGAAGCCTTCGGCCGGATCATCTCCATGCCGCTCTCCTGGCACCATCTGCGCGGTACCTCGAACGCGCTGCATACGCTTCTGCGCGCCAGCGAGACGCTGTTCGGCCTGTGGCTCGAATTCATGCGCACGCATCTGGCGACTTTCGTCGCACTCGTACTGCTTATTCCGACAGCCATTGCCATGGACCTGCGCCTCAGCTTCGTCCTGATCGGTCTTGGCATCGTCTACTGGTTCATTGGCAAGTGGGTGATGGGCCGCACCAAGGATGGCCAGGCTTCGGTCGAGGAGCATTATCACAGCGTTTTTGCCCATGTCAGCGATTCCATCAGCAACGTGTCCGTCCTGCACAGCTACAACCGCATCGAGGCTGAAACGAAGGCGCTGAAATCCTTCACCGAAAAACTGCTGAGCGCCCAATATCCGGTGCTCGACTGGTGGGCTTTCGCAAGTGCCTTGAACCGCACTGCGTCCACCGTTTCGATGATGATCATCCTCGTCATCGGCACCGTGCTGGTAAAGAACGGCGAATTGCGCGTCGGTGACGTCATTGCCTTCATCGGTTTCGCCAATCTTCTCATCGGCCGTCTCGATCAGATGCGTCAGTTCGTGACCCAGATTTTCGAGGCGCGCGCAAAGCTCGAGGATTTCTTCGTGCTCGAGGATTCCGTCAAGGAACGGGAAGAACCGGGCGACGCCCGGGAATTGTCCAATGTCTCCGGCACCGTGGAGTTCCGCAACGTCAATTTCGGTTTCGCCAACACCAAGCAGGGCGTCCACGACATCTCGTTTACGGCCAAGGCCGGCCAGACGATTGCCATCGTCGGACCGACGGGTGCGGGCAAGACCACGCTCATCAATCTTCTGCAGCGTGTCTATGATCCAGATTCAGGCCAGATTCTGATCGATGGAACCGACATCTCGACGGTGACGAAGAACTCGCTCAGAAACTCCATCGCCACGGTGTTCCAGGATGCCGGCCTTCTCAACCGCTCCATCCGCGAAAACATCCGCCTTGGTCGCGAATCTGCTACCGATGCGGAGGTCGTGGAAGCAGCAGCAGCTGCTGCTGCGACGGATTTCATCGACAGCCGTATCACCGGCTACCTGACCCAGGTGGGTGAACGCGGCAACCGCCTGTCCGGTGGCGAGCGCCAGCGTATCGCCATTGCGCGTGCTATCCTGAAGAACGCTCCCATCCTGGTCCTTGACGAGGCAACCAGCGCGCTGGACGTGGAAACGGAAGCACGGGTTAAGGCCGCCGTGGACGCGCTGAGAATGAACCGCACGACCTTCATCATCGCCCACCGCCTTTCCACGGTGCGCGATGCCGATCAGGTGCTGTTCCTCGATCAGGGCCGTATCATTGAAAAGGGCACGTTCGACGAGCTCAGCCAGCGTGGCGGACGCTTTACCTCGCTGCTGCGCACCAGCGGCCTGCTGACAGAGGACGAGGGCCAGCCCCGGCCGAAAGCCATCGCCTCCTGACACTCTGGCTTACGGAATATAATAAGGGCGGGCACCGTGGTGTCCGCCCTTTTTCTTTGTCCGTTTTCCAAGGTCTGCGAAGCTGCAGACATGTGCCTTGATAATGCAGGAAAGGGCCAAGCCTTAGCCTTAGCCTTAGCCTTAGCCTTGGCCTTGGCCTTGGCCTTGGCCATCAGCATTCAGCGATCCAACAGCGCAGAAACATGGCTCTGTAAAACTGCTCTGCCTGCGTGCCACGTCGAGAGGAGCACGGCTCACATTCTCGTTGGCCCTTGCAAGACCGTCGCGAGGCTGTGTCATTTCTCTAATTGAGATGATGCTGGAGATACCCGCCAGGACAAAGCTGTTACCGCGCCTCCGTACAGACAAACAATACCAGGGCAGCCACAATAAAAATTAAGGCCCCTGCGTCACCGCAGGAGCCTGATTTTAAAAGCAAACGTAGAGCCGGTCGTCAGTCGAACGGGATCACCCGATCGTCAGCCGACAGGGGCTTGCCGTCGACGGATACAGAGACCTCTGCCGTGCCGGCCTTACGGCTGACGACGATGTCCTTTGCTTTACCGTCCAGCGTGATCTTCACCGAGAAGCCGCTCCAGTCTTCGGGCAGCGACGGCGCGATGTGAAGCTTGCCTTCGGTTCGGGTGATACCGAGAATGCCCTCGATCGCGGCGCGATAGAGCCAGCCGGCGGAACCCGTGTACCAGCTCCAGCCGCCGCGACCTGCATAAGCGCCCTCACCATAGACATCGGCGGTCACCACATAAGGTTCGACCCGATAGGTTTCGGACGATGCCGCGTCGAGCGCATGGTTGACGGGGTTGAGCAGCTTGAAGCAATTCCACGCCTCCTGCGCACGCCCCTGCTTGGCAAGGGCAAGCACTACCCAGGTCGCCGCGTGGGTATATTGTCCGCCGTTTTCGCGCACACCCGGCGGATATCCCTTGATATAACCCGGGTCATGCGGCGCCCGCGAGAATGGCGGGGTGAACAGACGGATGATACCGGCCTTTTCATCGACCAGATGCTCAATGACGGCGTCCATCGCCTGCCGTGACCGGCCTTCTTCACCCTCGCCGGAAAGAACACTCCAGCTCTGGCCAAGTGAATCGATCTGGCATTCCTCGCTGGTGGCGGAACCGAGCGGCGTGCCGTCATCGAAATAACCGCGACGGTAGTAGCTGCCGTCCCAACCCGCAGTTTCGAGAGCATTGCGAAGCTTTTCGCGATGCGCCGACCACCTGCCGACACGGTCTGCATCACCGCGCTTTTCGGCGATCGCTATGAAATCGCGAAGCGCTCCGGCCAGGAACCAGCCAAGCCAGACACTGGTGCCCTTGCCGCCGATGCCGACACGGTTCATGCCGTCGTTCCAGTCACCGCCGAGGATCAGCGGCAGACCGTTTTCGCCGGTGCGATGGATCGCGAGATCAAGCGCCAGAGCCGCGTGTTCGTAGAGGCTAGCGGATTTGTCGCTCGTCTCCGGCTGGAAGAAGGCATCGTGCTGCCCCGGCATCAATGCCGGTCCCTTGATGAAGGGGATGTTTTCATCAAGGATGGCCGCATCACCCGTAGCCGAGACATACTGGTTGATCGCATAAGCGAGCCAGACCACGTCATCAGAGATCGTCGTGCGGACACCGGCACCGGTCAAAGGCAGCCACCAATGCTGGACATCGCCTTCAGCAAACTGGCGGCCTGCCGCACGCAGGATCTGCTTGCGAGCGAGATCCGGCTGGTAGAGCAGGAATGCCAGCGTGTCCTGAAGCTGGTCACGGAAGCCGAAGGCGCCGCTCGACTGATAGAAGGCCGTGCGCGCCAGGATGCGGCACGCCAGCGCCTGATAGGGCAACCAGCTATTGACCATGTGGTTGAAGCCGGCATCGGGCGTGGTAACCTGCAACTGGCCGGTAAAGCCAGTCCAGAACGCCTTGCTGCCCTCCAGTACCGACTGGAAATCCGCCGCACGGACTTGTTCGACCAGCGTTGCCGCCTCCTCCGCATTGTCGGCATCGCCGAGAATGAAGGTCATATGCCGTTCTTCGCCCGGCTTCAGGTGGATTTCCTGCATCAAGGCGGCGCAGGGATCGCCGTCCACCTCGGTGCTGCCACTGAGTGCCGCACCGGACACGATGCCCTGTGGAGCCTGTGCAGAACCGAAGCGGCCGATAAATTCACGGCGGCTGGTGGTAAAGCCGCTTGCCTCGCTGTCGAGCGTCAGGAAGGCAGT
The DNA here is from genome assembly GCF_000381165.1 of Agrobacterium sp. 10MFCol1.1. Taxonomy (NCBI): domain Bacteria; kingdom Pseudomonadati; phylum Pseudomonadota; class Alphaproteobacteria; order Hyphomicrobiales; family Rhizobiaceae; genus Agrobacterium; species Agrobacterium sp. 10MFCol1.1. Next base: position 178,631 of record NZ_KB906077.1, on the reverse strand, counting down.
GCGGGTGCTATAGTCGATGCTGTAAGGGTTCGAAGCAAAAATCGCATTGCTGCCGGCATCGTGCCTGCTCAGGATGAACGGCGCAGATTTCTGGCCATTATTGCCCAGCACCCATTCCACATAAGCATAGACTTTCAGGCGGCGGCTTTTCGAACCCTTGTTGCGTACGATGAGCTGCGAGAACTTGACCGGCTTTTCACGGTCTACCGTCTGCGTCACCTCGACTTCAAGCTTATCCGTCTTGCCGGTCATTACGGAGTAACCGAGACCATGACGGGTTTCGAACAGGGCTTCCGGATCACGCGAAAGGGCAGCACAGGGCGTATAGAGCTTTCCTGTTTCAACATCGGCAACATAGAAGGCCTCGCCCGGCCGGTTGATGACCGGATCGTTGCTCCAGGGTGTCAGCTGATAGTCACGGGAATTGCGGCTCCAGGTGAAACCAGCGCCTTCCGCCGACACATGGAAGCCGAAACTTTCGTTCGAGATGACGTTGATCCAAGGATGCGGCGTGGATTGCCCACCATGCAGGCGCACGACATATTCCTCTCCGCTTTTGGCGAAACCACCAAAACCGTTCCAGAAATCGAGATCGCCCGCATCCTCGACAGCTTCAGCGACGGGGAACGCAGGCACCGGCAGGCGAGCCTGCGCGGCCTCAGTCGCGCCGTCAGGACCGCGATGCGCCGCAAAAAGCGACACGGCGCGGTTGATCTGGTCGACAATCTTGCCATTCCGCACATGCAGCACGACACGGGAGGCCGCCAGAAGCGCGCTCCAGGTCTCTTCGTCCATCAAGTCGCGGCGAACGGAGAACACATGTGGCCTACCACCGTCGGCGGGATTGATTCGACGCTGTGCCTCGGAAATATGATCCAGCGCATGCTGCATATCCTGTGCATACGACGCGGCCCGTTCGTTGACGATGACGAGGTCAAAGATCACGCCGCGCGAACGCAGATATTCGTGGGCGCTGAGCGCCTCACGGGCAATATCCATGTCCATATCGTCGTTGATACGAAGGCTGAAGATCGGGAAATCGCCCGAAATGGCAAGCGGCCAAAGCGCCCGCTGCGAAGCGAGGCCCGTTTTCAGCGTTTCCGAATCCGCGCGCAGATGCATGTCCGGATAGGTCAGATAACGGCCGAGATGCTGGAAAGCGGCGGCCTGCTGCGAAGTGACACCCACATGGCGCATCTGCACCTGCGTGCGCGTCCATGCATGCACGAGTTCGTGGGCAAATGCGTCCGGATGGCGATAACGATCGATCGCCTTGTCGACTTCCTCGCGGCTCGGCGCGGCAATCGTCCAGAAAATCACGCTCACCTTCTTGCCGGCCGGTACCCGCACAGTGCGGCGCAACGACAGGATTGGATCGAGCGTGAAGCCGTCGGTGTTGGAAAGCGTAGCACCCGTATCGAATGCAGCCGCTTCACCGAGCGATCTGCCACGGCCGATGAACTTGGCGCGGTCCGTCTCGAACTCCGTCGGGCGCGACGGGCCGGCGTTATCGGCAGCAAGATGCGCGATGATCGTTCCGGGCTCATTCGGGCTGCGGCGGTTACGCCAGGCGCGGATGACATCGCCGCGCCGGCCGATCTCCGTCTGCACGAACATGCGCGAGAACAGCGGATGGGCGTTGTCGTCGTCTTCCGACGCTATGACCGGCTCCATATAGGAGGTCACTTCAATGTAGCGATCCTCGGAACCGACATTGAGCAGCGTGACGCGGCGGCCATCGGCATCGTGCTCGGTGGCGACGATGCATTCAACGACGCTCTGCAGATCGCCGACATTCTTGTGGAATTCGGCCTTGTCGTCGGTGAAGATCGTCTTGGTCTTTTCGCCTTCGATGACACGCGGCTCAGCCGTCGCACTCCACCATTGTCCATTGGTGGTATCGCGCAGGAAGATGAAGGTTCCCCAACGATCTTCGGTCGGGTCGGCCTTCCAGCGGGAAATCGCCTGACCGTTCCATTTCGAATATCCAGCACCGGTTGAGGTGAGCATCGTCGAATAATGGCCGTTCGACAGGAACACCACTTCGCGGTCGCGCACGGCCGGGTCGGCGATGGAGCGCACTTCCGCACGCAGCAGGTCTGCCTGTTCCTTGCCTGGGGTTTCCGGCTCGTATTTGGCGCTCATGACAGGCACTTCGCGCGGTGCCTTTTCCTGCAACAGGAGTTCGGCCGCCTCGATTACCGGGTCGGAATGGAAGAGTTCGCGCAATACACCGTCAAAGGCGACGTTGGCGACAGCCGCGATCGACATGCCGTGGTGGTGGGCATAATAGTTGTAGACCACCGCGCAGACCTTGCCGTCAGGCACACGTGTCGGCGTGAAATCCACGGCATCATGGAAGCCGTACTGTCCAAGCGCGCCAAGCTTGCGCAGCTTGTCGAGGTTTTCCAGCGCACCGTCAGGATCGTACTGGCTTGCGAGGATCGACGCATAGGGTGCGATGACAGCATTCTGGCCGAGACCGCGCTTGAGGCCAAGCGTCGGCACACCGAAGTTGGTGTACTGGTAGTTCATGTTGTGATCGCGGGCGTTGAACGCCGCTTCGGAAATGCCCCATGGCGTGCCGAGACGGCGGCCGTGGTTCATCTGTTCCTTGACGATCAGATTGTTGGTCTGGTTGAGAATGCCACCCTGACGCTCCTGCATGACGAGCGGAGGCATCAGATATTCGAACATCGAACCCGACCAGGAGACCAACGCGCCCTGCGCACCGATCGGCACGACCTGGCGGCCGAGACGGTACCAGTGCTCGGTCGGCAGATCGCCCTTGGCGATGGCAAACAGGCTGGTCAGGCGGCATTCGGACGCCAGAAGGTCGTAGCAGGCCTCGTCCAGTTCCTTGCTTTCGACGCGGTAGCCGATCGACAGAAGACGGCGATCCTTGCGATAAAGGAACGTGAAATCCATCGAGAAAGCGAGGTTGCGGCTGCGGTCGCGCAGCGATGCAAGACGCTGGCGTAGCGGCTCCATATTGGTGAGGTCGATGGCGCTGTCTGAAATATGCGCCTCGCAGCAATCCACGAGCAATTGCGCCCAGCGGGTCACTTCCGCGCTCTGCGCAGACTTCACTTCGTGATCGACATTGGTGGCGAGCTTCTGGATGTCGCGCGCGAGTACCGCAAGATTGATGACGCGGATCGATGCGAATTCATGCTCGCGCTTGACCGAGGCAAGAGCGTTCGAAAAACCGATGATGCGTTCTTCGAGGCGGCGATGCAGCGGACGCAGGTTCTTGCGGTCGTCAGGTAGCGCTTTCAGCGTTTCGCGCAGAATACCGGCGAGATCGCCGATACCGTCGAGATTACCCTGAAGATGCGCGGAAGGCGCTTCTGCCCACTGGCGGCAGGCAGACGAAACCGCAATCAGGTGACCGGCGAGATTACCGCTGTCCACCGCCGAAACGTAACGGGGGCCAAGTGTCTGCAGCGTGTCCGTATGGTACCAGTTGTAGAGATGGCCGCGATGTTTCTCCATCTTCTCGACGGTCTGGATCGTGTTCTCGATCCGCTCCAGCGTATCGGCAAAGCTGATCCAGCCAAACTGGCGCGCCGAAATGATGGAAAGCAGGTAAACGCCGATATTGGTAGGCGATGTACGCGAGGCAACAATCGGCTCCGGCGTTTCCTGGAAGTTGTCCGGCGGCAGGTGGTTTTCCTGCGGCGTCACGAAGGCTTCGTAATAACGCCATGTGCGACGCGCGATCTTGCGAAGCTCGAAAGAGACGTGTTCCGAAACGAACAGCCGGTCTTCGGTTTCCGCCGACTGGCTGACATACCAGGCAACGGCGGGAGACAGAACCCAGAGCAGAGTAAAGGGAATGCCGATCAGGAAGGCATTGTCACCGGGCAGCGCCGCAAACAACAGGCCGAGCATGGCCACAACAGGCGCATGCCACATCTGGCGGAAATAATAGGTGATGCCGCCCTGGGCGCTAGACTGCATGCTGGCGGCGGTGCGCCATTCCAGCATCAGCTTGTGGCTGACGAGCAGACGGTAGAGCGAACGGACAATTGCATCCGTCATCATGCAGGCAGAATCGGCAATGAAGACGATACGCAACGCAACCTGCGCATTGGTGGCGCGGATTTCCGACCAGATGGTATGGAAATGGGCCTGCGGCACGATATCAGTGGAGCGCGGCACGAGGCCGGAAAGCAGCGAGAGCGTCGGAGCGACGAACAGCGAGAAGATCAGCAGGATCTGCCAGATCAGCGCTCCGAGCGGGTCCATGAAATACCAGCCGAGGATCGAGGCAAAGAACCAGGCAATCGGCGTCAGCGAACGGCGCAGGTTATCGACCATCTTCCACCGGCCGATCGCGGTAACACCACGGGCGCGGTCGAGAATATAGGGAAGCAGCTGCCAGTCGCCACGCGCCCAGCGATGCTGGCGTGAGACTTCCACCTCGTAGCGGGTTGGGAAATCCTCGACCAGCTCCACATCGGTCACCAGCGCGCAGCGCGCAAAGGATCCTTCGAGCAAATCATGGCTGAGGATGGAGTTTTCCTCGATCCGGCCCTTAAGAGCCGCCTCAAAGGCATCTACGTCGTAAAGACCCTTGCCGGTGAAGGTGCCTTCGGAGGTCAGGTCCTGATAAACGTCGGAAACGGTGAAGACGTAAGGGTCGATACCGCGATTGATCGAGAAGACACGCTGGAAGACGGAGGCATCCTTGCCCGTCGTCAGCGAAGGCGTAACGCGCGGCTGCAACAGGCCATAACCTTCAACCACACGTCCCGAGACCGGATCGATGACGGGGCGGTTGATCGGGTGATGCATCTTGCCGACGAGCTTGGTCACCGCATCGCGCATCAGGCGCGTATCGGCATCAAGCGTCATGACGTATTTAACATCGGCCGGCACGATATTGGCGCCACCGAGGAATGTCGTGTCCTTGTCGCCGCGCAGCAGCATGTTCAGTTCATGCAGCTTGCCACGCTTGCGCTCCCAGCCCATCCAGCAGCCTTCGGACGGGTTGTAGATGCGGCGGCGGTGCAACAGGTAAAAACGCGTCTTGCCATCGAAGGCATAACGGCTGTTCAGCGCCGACAGTTCGCGCTTGGCATATTCGAGAATCTCGAGATCGTCGCCGGACTGCTCATATTGGGCATCGCGCCAGTCGCTGACCAGCGCGAAATAAATCTCGCCATGCGGATTGGCGAGATAATGCACCTCGATATTGCGCATCATCTCATCGACGCTGTCGCGGCTGGTCAACATGCAAGGCACGGCAACAAGCGTGCGGGCGTCCTGTGGAATACCGTTCTTGAACTCGTATCCGACCAACCGGAACGGCTTCACGAAGAAAGTGACGAGCGTGTTGAACAGACCGGTCGCGCCTTCCGAAGCAGGCAATGCAAACATCAAGAGGAATGCGGTCACCACATACCAGGGCATGCCCGCTTCGGCCAGGAACCAGCCGACGGCAAGCATGACGAGCGCGGTGATGAGAAACACTGGCGCCGCAATTGCGAGCCAGTTGAACTTGCGCATTGACCGGACGATATGCTGCGAGACCAGCGGCCTGTAAGCGAGCACCTTTTCAAGCTCGAACCGGCGCTCGCCGACGAGTACGGAGCCGACATTGACGCGATGGTTTTCAGACACCTCGGCAGGCTCGCCGGATCTCGCCATTTCCACGGCGGCACGCGCGACCTCTACCTCTGTCTTGGGGGAGCGACGCGCCAGAAGCTCGATCGTGTTGCGATAGGTGTTGCGAGAACCGAAATCGAGAATCTCGTAATCGGTTTCCTCGCGCAGAACCTTGTCGATATGGCTGACTTCCTCGAACCACACCGACCATTCGGTATCGTCGATTTCCCTCAGGCTCTTGACGATATTGCCCATCGTCACATTGCCGGAGGCCAGCCGGTTGTGTTCCGACATCATGACGTTTTCAGCGTCGGTGCCCGCAGCATGCAGGCGTTCTTCAAGCCAGGCCACCGCAAAACCCGAAGTCTGCGAGCCGTTTCTGAGGCGATAGAGGAACTGCGTCGCAAACGTCGGGTCATCGACCAGCGAATCGACCTGCTTGAGAAGTGCCGCGGAGGCTTCCGCATCGTTCAGGCGAATGATTTCGTCGACAACTTCATTCGCCTTCTGGCGCATGCGGCGCGAGCGTTCCACGCGAATGGAAATGCGGCGAAGATTTTCGATGAGGACGAAACGGATGATGGAGGGCAGCGCCCACAATTCGCCGATCTGCAGCGTCTTCGACGTCTGGTAGCCATCCACCAGCGCCGTCATGTTCTCGCGCGAGACCGTGCTGTGTGTATGGGCGACATAAAGCCAGCCGAGCGCCATGACCCGCGGGATCGTCACGCCGCCCACCGTCATTGTCGGCAGCTGGCGATAGAACTTGCGAGGAAAATCGCGGCGGACTTCCTGGATCGCCTCTTCGATGACGTAGTGGTTGTCGAGCAGCCATTCCGCCGCCGGCGTTATCGTCGCGCCATTTTCCGCGTCGACGGCCGTTGTGCGGTAGACCCGCAGGATTTCCTTCTCGTTCTCACGGTGGCGCTCGAAGAAGTCGAACTCCATGAAGCCGGGAAGGGTATCGGCACCGTCGCGCGAAAGCGCGGCACCGGCATCATGCAGTTCCTCGACCGTCATATAGGACGCGCGGATCGAATCATTGTGATCGATCTGCTTCGTCTCGGAATCACGGGCGGCGGCGGTCGGGGTAATATGAAATGACATCGGCTCGTATTCTGAACTTTATGGAGAATTGTTCGACTTGACCGGCGTTTCGTCCGTGGCGGGAATACGCACGAAATCGGGCCACGCTATATTTATGACTTATCCTGAACCTTCGGTGAACCGGATCAGACGTTGTGTGCAACGCATCGTCAAACGGCGAATATCCGCAAGCACGGCGTTTTGCTGCGCGATCCCTCCGACCATGCAAAGCCGGGGATCTCTGCGGAGAATGGATTTTCGACGACAGGAAAATTTCGCCCTATGGCCCGGCAATGCCGTTCCAACCGGATTTCGCACCTTCCCCCACGGCGAAAATTGTTCGCGCAACGTCAGATAGTCCCCCTTTGACACCTGAAGGGCAACGCGAGGCCGAGAAGGCCTGCGCCACATCCGAAACGCTAATGCCCCAGGACGTCTATAGTTCCATGCCACCTGTCGCGATACGATGCAAGCGATGAATTTCAAGGCATTCCGGCTCCGGCAACGCCCCTTACATGCCCGCGTATATGCTGCTATGAAATTTGCAAAAAGCGCTGGAAAAAAGCGGCGTAACCAGGGACTTCGAAAATGACTAGACAGACCGCAAACATTGCCTCCTTCGCCAACCATATGCCGGATGTGGTGGCAATCCGCCGCCACCTGCACCGGCATCCCGAAATCGGTCTTTCCGAATTCCAGACCTCGGATTTCATTGCCGGACAGCTGGTGGAAATGGGTTACGAAGTAACGCGCGGACTGGCCGGAACCGGCATCGTCGCCACACTCCGCAATGGCGACAGTGCCCGCACGCTCGGCATTCGCGCCGATATCGATGCCCTGCCGATCCGTGAGGAAACCGGAGCGGAATATGCAAGCGCCAATGATGGCGTCATGCATGCCTGCGGCCATGACGGACACACGGCCATGCTCCTGGGAGCCGCGAAGATCATCGCCGAACGCAGGAATTTCGATGGGACCATGCATCTGATCTTCCAGCCGGCGGAGGAGAATTTCGGCGGCGCCCGCATCATGATCGAGGACGGACTGTTCGACCGCTTCCCATGCGATGCGGTTTTTGCCCTCCATAACGATCCCGGCGTACCCTTCGGACAATTCGTCCTGCGCGACGGCCCGATCCTTGCCGCCGTCGATGAATGCAGGATCACCGTCAACGGATATGGCGGCCACGGCGCCGAACCGCAGGATGCGGCCGACCCTATCGTTGCGGGCGCCAGTATCATCATGGCCTTGCAGACGGTGGTGTCCCGTAACATCCATCCGCAACTGTCGGCGGTCGTCACTGTTGGCGCATTCCATGCTGGTGTTGCGAGCAACGTCATTCCCGAGAAGGCGGAAATGCTGCTCACCATCCGTTCTTTCGACGCGGGTGTGCGCGACGAACTGGAAAAGCGTATCCGGGCGATAGCCGAAGGCCAAGCGGCCAGCTATGGCATGAGTGTCACGCTCGATTACCAGCGCGGCTACAATGCGACAGTCAACCACAAGGCGGAAACAGAATATGTCGCCGGTCTGGCCCGTCGTTTTGCCGGGGCGGAAAAGGTGGTTGAAATGCAGCGCCCGTCCATGGGCGCGGAAGACTTTGCCTACATGCTTGAAAAACGGCCCGGCTGCTACTTCTTCCTCGGCACCGCGCGCACCGAAAACGACCCGCCGCTGCACCATCCGAAATTCGACTTCAACGACGATATCCTGCCAATCGGAACCGCCTTCTGGGTCGATCTGGCGGAGGATTATCTGAAGGCGTGAATGAATATAAAAAGGCCGGTCGGAGGAGCGACCGGCCTTTTTTTCTCAAGTTTCCTGATGAGAAAATCTGGGAGGATCAGGGAACGAGACCGAGTATGACCGCTGCGACAAAAGCCACGCACACGCCGACAAGAGCCGCGTGAACCGAATCTCTCCAGTTTCGCTGCGACTGGGGCTGCGAGACAAAGTCTTTTGCTTTTCCGGCCTTGGAATAAGACATTGTACAACTCCCTTCCCTGCTCGGCCCGTCAAAGCGGGCACTGCTTATTTCCCGTGAAGAATAGCTTTATTCCCCACTGTTTCAGTAGAGATAAAATTCCATAAGTTCGGCGCATTGGGAAAAATACGGATCGCGACTTGCCGCCGGACAAGCATCAATCTACCCATTGCGCAGGATCAACGTCGCAGACGGCATTTCCGTTCAAAATCATTGGCAGGCTCGGATAAGGACCATGACGGATATAGACGCCATCATCATAGGAGCCGGGGTGATCGGACTGGCGACGGCCCGCGAGCTGGCGATGCGTGGTCTTTCCGTCATCATCCTCGAAGGCGAAAAGGAATTCGGTTCCGCCACCTCTTCGCGCAACAGCGAGGTTATTCACGCCGGGCTTTATTATCCTGAAGGCAGCCTCAAGGCACGCCTTTGCGTTGAAGGCAGGGAGCGGCTTTATACGTTCTGCCAGAGCCATGGCGTTTCGCACCGCCGCTGCGGCAAACTCATCGTGGCAGCGAACGCGGACGAGACGGCTCTGTTGGCGGCCCTCAAGGAAAAGGGTAACGCCAATGGCTGCGACGACCTCGCACTGATCGATGCCACGCAGGCGCTGTCGCTCGAGCCTGCGCTAACCTGCGTAGCGGCCCTGCTTTCACCTTCGACCGGCATCATTGATAGCCATGGTTATATGCTGGCGCTGCTCGGCGACGCGCAAGACCATGGCGCAGCCCTCGCCCTGAATGCACCATTCGAAAGGGCGGAAGCGACCGGCAACGGTTTCCGCGTTCACGTTGGCGGCAAGGAACCTCTCAGCCTGACATGCCGGCTGCTCGTCAACTCCGCCGGCCTTCTGGCACCGCTGGCGGCAAAACAGATCGAGGGATTGCCGAAGCACACGATCCCGGAGGCGCGTTTCGCCAAAGGCAGCTATTTTTCGCTGACCGGCAAGTCGCCTTTTTCACGGCTCATCTACCCCGCTCCGCACACCCACGGCCTTGGCGTGCACCTCACCCTGGATCTTGCCGGTCAGGCCCGTTTCGGGCCGGATGTGGAGTGGGTCGACACCATTGATTATGCCGTCGATCCCCGCCGCATGGAGGGTTTTGGCGACGCGATCCGCCGCTATTGGCCGGGCCTACCGGAACACGCGCTGATCCCGGCCTATTCGGGCATCCGGCCGAAGATTTCAGGACCCGACGAACCGGCCATGGATTTTCGCATCGACGGGCCGGAAACCCACGGACTTGCCGGTCTCGTCAATCTTTTCGGCATCGAAAGCCCCGGCCTCACCGCCTCGCTGGCGATGGCCAACGAGGTTGCGGCACGGCTCGAGGCCTGATCTCACCTGATCTCAGCCGAAACGGGACAGCGCGCTCGCCATGATCTCCGGATCGACATTGCCGCCGGAGGCAACCGCAATCACCGTTTCGCTCTCCAGCTCGTTGCCGTGAAACAGCGCCGCCGCCAAGGCCACCGCGCCGCCCGGCTCGACAACGACCTTCAGCCTGTTGAAGGCGAGAACCATGGCCCGCAGTGCTTCATCTTCGGTCACGGCAATGCCTTTTCCGCAAAGCCCAACCATAATCGGGAAGGTGATGTTACCGGGCTGAGGCGTGATGATTGCATCGCAGATCGAACCGGAAGTCGTTGCATTCCGCTGGATCTTGCCCGCTGCGAGTGAGCGCGCCACATCGTCGAACCGCTCGGGTTCTGACGTCCTGACCTTGTAGTTCGGCGCTTTCGCCGCAAGGGCAAGGGAGATGCCGGATGTGAGGCCGCCGCCGCCGCAGGGCACGAGAACCTCGGCCGCATCGATACCGAGTTCCAAGCCCTGTTCGGCGATTTCCAGCCCGACAGTCCCCTGCCCCGCAATCACCAGCGGTTCGTCGTAGGGCCTGATCAGGGTCAGTCCGCGCTCGCTCGACAGGCGGTCGCCAATGGCGTCGCGATCGTCATTCGCCCGGTCATAAAGCACCACTTCCGCACCATAGTCGCGGGTATTGTCGATTTTGATTTTTGGTGCATCGGACGGCATGATGATGACGGAAGGCACGCCGTGCAGACGAGCAGCAAGCGCGACGCCCTGCGCATGGTTGCCCGAGGAAAAGGCGATCACGCCACGGGCGCGCACATCGGCCGGCAGACCGGATACCGCCGACCAGCCGCCGCGAAATTTGAACGAACCCGTTCTTTGCAGGCACTCGGCCTTCACGAACAGCTTCCTCCCGGCAATCTCATCCAGAAAATGCGACGACAGAAGCGGTGTCCGCACCGCATGTTCGCCGATGCGCTGGCGCGCTGCCTCAATCATCGAAATATCTGTCATGCCCTGCCCCTGTAATGCGGATGTTGGGTGTACATTAGGAGGTCGCAATTAATAGTGAAACCGGCTGGACAAGAAAAATCCCCGGTCTTGGCCGGGGATCTTTCGTCATGCGCTTGCAAATGAATGCTCAGTGGTTGTGCCGGGGCATCTTCTCGGCAATCCGGCGGAAATCCGCGGCCCCTTCCAGAACCGCACCGTCCGAAAGCTGGGTCACCGATTGACGATAGATGCGCTGCCAGGGCGTGGCATCCGCAGGCACCGCAGGAATGCCATCGGCCTTTCGGGCAGCAAGCTCTGCATCCGGTACCAGCGCGTCGCACTTGCCTTGATTGAAGTCGATGCGGATCACATCACCGGTGCGAAGCCATGCCAGTCCTCCACCGGCGGCACTTTCTGGCGAGGCATTGAGGATCGACGGGCTGTCCGCGGTTCCCGATTGCCGGCCGTCGCCGATTGTCGGCAGGCTGGTTATGCCTTTTTTCAACAGCGCGTCCGGCGGCTGCATGTTGACGACCTCAGCCGAACCCGGCCAGCCGAGCGGTCCGGCCCCGCGAATGACGAGAATGGTGCGCTCATCGATATCGAGAGACGGATCGTTGATACGGGCGTGATAGTCTTCCGAACCATCGAAAACCACACATTTGCCCTCGAAAATCCCCTCTCGACCCGGCTCACTCAGATAACGCTGCCGGAATTCCGCCGAGATCACACTCGTCTTCATGATGGCGAAATCGAACAGATTGCCCTTGAGGACGAGGAAACCGGCCCGTTCCTTGAGCGGCTTATCGTAAGGAAGGATCACGTCGCGGTCGGTCGATTCCCGCCCGTCCAGATTTTCCGCCACGGTCTTGCCGGTCACGGTCGGACAGCTCCCATCAAGCTTGCCTGCCTTCAGAAGCTCCCACATGATGGCGGGCGTACCGCCGGCACGGTGATATTTCTCGCCCAGCCATTTTCCGGCGGGCTGGACATTGGCGATGAGCGGAATGTCATAACCGTGAACCTGCCAGTCTTCCTCGCGAAGTTCGACGCCCGCATGTTTCGCCATCGCCGCCAGATGCGGCTGGGCATTTGTCGAACCGCCGATCGCCGAATTGACGCGGATCGCGTTCAAAAACGCCTCGCGCGTCATGATATCCGAAGGCTTGATATTCTCGACAACCAGTTCGACGGCGCGGCGGCCGGTGCGATACGCCATCTGGCCGCGTTCGCGGTAAGCGGCCGGGATTGCGCCGCAGCCGGTCAGCGACATGCCGAGCGCTTCGGCAATGGCATTCATGGTAGAGGCCGTGCCCATGGTGTTGCAGTGACCGACCGAAGGAGCGGATTCGAGCGCCGCCTGCAGGAATTCCTCGCGGGTGATTTCGCCGGCGCCGTATTTGCGGCGCATGCGCCAGATGACCGTGCCGGAACCAACCAGATCGCCGTCATGATATCCGTCGAGCATCGGCCCGCCGGATAAGACGATAGCCGGAATATCAACCGTGCTTGCCGCCATCAGCGCCGAAGGCGTGGTCTTGTCGCAGCCCGTGGTCAACACGACGCCATCGAGTGGATAACCGTAAAGCACTTCCACCAGGCTGAGATAGGCAAGATTGCGGTCAAGCGCCGCTGTCGGTCGCTTGCAGTTTTCGAACATCGGATGGGTCGGAAACTCGATGGGGATGCCGCCCGCATCACGGATACCATCGCGCACCCGCTTGACCAGTTCGACATGGACGCGGTTGCAGGGCGTCAGGTCGCTGCCGCTCTGCGCGATGCCGATGACCGGCTTGCCGGAACGCAGCTCTTCCGGCGTCACGCCATAATTCATGAAGCGCTCCAGATAGAGCGCCGTCATGTCGAGATGGTCAGGGTTGTCGAACCAGTCCTGGGATCGCAGCCGCCGCACGGGTGTCTTGTCGTCGCTCATGAGACCGCCTCAGCCCTGTTCCCGGTTGTTGAGTTTTTCGAGGTAAAGCAGGATACCGCTATGGTCGATATCGGCTCCACCATCGCTGACGAAATCATCGAACTCCCGCGTTACCTGCTGGGTCAAAGGCAACGTCAGGGACAAATCCTTCGCCGTCGCCAGCACCCCGTTCAGATCCTTGAGCTGGAACTTGGAGGGTCCGCCTGGCGCGAAATTGCGCTTCACCATGCGTTCGCCGTGCAATTCCAATATCCGGCTTTCGGCAAAACCGCCACGTATGGCGTTACGGAACCCTTCGCGGGATGCCCCGCCCGCTTCCACAAGCATCATCGCCTCGGCAACCGCGCCGATGGTGATGGCGACGATCTGCTGGTTTGCGAGTTTGCAAAGCTGGCCCGCACCGGAGGGGCCGACATAGGTGAGCCTGCCCATCGGCGCGAAGAAATCCGAAAGACCAGAGATCAGCGCCTCATCGCCACCGGCCATGATCGCGAGCGTACCCGCCGTTGCGCCCGGCACACCGCCGGAGACCGGCGCATCGACATGATGAATGCCCATTGCCCGTAGCCGGGAGGAGTGTTCGCGCGCAATAGGCGGCGCAATGGAGCTGCTGTCGATGACAACAGCGCCTTTTTCCAGCGCTTCGGCCACACCCGCCTCGAACAGCACCTCGCCCACGGCTTTGCCGTCGCTCAGCATGGTGATGACGATATCGGCACCCCTGGCGGCTTCGGCCGGCGATGCCGCGAGAACCGCGCCATCGGCAACCAGCGCCTCAGCCTTTTCGACGCTGCGGTTCCACACCGCAACCGAAAAGCCCGCGCCCAGCAGACGCCGGGCCATCGGCCCGCCCATCAGGCCTGTGCCGATAAAGGCAACCGACCGCTTCTTCTCCTCCCCGCCGACACTCATTTCAGTGAACCTCCCAGTTCGTCCTCGATATGAACCTGAATGATCTCTTCGAAGGAGCTTTCAGCCGTAAAGCCAAGTTCACGGGCGCGCTTTGCTTCGAAACCGGGCGCCCAGCCTTCGCACATGCGCATGATCATCTCATTCGGCTCGCGGCGAATGAGGGCAACGGCCTTTTCGCCCGCAACCTTGCGCAGCGCTTCAATCTGTTCGCCAACGGTGGCGCTGAGGCCGGGCATGGACAGGTTGCGGCGCGGACCGACCTTTTCCACGTCGATCGTTGCGCCATGAAGAAGGAAACCAACAGCGGAACGCGGCGAAGCGTGCCAATGGCGAATGCTTTCCGGCACCGGCAGAACCGCTTCCTGACCAACCAGCGGCTCGCGCAGGATATTGGAGAAGAAGCCGGAAGCAGCCGCATTCGGCTTGCCGGGACGAATGCAGATCGTCGGCAGACGAATGCCGATACCGTCGAAGAAACCGCGACGGCTATAGTCGGAGAGCAGCAGCTCGCAGATCGCTTTCTGCGTGCCGTAGCTGGTCAGCGGCGTGGTGTGGAACTCATCCGGAATCGGATAGGGGAGCGGCGCACCGAATACGGCGATCGACGAGGTGAAGACCACGCGCGGCTTGTAACCGTCCTTGCCGTTGGCAATGCGGATGGCGTCGAAGAGATAACGCGTGCCATCGAGATTGATACGGTAGCCCTTGTCGAAATCAAGTTCGGCTTCACCGGATACGATGGCAGCAAGATGAAAGATCACATCGGGGCGGGCTTCGACCAGCTTTTCGGCTTCGCCCGGCGCGGACAGATCGGCTGCGCGCGCATCAACCGCACCGGAGAAGCCGGCGGGCGCTTCAGGCTGAAACACGTCGATAAGCGTGAATCTGTCAATCGACTTGCCGCCAAGCGATCCATCCTTGACGAGACGCTGCGTCAGCTTACGGCCAACCATGCCTGCAGCACCGATGATTGCGATATGCATATCTTCCTCCTCTTTGGCCCGGTCATTCTCCCGAGACCGAAAAAACATCATCGGCTCGTGAACCGATAAATTAGCTTGTAAGGTTGTCTGATAACCTTATATGGTTTGATTGAAAATAGTATTTTTTCACAAACCGGCAAAAGCAAGGGCGAAAGACCTTTGCCCGGATATTTTAGGGCGGATTGGACGGAGAGGGTGGAATGACGATCGTGAGCGAACACGATATCGAGGAATTGCGGTTCTCGCTGAAGAACAGGCTGGGCGAGGCATTGCTGCTGACATCGCAGGAAGACATGCTGCGCTATTGCCGCGACTGGCATGGCGACGTCACCAGTTCGGCGGTAGCCGTCATCCGCCCCCGTTCGACCAAGGAAGTCTCCGATACGGTTCGCGCCTGCGCTGAACTCGGTCTCGCCATCATCCCTCAGGGCGGCAATACCGGGCTGGTGCTCGGCGGCATTCCCGATGAGCCAAAGCGTCAGGTCGTGCTGAGCCTCGAGCGCATGAACGCCATCCGCACCATAGACAGCGACGATTTTTCGGCTGTCGTTGAAGCCGGCTGCATTCTGTCGGAATTCAAGGATGCGGTTCAGGACAAGGGAATGTTCTTTCCGCTGTCGCTCGGCGCGCAGGGCAGTTGCCGCATCGGCGGCAACGTCTCGACCAATGCTGGCGGCATCAACGTTCTGCGTTACGGCATGACCCGCGAACTGGTGCTCGGTCTCGAAGTGGTATTGCCTGATGGCACCATCTGGAATGGCCTGTCGACGCTGCGTAAGGACAATCGTGGCATTGACCTGAAGCAGCTTTTCATAGGCGCGGAAGGAACACTCGGCATCATCACGGCCGTGTCCGTAAAGCTCTACCCCAATCCAGAACATGTCGAGACGGCACTGCTCGGCCTCAATTCGCTGGATGACGCCATCAAGCTTTATCGCCGCGCCCGCCGCGAATGCTGCGACCTGATGTCCGCCTTCGAATTCATGCCGCCCGTCGCCTTCACGCTCGCAATCGAAGCAATCCCTGACCTTAAAATGCCGATCGCCGGAGATTATCCGGCCTATGTGCTGATGGAAATTTCCGGCTCGGGGCTAGTAGACACTGCCGACCTGATGGGACGGTTCCTCGAGGGCGTCATGGAAGACGGTCTGGTGCTGGACGGCGTCATCGCCTCCTCGCGAGCACAGGCGCAATCGCTGTGGCTTTTCCGCGAGGGCATGAACGAGGGTCAGGCGCTGCGCGGCAGCCATATGCGCACCGATATTTCCGTGCCGCTGTCAAAACTTGCGGCGTTCGTGGCCGAAGCAGAGGCTGAACTGGCGGAAAAACTGCCGGAATGCCTGGCGGTTTCCTATGGCCATGTCGGAGACGGCAACGTCCATCTCAACGTGCTGCCGCCAAACGGAGCAACGCCGCAGGAGCGCGAAGCTTTCATCTACAAATCGAAAACCCTCGTCAACGAAGTCCTTGACCGTTACGTCGGCAGCATCAGCGCCGAGCACGGCATCGGCCGCCTGAAACGCTCCGATTTCGAAAGCCGGCTATCTGATGTGCAGCGCCGGATGATCACGGGTTTGAAAAATGCCTTTGACCCCGATTTGCGTATGAATCCCGGTTGCCAGATAACCCTGCAACCGGATAGCTAATCGACAAACAGCAAAGGCGGCGGAATACGCTGCCTCTGAAAACCCCGCTGACGGCGAAGGAGGAAGTCGCCTGCTGCGGGAAAAAACGGACCAATCGTTTCTGTGGAACGGGAGCAATCATGACGCTGGAGTTCAGTCAGATACATCGCAACGATCATCTGCCCGGCCGGATCGCCGCGGAGATCGCCCGCGAAATCAATGATTCGAAACTCGGGCCGGGCGACAGGCTGCCGACGGAACATGTTCTGGCGAAAACCTTCGGCGTCAGCCGCTCGGTCATTCGTGAAGCGATCGCGCAATTGCGCAACGAAGGTTTTGTCGAAACACGGCAAGGCGTGGGCGCTTTCGTCACCGATCCCCGGCAGAGACTGTCCATTCGCATCGAGCGGTCCCGTCTGAACGATCCGGAAAATTTCCGCGATCTCTTCCAGCTTCGCATGCCGATGGAAATCGAGGCGGCGGGTCTGGCAGCACTCCACCGCAACCCGCAGCAGCTGGCGCGGCTGGCGGCGGCACTGGAAAAGATGCGAACGACCGACGACTGGTCGACGGAGGGCGTTGCGGCCGATCTCGACTTTCACCGTATTCTGGCGGAAGCGACGCAGAACGAATATTTCCTGATGTTTCTCGGCTTTATCGCAGAACGCATCAGCTCGGCTATCAACATCGCCTTCTCCCGTGCTATTTTCGGGGAAATCCTGGAGGTGACGATCGCCGAACATGTGGCAATCTTCGAAGCCGTCGAACGCGCCGATGCGACTGCGGCCAAGGATGCGATGCGCAAACATCTGCTCGGGGCAGCAAGCCGGGTCAATCTGGAACTGGATATCTTCTGAGCCGCAAACAGAAGCTTAAACGGCAAAGCTATAGGACAGGTTTCGCTGCTTTCCGGCAATCCAGAGGCGAAAGACGATAATTTTGTCTGCGGTGCCGCTAGACTCGCTGTAAAAGTCATACTAAGAAGAATGAGATTAGGTTGTCAGACATCCAGACAATATGACCGCAGGAGGCGGCTGTCGGAGGGCTGAAGGGGAGGATATATATGACCGGCTCAAGGTCCATCGACGCTACCGCTATTTTGCCTGAAGACTTTGAAAACGCCCTGCTCGTCGGCCGCGTATGGTCGAAAAGCGAAGGCGGCCCCTGCCCCGTTCTGCTAAAAGGCGGCGTGCTTTACGACCTCACTTCTATTTCGCCGACCATGTCTGAACTTCTGGAAAAGACGGATCTGGTGGAGCTGCTTGCAGACACCGGCACATTCGTGGCGCTTGGCGCGCTCGAGGCCTTTCTGGATGGCTCCGCTGGTGAACTTCTCGCCCCCAACGATATTCAGGCCGTGAAGGCTGCAGGCGTGACCTTCGCCGACAGCATGCTGGAACGCGTGATCGAGGAGCAGGCCAAGGGCGATCCACTTCGCGCGCAGGAAATACGCGGACGGCTGGCGCCGGTTCTCGGCGACAATCTCAAGGGACTTGAGGCCGGTTCGGAAAAAGCAGCCGAAGTGAAGAAACTGCTGCAGGAAATGGGCCTGTGGTCGCAATATCTGGAAGTTGGCATCGGTCCGGATGCGGAGATATTCTCCAAGGCGCAGGCCATGGCCTCCGTCGGCTGCGGCGCGCTGATCGGCGTTCACCCGAAATCGCAGTGGAACAACCCGGAGCCGGAAGTGGTGCTGGCCATTGCCTCCGACGGCCGTATCGTTGGCGCGACGCTTGGCAACGACGTCAACCTGCGTGACTTCGAGGGCCGCTCCGCCCTCCTGCTCAGCAAGGCAAAAGACAACAACGCATCCTGCGCAATCGGTCCCTTCATCCGCCTGTTTGATGGACGCTTTACCATCGAAGACGTGAAGAAGGCGCAGATATCGCTTCTGGTCGAAGGCGAGGACGGCTTCACCATGACCGGTGCAAGCGCAATGCAGGCGATCAGCCGCACGCCGGAAAACCTCGCTTCCCAGCTCTTGAACCGCAACCATCAGTATCCTGACGGCGCCGTCTTTTTCCTTGGTACGATGTTCGCGCCGGTAAAGGACCGCCATGGCCCGGGTCTCGGCTTCACCCACTCCAAGGGCGACCGTGTCGAAATCTCCACGCCCAAGCTCGGCAAGCTGATCAACTGGGTCACGACGACAGACGAATGCCCGGAATGGACATTCGGCACCGCGGCCCTCATGCGCAACCTGGCGAAACGCGGGCTGCTCTAGGCAATCCAGCAAAACTGCATCGCGGTTTTGCGCCCAGAATTGCGAAAACCCATAGGTGGAGCATTGAGGGCGATCCTTCGTCGAAAATGCTCCAGATATTTCTTCGGGAGGGGAAAATGCAAAAGACCATCAATCTCTTTTACCGGATTCTCGAAATCATTCTCGTCTTGCTGCTCGCCGGCATGTCGATCATGGTCTTCGTCAACGTTGTCATGCGTTACACGATGAATTCCGGCATCAATATCTCGGAAGAATTGTCGCGATACTTCTTCGTATGGCTGACCTTCATCGGCGCCGTACTGACCTTCCGTGAAAACAGCCATATGGGCATCGAAACTCTCGTGATGTTCCTGTCGCGCCGCGCCCGTGTCGTGTGCATGGTCTTGTCGAACATCATTATTCTGGGCTGTTCCGCCATCTTCTTCTGGGGAACATGGAAGCAGTCCGCCATCAACGCCAGCATGCATGCGCCTGTCACCAAGCTGTCGATGATCTGGGTCTACGGCATCGGCATGTTCACCGGCGGCCTGATGTTCATCATCGCTCTGGAACGCCTCTACCGTTATGTGACGGGCCGCGTGACAGAGGATGAAATCGCCCAGTTCGCCGGCGAGAACCTCACGATCGAACAGCTTTCGGAGCGCTGATACCATGACACTTTTTGTTTTTGTCGGCTCTCTTCTCGGAGCCATGGCGATTGGCGTTCCCGTCGCTTTCTCGCTGATGTTCTGTGGCGTCGTGCTCATGTGGTACATGGGCATGTTCAACACAGCGATCATCGCCCAGAACATGATCTCGGGCGCGGACACCTTCACGCTGCTCGCCATCCCCTTCTTCATTCTGGCTGGCGAACTGATGAACTCCGGTGGTCTTTCCCGCCGCATCATCGACTTTGCGATTGCGCTTGTGGGCCATATCAGGGGCGGTCTCGGCATCGTGGCGATTGTCGCGGCCATCATCATGGCCAGCATCTCCGGTTCGGCCGCTGCCGACACCGCAGCCCTTGCCGCAATCCTCATCCCGATGATGGCGAAAGCCGGTTACAACATTCCGCGCTCCGGCGGCCTCATCGCTGCAGGCGGCATCATTGCCCCGGTCATTCCGCCCTCCATGGCCTTCATCGTCTTCGGCGTCGCCGCCAACGTTTCGATCACCCAGCTTTTCCTTGCCGGTATCGTACCCGGCATTCTGATGGGCATTTCGCTGATAATCGCCTGGCTGATCGTGGTCCGAAAGGATAACATCAAGCCGCTGCCCAAGACCTCGGGCAAGGAACGTCTGGTTGCCACGGTCCGCGCCGGCTGGGCGCTTGGCATGCCGGTCATCATTCTGGGCGGCATCAAGGCAGGCATCATGACGCCGACGGAAGCCGCCGTTGTCGCTGCCGGCTACGCTCTTTTCGTCGGCATGGTGATCTACCGCGAACTGAAGCCGGCGGATCTGTTCCACGTTCTTCTGCGCGCTGCCAAGAGCACCTCGATCATCATGTTCCTTGTCTGCGCAGCCCTCGTCTCCGCATGGCTCATCACGGCTGCGAACATTCCAAACGAAGTCGCCGGTTATATCGAACCGCTGATCGATCGTCCGATGCTTCTGATGGTTGCCATGATGGTGCTGGTCTTCATCGTGGGAACCGCGCTCGACCTGACACCGACCATCCTGATCCTGACGCCCGTTCTGATGCCCATCGTCAAGCAGGCAGGCATCGACCCGGTCTATTTCGGCGTCCTCTTCATCATCAACAATGCCATCGGCCTGATTACCCCGCCGGTCGGTGTCGTGCTGAACGTCGTCTCAGGCGTCGGACGCATCCCGCTCGGCAAGGTCACGATCGGTGTCTGGCCTTTCCTCGTTGCAGAAACCATCGTTCTGGCGTTGCTCGTGGTTTTCCCGGACATCGTGATGGTTCCGCTGCAGTACCTTCGTTAATCGCCACTTCTCAACCAAAATCCAAGGGAGGATATTATGAGAAAGCTTCTTCTGACCACCACGGCCATCGCTTTCGCGGTGGGCGCCGCAGCCCCGGCAATGGCTGAATTCAACAGCCGCAACATCCGCGTTTCGAACGGCATCAACCAGGACCACCCGGTCGGCAACGGCATCAAGGCCATGCAGGCCTGCCTCGACGACAAGTCGGGCGGCAAGCTGAAGCTGACGGCATTCTGGGGCGGCGCTCTCGGCGGCGACCTTCAGGCGACGCAGGCCCTGCGCTCCGGCGTTCAGGAAGCGGTTGTTACGTCCTCGTCACCGCTCGTCGGCCTGATCCCGTCGCTCGGCGTCTTCGACCTGCCGTTCCTGTTTTCCAATGCCAAGGAAGCCGATGCCGTGATGGACGGCGCCTTCGGCGACATGATGAACAAGAAGCTGGAAGAACAGGGCCTCGTAAACCTGGCCTACTGGGAAAACGGTTTCCGCAACCTCTCGAACTCCAAGCACGCCGTGAACAAGTGGGAAGACTTTTCCGGCCTGAAGGTTCGCGTGATGCAGAACAACATCTTCCTCGACACCTTCCAGAACCTCGGCGCCAATGCAACGCCGATGGCTTTCGGTGAAGTGTTCTCGGCACTTGAAACCAACGCGATCGACGCACAGGAAAACCCCTATGTGACGATCGACACCTCCAAGTTCTACGAGGTGCAGAAGTACATCACCGAGACGAACCACGCCTACACGCCGTTCCTCTTCCTCTTCTCCAAGCCGATCTTCGACAGCTACACGCCCGAAGAACAGACGGCCCTGCGCGAATGCGCAGTCGTCGGCCGTGACGAAGAGCGCAAGGTCATCCGCGAACTGAACCAGAAGTCGCTGGAAAAGATCAAGGCTGCAGGACTTGAAGTGAACTCGCTGTCTGCGGAAGAGCAGGCACGTATCCGCGAAAAGTCGATGGTCGTCTACGAAAAGCACAAGGCTGAAATCGGTGCCGACGTCGTTGACGCCGTTCTGGCGGACCTGAAGAAGATCCGCGGCCAGTAATCCTGTCTGGATAAAATTAAAACACCCGGAGGTCAGCCTCCGGGTGTTTTTGTTTATGCGAATACAGAAAAGAAAAGGCTGCCAAAGCAGCCTCTTCCAGAAAATCAGGATGCCGTGCGGTTTTGCCGGTTGGCGATGAGATCTTCGACCACCGCGGGATCGGCAAGCGTCGATGTATCCCCAAGCGCGCCGAAATCATCCTCGGCGATCTTGCGCAGAATACGCCGCATGATCTTGCCCGAACGGGTCTTCGGCAGGCCCGGCGCGAACTGGATCTTGTCTGGCGTCGCAACCGGCCCGATCTCGTTGCGGACGTGCTTTACCAGCTCCTCGCGCAGCGCATAGTCGCCGCTCTGGCCCGCCATCAACGTGACATAACAATAAATGCCCTGCCCCTTGATGGCATGCGGGTAACCCACGACCGCCGCTTCCGAAACCTGATGATGCGAAACAAGTGCCGACTCGACTTCGGCGGTGCCGAGGCGGTGGCCGGAGACGTTAAGCACGTCATCGACGCGGCCAGTGATCCAGTAATAACCGTCCTCATCGCGCCGGCAGCCGTCACCGGTGAAATACTTGCCCTTATAGGTCGAGAAGTAGGTGTCGACGAAGCGCTGGTGATCCCCGTAAACGGACCGCGACTGGCCCGGCCAGCTGTCGATGATGCAGAGATTGCCGTCGGCCGGCCCCTCCAGCACGTTGCCTTCGGCATCGACCAGCTGCGGCTGCACGCCGAAGAACGGCCTTGTCGCCGAACCCGGCTTCAGGTCCGTCGCACCCGGCAGCGGCGAGATGAGAATGCCGCCCGTTTCCGTCTGCCACCAGGTATCGACGATGGGGCTCTTATCCTCGCCGACCACATGGTAATACCACTCCCACGCTTCGGGATTGATCGGCTCGCCCACCGTGCCGAGAAGCCGCAGGCTTTCGCGCGACGAACGCGTGACGAACTGGTCGCCCGCCCCCATCAGGGATCGGAGCGCCGTCGGTGCGGTGTAGAAGATGTTGACCTTGTGCTTGTCGATGACTTCCCAGAACCGTCCCTGATCCGGGAAGTTGGGAACGCCTTCGAACATCAGCGTCGTCGCACAGTTCGCCAGCGGCCCGTAGACGATGTAGGAATGGCCGGTGACCCAGCCGACATCGGCGGTACACCAGAAGACCTCCCCGTCCTTGTAGTCGAAGACATATTCATGCGTCATCGACGTATAGACGAGATAGCCGCCCGTGGTGTGCAGCACGCCCTTCGGCTTGCCGGTGGAGCCTGACGTGTAGAGGATGAACAGCGGATCTTCCGCCCTCATCTTCACCGGCGGGCAATCCGGTTTCACCGTGGCGATTTCCTGATGGTACCAGATGTCGCGGCCGGGCGCCCAGCCGGTCTTGCCGCCGGTGCGGCGCACGACCAGAACCTTGTTGACGATGACATATTGCTTGGCGGCAATATCGATCGCCTTGTCGGTATTTTCCTTGAGCGGGATCGGCTTGCCGCCACGCACGCCTTCATCGCAGGTGATGACGAAGGTGGACTGGCAATCGACGATGCGGCCGGCCAGGGCTTCCGGCGAGAAGCCGCCGAACACGACCGAATGAATGGCGCCGATGCGGGCGCAGGCGAGCATGGCATAGGCCGCCTCGGGTATCATCGGCATATAGATGGTGACCCGGTCGCCCTTCTTGACACCATGCTTCTTCAGCACGTTCGCCAGGCGGCAGACATAGTCATAGAGCTGATTGTAGGTGATCTTCTTGTCGATATAGGGATTGTCACCTTCCCAGATGATCGCCGTGCGTTCGCCATGCGTCTTCAGGTGCCGGTCGATGCAGTTGTAGGAGACGTTCGTCAGGCCGTCCTCGAACCACTTGATCGGCACTCTTCCCTTGAAGGACGTGTTCTTGACCTTGGTATAGGGCTTGAACCAGTCGATCCGCCGGCCGTGCTTGTCCCAGAACTTCTCGGGATCCTCGACGCTCTCCTGATACCATTTCTGGTAACGCTCATTGTCGATGAGCGTGCGGGCTTTCGCCGATTTGAGCACGGGGTAGATTTTGGCAGACATGAACTCCTCCTGGAACCAGATATGGCTTGATATGCGCGACCTTGAGACTCCCACCTCAGGCATGTGTTGAATTCATAGCAGTTCAAATGCACACGGCAATTAGACAAAGGCATTTGTTTCGCAAAGAATTGCAATTATGATGCAATCCGGTTATAGAGCGCCAATATCCCGGAAATCAGTGGTTGATACCACGCCCGCGACCCCGGCGCGGACGGACAGAAGGACTGTATCTATGGCTCAACAATTGCTCATGCCAAAAGCTACGGCTGTATGGCTGGTAGACAACACCGCGCTGTCGTTCGATCAGATCGCCACGTTCTGCAAACTGCATCCGCTTGAAGTCAAGGCAATCGCCGACGGTGAAGCCGCGCAGGGCATCAAGGGTCTCGACCCGATCGCGACCGGACAGCTTTCCCGCGACGAGATCGCCCGCGCTGAAGGCAACCCGAACCACAAGCTCAAGCTTTCCGAGCCAAAGGTTCGTGTGCCGGAATCCAAGCGCCGTGGCCCGCGCTACACGCCGGTTTCCAAGCGTCAGGATCGTCCGAACGCCATTCTCTGGCTGGTCCGTAATCATCCTGAGCTGAAGGACGCGCAGATTTCGCGTCTTGTTGGCACCACCAAATCCACCATCGAGCAGATCCGCGACCGCACCCACTGGAACTCGGCAAACCTCACCCCGATGGACCCGGTAACGCTTGGTCTCTGCAGCCAGATCGATCTCGATCTTGAAGTTGAACGCGCATCGCGCGGCCGCCCGCTGCCGACAGCAGAAGAGCTTGGCAACACGCTGCAGCCGGCAACGGCGACTGAAGGTCTGGATTACAACTTCCAGCGCGACGAAGAAGAAAAGCAGATCGACGCGGACGCCGTCTTCAAGAAGCTCAGCTCGCTGAAATCGGCTCCGAAGGACGAAGACGAGGACGATCACTACTGATCGAAAGTCTTTCCGTTCATGAAAACCCGGCCGTCGTGCCGGGTTTTTTGTTTTCAGAGCTTCAGGGCATTTCCAGTAAACCGGCTATGCGCTTTTACCGGAAATGCTCTAGCGGGCACCGAAGATTGCCGAGCCGACACGCACGCTGGTGGCGCCGAATTCTATCGCCGTCTCGAAGTCCCCCGACATGCCCATGGAAAGCTTCTCGAGGCCGCATTGTCTGGCAAGCTTCGCCAGAAGCGCAAAATGCGGACCGGGATTTTCATCCGCAGGCGGAATGCACATCAGGCCCTCTACCGACAATTTCAGCTCGTCCCGGCAAAAAGCCACGAAGGCGACGGTCTCGCGTGGATCGATGCCAGCCTTCTGTGGCTCCAGCCCGGTATTGACCTGCACATAAAAACGAAGGCTGCGGCCCTGTTTGACGCATTCCTCGGAAAGCGCACGGGCGATCTTTTCCCGATCAACGCTCTGTACGACGTCGAACAGCGCAACGGCATCCGCCGCCTTGTTGGATTGCAGCGGCCCGATCAGGTGCAGCTCTATACCCAATGTCTTTTCTTTAAGCGCAGGCCACTTGCCCTGCGCTTCCTGTACGCGGTTCTCGCCGAACACGCGCTGGCCGCTGTCGATCACCGGCTGGATCTCTTGCGCATCGAACGTCTTCGAGACGGCGACGAGAGAAACATCCGTCGCCTTGCGGCCGGACTTTTCCGCTGTCTCCGCTATGCGTTGCCTGACATCCTCAAGACGTGCTTCGATTTCCATCACAGGACCTCTATTTGAAACATTCTGAACGCTAACTAGACGCCGATTGCCTTGATGCCAAGCGGGTTTAGCACCATTTGAGGCACGCTGGCCAAGATTGAACGCCCGGAGGCCCCGCCAAACTTGACGCCCCGGTCGTTTCATGGTGAAGGTCAGCGCAAATTTTTCCCCTCGATACCCGGAATTCTAAACAATGGCCATCGAACGTTACAATCCTCGCGACGCCGAGCCGCGCTGGCAGCAGAAATGGAACGAAGACAAGGTTTTCGTGACCGACAACAGCGATCCGCGCGAGAAGTATTACGTTCTAGAGATGTTTCCCTAC
Organism: Agrobacterium sp. 10MFCol1.1; assembly: GCF_000381165.1. Classification (NCBI taxonomy): domain Bacteria; kingdom Pseudomonadati; phylum Pseudomonadota; class Alphaproteobacteria; order Hyphomicrobiales; family Rhizobiaceae; genus Agrobacterium; species Agrobacterium sp. 10MFCol1.1. Next base: position 152,903 of record NZ_KB906077.1, on the reverse strand, counting down.
CCGTCGGGACGCATTCACATGGGCCACGTCCGCAACTACGCGATGGGCGATGTCGTGGCGCGCTACAAGCGCGCGCGCGGCTTCAACGTTCTGCACCCCATGGGCTGGGACGCCTTCGGCATGCCTGCCGAAAACGCGGCTATGCAGAACAAGGTTCACCCGAAGGACTGGACCTATCAGAACATCGCCACCATGCGTGGCCAGCTGAAATCCATGGGCCTGTCGCTGGACTGGACCCGCGAATTTGCGACCTGCGATGTGGAATATTACCACCGCCAGCAGGCGCTTTTCGTCGATTTCATGGAAAAGGGTCTGGTCTACCGCAAGCAGTCCAAGGTCAACTGGGATCCGGTCGACCATACCGTTCTGGCCAATGAGCAGGTCATCGACGGCCGCGGCTGGCGTTCCGGCGCGCTGGTCGAACAGCGCGAATTGACGCAGTGGTTCTTCCGAATCACCGATTTCAGCCAGGATCTGCTGGACGAGCTGGACACGCTGGATCAGTGGCCGGAAAAAGTACGCCTGATGCAGAAGAACTGGATCGGCCGCTCCGAAGGCCTGTCGCTGCGCTGGCAGACCGTTGCTGGCACAGTGCCGGAAGGCTTTGGCGACATAACCGTTTATACCACGCGTCCCGACACCCTGTTCGGCGCATCCTTCCTGGCAATCGCCGCCGACCATCCGCTGGCAAGAGAGCTGTCGGAGAAGAACCCTGATATTGCCGAGTTCTGCGACGAGTGCCGCCGCCATGGCACGTCTCTCGCAGCGCTGGAAACAGCGGAAAAGAAGGGTATCGATACCGGCGTCAAGGTCGTGCATCCGCTGGACCCGACGTGGGAACTGCCGGTCTATGTCGCCAACTTCGTGCTGATGGACTACGGCACCGGCGCGATATTCGGCTGCCCTTCGGGTGACCAGCGCGATCTGGATTTCGCCCGTAAATACGATTTGCCGGTGGTGGCCGTCGTTGCGCCGGAAGGCCCCGACGCCGCCAGCTTCACCATTGAAGACGTCGCCTTCACCGATGATGGCGTGATGATCAACTCCGGCTTCCTGAACGGCATGAACACGACTGAAGCCTTTGAGGCGGTCGTGCAGAAGCTCTCTGCCCAGACGCTGGGCAACACGCCGCAGGCCGAGCGCAAGGTCAATTTCCGCCTGCGCGACTGGGGCATTTCCCGCCAGCGTTACTGGGGTTGCCCGATACCCGTCATCCATTGCGAAGTCTGCGGCGTAGTTCCGGTTCCGAAGAAGGACCTGCCGGTCAAGCTGCCCGACGACGTGACCTTCGACGTGCCCGGCAACCCACTGGATCGCCACCCCACATGGCGTCACGTTGCCTGCCCGCAATGCGGCCATGACGCACGCCGTGAAACCGACACGATGGACACATTCGTCGATTCCAGCTGGTACTACACGCGCTTCACCGCGCCTTGGGAAGATGAGCCGACGGATCCGAAGGTCGCAAACCACTGGCTGCCGGTGGACCAGTATATCGGCGGCATCGAGCATGCTATTCTGCACTTGCTCTATTCGCGCTTCTTCACCCGCGCCATGCGCGAGACCGGCCATGTCGGCGTCAAGGAGCCCTTCAAGGGCCTGTTCACGCAGGGCATGGTTGTGCACGAGACCTACAGCCACGGTGAAGGCCTGACCCGTGAATGGGTAGCGCCCGCCGACCTGCGCATCGAAGAGACTGACGGTGCCCGCCGGGCATTCCTCTTGTCCTCCGGTGCGGAAGTTAAGATCGGCTCGATCGAGAAGATGTCGAAGTCGAAGAAGAACGTGGTCGACCCGGATGATATCATCGCATCCTATGGTGCGGATACCGCTCGCTTCTTCGTCCTGTCGGATTCCCCGCCCGACCGCGACGTCATCTGGTCCGAAGCCGGTGTGGAAGGCTCAAACCGCTTCGTACAGCGCGTCTGGCGTATCATCGGCGAAGTCGCGACCGAACTGAAGAGCGTCACGTCGAAGCCCGCGAGCGAGGGCGAGGGCCTGGCAGTATCCAAGGCGGCCCACAAGACGCTGAAGGCCGTTCAGGAGGATCTGGACAAGCTTGCCTTCAACAAGGCGATCGCCCGCATCTACGAACTGGTCAACGCGCTCGCAGCTCCGCTGGCGGATGTCGCGGCTGGTGGCAAGCCTGATGACGTCAAGGCGGCGGCGCGTGATGCCGTCGAAATCCTCATTCGCATCATTGCCCCCATGACGCCGCATCTGGCCGAAGAATGCTGGTCGGCGCTGGGCAACGAAGGTCTCGTCGCCCAGACGCCGTGGCCAACTTTTGTACCCTCGCTGGTCGAGGAAAACGATGTGGTCATGCCTGTTCAGGTCAACGGCAAGAAGCGCGGCGAATTGACAATCGCGCGCGATGCGGATCAAGATGCGGTCCGAGCGGCTGCCCTTGCGCTGGATGCCGTCAAATCCATTCTTGCCGGTGGCGAGCCCAAAAAAGTCATCGTGGTTCCGCAGAGGATTGTGAACATTGTTGTCTGACGTTTTTTCGAGATGGAGCCGCGTTGCGGCAGCAGTTTCCGTCGTGATGATGGCCGGTCTTCTGGCAGGCTGCCAGGTGCGCCCGCTTTACGGCGAGGCTTCCGGAACCAAGGAGAGACTGGCGGCTGTCAGCATCTCGAATGCCGGCGACCGCATAACGCAGGAAGTGCGCAATCAGCTGATCTTCCTGGTGTCCGGCGGTGCGGGTGAACCGGCTACGGCTCAGTACAACGTCAAGTTATCCGTAAGCTCGAGCGCCACGTCCACGGAAGTCGAGAACTACGATCTGACGACCCGTACCAACAGCAATTATAACGGCCCTTACCCAGGCCGTGTTGTGATGAACGGTAATTACGTCCTGACGCGTATTTCCGACGGCCAGATCCTGCGCTCCGCGCGGCGTAGCGTAACGGCGCAGGTGGATCTGCCACAGCAGGAATTCGCCAAGATCAGGGCGATCCGCGACGCAGAAAACCGTGCGGCCCGGGAACTGGCTGAAATCATCCGTACCGATATCGCCGCCACCCTTGGCCGCTGAGAGCGGCGGCCGTGGCAGAGATAAAATCGCATGAATTTGAGCGCTTCGCCGAAAATCCGGCGGAGCGCTTTCGCGTTTTCGTGCTCTATGGCCCGGATCGCGGCCTCGTGTCGGAGCGGGCCAACCTCATCGCCAAAAAGACCGGCATTGACCCGGATGACGCCTTTGCATCGTTGAAGCTGAGCGCATCCGACCTGCAGGGCGATCCCGGCCGCCTTCTCGACGAGGTGAACGCCATCGGCCTTTTCGGTGGCGAAAAACTCGTCTGGATCAAAAGTGCCTCGGCTGAAAAGGCGCTGGTGGATGCTCTCCAGATTATGGCTGAGACGCCGCCCGAAGCCAGCTTTCTCATCATCGAGGCCGGCGACATCAAAAAAGGCACGGGCCTGCGCAAGATCGCAGAACCCGCTCGCTCTATCGCAGCAATCCCGTGTTATGCGGATGACGCCCGTTCGTTGAATGCGTTGATCGATCAGGAACTGTCTGCCGACAATCTGCGCATTGCTCCGGCCGCACGGCAGAGGCTGATCGAGCAGTTGGGCGGCGACCGGATTGCCTCGCGCAACGAGATCCGCAAGCTTGCGCTCTATTGCCGTGGCGCAGAGGTGATCGAGGAAGATGATGTGCTGGCAATCATCGGCGATGCCAGCACGGTTTCGGCTGACGACGCCGTCGATGCCATCCTGAAGGGCGACAGAAACGCCTTTTTCCACGCCACCCAGAAGATCGTCTCGTCGAAGACGCCGATCTTTCTCGTGCTTCAGGGATGCCTCAAGCAATTTCAGTTGCTGGATCAGATGCGCGCCGAAATGGATGAGAAAAAGCAGCAGGCCGGGCAGGTCATGCAAACGCTTGGACGCCACATCCATTTTCGCAGGAAACCGGTTATCGAAAGGGCGTTGCGAACCTGGCAGCCAGCGGCGATCGCCCGTGAGATGAACCGCCTGCAAGCGGCCATATTGCAAAGCCGCCAGCGCCAAAGCCTGGAAGACAGCGTGGCGCTTTTGACCCTGCTATCGACCACATTGCAATCAGGCCGCGGCGGATAACTCGCTGAACGTCGGCAAAAAGCCCTCACGCTGACGCTGCGAGGGCTTTTAAAATCATGATACCAAGGACACCAGTCGTTGAGAACTCAGTCGCCCTTACCCGGCTCGGCAGAGAAATAAAGCTCGAGCTTGCCTGTCACGCCATCCATTTCCTTGGCTTCCGGCAAGGGGTCGCGCTTGATGGTGATATTCGGCCAGATCGCCGCATATTCCGTATTCAGCTTCAGCCACTTGTCGAGACCCGGCTCAGTGTCGGGCTTGATCGCTTCGGCAGGACATTCCGGTTCGCACACACCACAATCGATGCATTCGTCAGGATTGATAGCGAGGAAATTTTCACCCTCGTAAAAGCAGTCGACAGGGCAGACTTCAACGCAATCGGTGTATTTGCAGCGGATGCAATTGTCGGTCACGACATATGTCATGATGAACTCCAGAATATGCAGGCCGGGTCTGTGGGCTTCGGAACACAAGCCGTCGCCCGGAATTCAGACAGGGCAATTTTGCAAGTGAGGTAATGCCTTTGCCTTCAGATAGCAAGGATAAACAATTCTGAAAAACCGCTAAGACTTGAAGGTTTATTCTATTCTTTGTTTCCGTCGCTGTCCGACAGGAACCTGTCGAGCGCCCTGCGCTCTTTTTTGGTGGGGCGACCGCTTCCCGGCTGACGTATCGCCTGCTCCAGCGGGCTCAGCCTGTCGGAAGGCTCGCGCGGCGGCGTCAGATCGTCGTAGAGAAGTTTGGCCTCTTCATAGGGCCCGCGCCGCTCGCCCCCGGATTTGACGACAAGCACCTTGTCCATGCGCTCGAAACCGATATCGAGCCTGTCACCAGCCTTTACCAGATGGCTGGGCTGGCGAATGGAGACACCGTTGACCTTGACCTTGCCCGACTGAATGTAGCTCTGGGCAAGTGAACGAGATTTGGCCATGCGGGCAAAGAACAGCCACTTGTCCAGACGCTGACGCGTGCTTTCGAGTGGCTGTTCGTTGCTCCCCATGGCTTACTTCTTTAGCTGCTCCTTGAGAGCAGCAAGCTTGGCGAAGGGCGAATCCGGATCGATCGGCTTTTCCTTACGCGGCGGCTTGGCTTCGAAACGCTGCTGACCCTGCGGTTTCCCGCCACGGTCATTGCGGTCCGGCCTGTCCTTGCGCTCCCCGCGATCCTGACGATCATTATTGCGGTTGTTGCCACGGTCGGGACGTCCGCCATCACGCTTGCGCTCGCCGTCACCGCCACGATTGGCAGCCTCGCGATTTGCTCCGTCACGATTATCGCGACGGCCTTCGCCACGACGTTCACCCTGTTCGCGTGGCGCCTGATCGCGACCCTCGCCACGGCCTTGACCGCGGTTGCCGGGACGACGGTTTTCACCACGCTGGTTTTCGTTGCGACCACCCGGACGCCACAGAAGAACAGGCTTCGGCTCAGCAGCCTCGGCGCTTTCCGTCGGCGCAGCCTCGCTAACAGCAGCCTCTTGGCCCACAGCTTCCGCAACCGACGCTTCTTCAGCAGCTTCGACAGTCGTCGTCTCGGAAACCTGCTCTTCCGAAGCCGGTTCCTCGTGTTCGGTCTCTGCGCTCTCGTCTTCCGTCACCGCTTCAGAAGCGGCCGGAGCGGCAGCACCGGTCTGGTTGGCGAGGAAGGCCTGCGCCTCTTCCGCCGTTACCTGATCGGCACGATAACCGAGACCCTTGAGGATTTCTTCCATGTCGTCGAGCGTTGCGCCGAGAATGGAAAGCATTGCGGTCGTCGTCGTGAAACGGCGGCCGTCATAAGCGCCTTCCGGACGCGGCTGCTGACCGGGCTTCCACTGCAACAGCGGACGGATGAGATCGGCCAGACGCTCGAGAATGTCGATACGCACGGCGCGCTTTCCGAGGAAACGGAAACCGGCGAGCTTGTAGAACATCCGCTCGAAAGTCGGATCCGTTACGACAGAGGTGCGACCGGCGGCCAGCACCGGAATGAGATCGCCGTAACCCGGCTTGCCGAGACCATCGTTCTTCAGCGCCCAGAGCAGCGTGACAAGCTCCGCCGGAGCGGGCTTGAGAAGCGCGGGCAGGAAGACGTGATAGGCGCCGAAACGCACGCCGTAGCGGCGCATGGAGGCACGCGCATCCTGATCCAGCGACTTCACGTCTTCGGTGACGTCACGGCGGAACAGGACACCGAGATTTTCGACCAGCTGGAACGCCAGCCCCTTCGCCAGACCCTGAAGGTCTTCGGCGCGCGAAATATCGTCCAGCGGCTTCAGCACGGTCGCAATCTGATGATTGACGAAACGTTCGACGCGCGCCAGCGCATGATCGCGGGCATTGCCGCTCAACTGCTCGTCGGCAAAGAGGATCACGCGCGGCTTCATGATATTGTCGCCTGCCGAAAGGCGGGCCACCGGTTCGCCCAACCAGCGAACCAGACCATCGGAGCTCAAAGCAAGATCACCGTTTCCGCTGGCGTGCAGACGCGCGGCACGCGCCTCGTATTCGAGCGCGAGCGCCTTCTGCGCAGCAGCCTGCACGGCCTTCTGATCCGGCCCTTCCATTCCCGGCACCGGCGTGAACCGGAACCCGGCCAACTGGCCGACGTGATGTCCTTCTACGAAGACATCACCATTTACACTGATTTCAGCTTCAAGCATCGCATTCTCTCTCAGGCGCCTCATGAGCACAGATGTCCTGCGATCAACAAAGCGTTTCGTCAACCTTTCATGTAGAGCATCGGACAATCGATCTTCGATTTCCCGCGTCTTTTCTTGCCAGTGTGTCGGATCGGCAAGCCATCCTGGGCGGTTCGATACATAAGTCCATGTTCTGATCTGCGCAATCCTTGCAGACAAGGTATCGATCTCTCCATCGGTACGATCGGCGCGGCGCACCTGTTCGCCCATGAAATCTTCGTTCACCGTGCCACGTTTTACCAGATCGAAATAGAGCGTTGAGATCAGATCAGCATGTTGAGCGGGCGCAATGCGGCGATAATCCGGAAGCGCGCAGGCCTCCCAGAGTTTTTCCACCCGCGCCTCCGTCGTCGCCACGTCGATGATTTCAGGGTAGCGCGACAGATATTCGAGCGCCTGCTGGTCGATCGCCGGCAAGGCCCGTGACAGTCCCTGGATCGCCGGGGCGGCTTCGAGGCTCAGACGCAGATTGCTGATGGAGGAAAAATCGAAATTTTTCGTCCGCCATTGCAGCACCTTCACCGAGTCGAACTGATGGGTTTCGATACGCTCCACCAACTCGTCGTCAAATGGATCGACGCGCCCCGTCACGCCAAAGGTGCCATCGCGAAGATGGCGGCCGGCGCGGCCGGCGATCTGGCCGATCTCGCCCGGATTGAGATTGCGGAACTGATAGCCGTCGAACTTGCGGTCCTGCGCAAAGGCGACATGATCGACATCAAGGTTGAGGCCCATGCCGATGGCATCCGTCGCCACGAGATATTCGACGTCGCCGGACTGGTAGAGCCCCACCTGCGCGTTGCGCGTACGCGGCGAAAGCGCGCCCATCACAACGGCTGCGCCACCACGCTGGCGGCGCACCAGCTCGGCAATGGCATAGACCTCTTCCGCCGAAAAGGCGACGATTGCCGTGCGTTGCGGCAGGCGGGTTATCTTCTTCTGGCCCGCATAAAAAAGCTGTGACAGGCGCGGACGTTCGACCACGGTAATTCCCGGCAGCAGCTTTTCGAGGATCGGGCGCATCGTGCCCGCACCCAGAAGCAGCGTTTCCTCCCGCCCGCGCAGATGCAGCACGCGGTCGGTAAAGATATGCCCGCGCTCCAGATCACCGGCCAGCTGCACTTCATCGATGGCGACGAATGCGGCCGTTGTCTCGCGCGGCATGGCTTCCACCGTGCAGACGGAATATTTGGCTTTAGGAGGGGCGATCTTTTCTTCGCCGGTTATCAGCGCCACATTCGGCGCGCCCACCTTTTCGACAAGACGGGTATAGACCTCACGCGCTAGAAGGCGCAGCGGAAGGCCGATGACACCGTTGCCATGTGCCACCATGCGCTCAATGGCGTAATGGGTCTTGCCGGTATTGGTGGGGCCGAGAACGGCCGTGACACCGCGGCCGCTCAGGATCATGGGGCGAAAATTCAACGTACTATCCGTGAATCGACTTCATCTGCTTGCTGTACCGCCCGCCATTCATTGATACGGGCCGCACACGCAACACACATGGCAACGCCCGCCGACAAAGGCAATAGGCCTTGTCCGCAAAGTGGTAACAGGTCCTTCCCCGCCGGAATTTTCCTTTTTGATTCAGATAGTTGAAATATTAAAAAGAATCCGGCGAAACCGGAATCGATTCGGATACGGAACAGTCTGCGAACGAATCGAATACGAATCGCTGACTCCAATGGATTCAGCTTTTGTTCTCCGCAACATCTGGTTGGCAGATGCCTGCCCTATACCAGATTGTGAATCCGGATAAGTCCTTGTCCGGATTCAGCTTTGCGGCACCAGCTTCCGGCGGAAAATACCGGAATCGACTGTCAAGCGGCAATCGCTGAAAAGCCGCTCCGGCACAGGCAGGAACGGCAGTATCAGAGCGCCTCGCCGGCAAGCAGGCGCGGCGCGCCCGCATCTGTCGTACCGGCAGCCTGACCGATGAAATAGGATTTCAGACCCGGCAAACGATCGACCACACCCAGACCGAAATCACGCATGACGCGAATGGGACCGACATCATTGGAGAAAAGCCGGTTCAGCACATCCGTCGTCACACCCATTCGCAACGTGTCGAAACGCCGCCAGGACTGGTAACGGTCGAGAACGTTGAGAGAGCCGATATCAAGGCCGAGGCGGTCGGCCTCGACCACGGTTTCGGCCAGTGCCGCAACATCCTTGAAGCCGAGATTGAGGCCCTGACCAGAAATCGGGTGAATTCCATGCGCCGCATCGCCGGCAAGTGCAAAACGTGGCGCGACGAAGGAACGCGCCAGCGTCAAGCCCAGCGGAAAGGCGCGACGGGGACCGACGGGACGGACCGGACCGAGCTTGTGGCCGAACCGGCGTTCAAGTTCCTCCTCGAACACCAGATCGTCGGCAGCAACCAGCCTGTCGGCATCGGCCGTACGTTCGGTCCAGACAAGCGAGGAGCGGTTCCCTTTCAAGGGAAGCACGGCGAAAGGCCCCGACGGCAGAAAATGTTCCTCCGCGCAGCCCTCATGCGGCCGCTCGTGTTCAACGGTGGTGACGATCCCGGACTGATCGTAATTCCAGTGCACGGTTTTTATTCCTGCCATATCCCGCAAAGCCGAGCGGACCCCATCGCAGGCTATGAGCAGTCGCGCCTCAAGCGACGAGCCGTCGGAAAGTGAAATAGCCGTCGATTGCGGGCCGGCGGAAAAGCCGGAAACACTGAGACCATGGCGGATTTCGACGCCGAGGCGCTCACACAGGCCTCGCAGCGCACCCACCATCGCGACATTCGGGACCATATGAGCGAAGGGCCTGCCCTCCTCCACCGCGCCGTCGAATGTCAAAAACACCGGGCGAACCGGATCGGCGGTCTTCGAATCGGTGACGATCATCTTGTGGATCGGCTGGGCCTCCGGCTCGATCTCGTTCCATATGCCGAAAACGTCGAGCATGCGCGTGGCCGCCGCGATAATGGCGGAGGCGCGGACGTCCTTCTTCCAGACATCCTCGGGAGCGGCTTCAACCACCTGCACATTAAGATGTCCGGCTGCCTGCTTAATTGCGACAGCAACGGAAAGGCCGACATAACCGCCGCCTGCCACCACCACGTCCAGCATCGCGCTTCTCCTCAAATCTTGTGCACGCATCATCGGCGCACTATAGACCATGTGACGTCTTCCTACAGCCGGAGCAGGCCGAAAAAATGTCGCATCCCTCGCAAACGTCAGATCCGATGGCCAATCTGATCTCCACACTCGATCTCGAGAAGCTGGAAGAAAACCTGTTTCGGGGTGAAAGCCCGCAAATCGGCTGGCAGCGCGTTTTCGGCGGCCAGGTCATCGCGCAGGCATTGATCGCAGCTCAACGAACCGTGGATGACGACCGTTTCGTTCATTCACTGCATTCCTATTTCATGCGCCCCGGCGACCCGCTGGTGCCCATCCTCTACCAGGTGGAACGCATTCGCGACGGTGCAAGCTTCTGCACCCGGCGCGTGGTCGCCATCCAGCATGGCAAGGCGATCTTTTCCATGTCGGCGTCATTCCAGATCGTCGAGGACGGCTTCGATCATCAGATAAAAATGCCGGATGTGACGCCGCCCGAAAGGCTGATGAGTGAAGATGAGATGCAGGCGGCCTTCCTCGCCAACGCACCCGCTTCGATCCGCAAATACTGGAGCAACAAGCGCCCGATAGAGATCCGGCCGGTTTCGCTGACCCACTATATTTCGAAGGAAAAGCTGGAACCGCAGCAGGATATCTGGGTTCGCGCTGTCGGCGATGTGCCGGACGATCCACGTTTCCAGTCAGCCATTCTCGCTTATCTCTCGGATATGACGTTGCTCGACACGTCGCTCTATGCCCACGGAACGACAATCTTCGATCCGGCCATTCAGGTGGCGAGCCTCGATCACGCCATGTGGTTCCACCGTCCCTGCCGGCTGGACGACTGGCTGCTCTACACGCAGGACAGCCCCAGCGCCTCGGGAGCACGCGGTTTGACCCGTGGCAATATTTTCACCAGACAGGGTGAACTGATCGCCTCCGTCGCACAGGAAGGTTTGATCCGCAAAAGGGCAAATGCTTAAATAATGCGCTTTTTTAAAAAATCGCACATTTAATAGACGAAAATTGCGCCACCCAATGCCCGTTTTTCAGACGCCTGTCATATAATTACTATATTTCAATAACTTAGAGGCCGCATCAAAACTGGCACGCCCCTTGAATGTATGTCCGTAGTCGCTGTTACTGATCTGCCAGCGCGAGGAGAGTCGGCTCCGTGCCGAGGACAAACAAAGGATGGGAAACCAGATGAAAATTGTGATGGCCATTATCAAGCCGTTCAAGCTGGATGAAGTGCGCGAAGCGCTCACCGGCGTCGGCATCCAAGGCCTGACCGTGACCGAGGTAAAGGGTTACGGACGCCAGAAGGGACATACCGAGATTTATCGCGGCACGGAATATGCGGTGAGCTTTCTTCCCAAACTGAAGATCGAGATCGCGGTTGCATCAGACGTCGTCGACAAGGCTGTCGAGGCAATCGCGTCGGCTGCAAAAACCGGGCAGATCGGTGACGGCAAGATCTTCGTCTACTCTATCGAACAGGCCGTGCGCATCCGTACCGGCGAAACCAACACAGAAGCGCTTTGAAGCACGGCTGACAGGGAGTTTTCTAGCTATGCAACTCAACAAGTTTTCAACGCTCGGCAAACTGGGTGCCGGTGTGGCAGCCCTGATGGCCCCGGCAATCGCCTTTGCGCAGGATGCCGCGCCGGCAGTAGCAGCGGCGGCCCCCGTTCCGGAAAAAGCCGATACCGCATTCATGTATGTCGCGACGATCCTCGTGCTTTTCATGATCATTCCGGGTCTCGCCCTGTTTTATGGCGGCCTCGTGCGCACAAAGAACATGCTCTCCGTTCTCATGCAGTGCACGGTCATCGGCGCGGTCATGATGCTCGTATGGGTAATCTACGGTTACTCCTTCGCCTTCGGCGGCGGCACCGGCCCGTATTTCGGTGGTTTCGGCAAGCTGTTCCTGTCCGGCGTTTCGCTTGACAGCACCTCGGCAACCTTCTCCCAGGGCGTCGTGATCTACGAATACACCTTCATCGCCTTCCAGATGACCTTTGCGGCCATCACGCCCGCGCTGATCATCGGTGCATTCGCGGAACGCGTGAAGTTCTCGGCAGTCATCCTGTTCACCATCCTGTGGGCCACCTTCGTCTACTTCCCGATCGCTCACATGGTCTGGGACGCGAACGGCCTGATCTTCGGCATGGGCGCTCTCGACTTCGCCGGCGGCACGGTCGTTCACATCAATGCCGGTATCGCCGGTCTGATCGGCGCGATCATGGTCGGCAAGCGTACTGGCTTCGGCAAGGACATGATGGCCCCGCACTCCATGACGCTGACGCTGGTTGGCGCAGCCATGCTGTGGTTCGGCTGGTTCGGCTTCAACGCCGGCTCCAACCTCGAAGCATCTGGCGGTGCGGTTCTTGCAACCATGAACACCTTCCTCGCCACTGCAGCAGCCATCGTTTCCTGGTCGCTGGTTGAAAGCTTCACCCGCGGCAAGGCTTCCATGCTGGGAGCAGCTTCGGGCATGATCGCCGGCCTCGTCGCCGTAACGCCTGCGGCCGGTTCCGTCGGACCCATGGGCGCTATCGTTCTCGGCCTCATCGTCTCGCCGATCTGCTACTTCTTCGTCTCGGTTGTGAAGAACAAGTTCGGCTACGACGACACAGCTGACGTCTTCGGTGTCCACGGCATCGGCGGCATCATCGGCGCCCTCGGCACCGGCATCTTCACGTCTCCGCTGCTTGGCGGCACGGGTAAGGCGGACTTCTCCATCTCCTCGCAGCTCTGGACGCAGTTCGTTGCCGTCGCCATCACCATCGTATGGTGCGCAGTCGTCTCGGCAATCCTCTACAAGATCGTCGACGTGATCGTTGGTCTGCGGGTTCCGGTCGAAGCGGAACGCGAAGGTCTCGACCTTGCGACCCACGGCGAAGCCGCCTACCACTCCTGATATCCGGGAAAAGGGGTTCTCCATCCCCTCTCCCAAAAGAAGGCCCGCTTCGGCGGGCCTTTTCTTTGCCGCAAATCCGGAAGCGGCTTTTAAAAAACCGCATGGTTAACACGACATTAACCAGCAAGCTGTTAGTTTTCCCTGTCAATCCGGGATCTGGTCAACTGCCGGATCTTGCCGAAACCACAAAAACTACGGGTTCAGGGACATGGGCAGAATGAATTCTCCGACATTCGACGGTCGTCACACGCGTTTCGTGCTGACGGCGTTTTTCGTGCGGCAGGTCATGGCTCTTGCCGGTTTTGCCTTGCTTGCCACGATTGCGCTGGGGATTACCGCACTTGCCACATGGAACGTGGCGGACCCGAGCCTGTCCTATGCAACAGGCAACCAACCCACCAATCTTCTCGGTTACGGCGGCGCAATCTTCGCCGATATCGTGATGCAGTTCCTCGGCCTTTCCGCAATCATCGCGCTTTTGCCGGTGATTGCCTGGGCGATCGCCCTGATCGCCGGTCGCAAGTTCAACCGGATACCCGCCCGCCTTGTCGCCTGGATCGCCGGCGCCATCGTCTGCGCCGCCTCGCTCGGCTGTTTTCCCGCGCCCGTGACATGGCCGCTGCCGAACGGCATCGGTGGCGTCATCGGCGATATGATCCTGCGCTTCCCAGCTCTCTTCATCGGCGCTTACCCCACCGGCACGATTGCGACGGTGCTGGGCGCTATATTCGCTGCTCCCGCCGCCTTGATGATGCTGTTTGCCGCCGGTCTCGTGGGACGCCCGGAAGATGACCTGGAACAGGAGGAACGCGCGCCGGTCGCAAACAAGGCCCGCGCCACCCGTCAGGTCGAGGAAGAAGACGATGACGAGGGCGAAGGCTTCTTCGCAAATATTCTCGCCTTCGGCGCAATCGCACATTACTGGTACATCTCGCAGGCCCGCCTTCGCCGCCTGTTCGGCCTGAAGTCGAAATCCCTGCACGGCGAATTCGAACACCCTTACGATTTCAACGAATATGAATTCGGCACGCTGAACGAACCCTCCCGCCTCAAGACGGCGATCAACCGCCTCGACCAGCGCGCGGAACCGTCTTTCGAAGAACGCGCCGCATCCCGTCGCCAGATGTCGCCTCCCTCCATCGCGCCCGATCATGATGCGGACGGGGACGACGAACCGTCGTTAGACGCAGACGGTCGGCGATTGCCCAACGGCATTCTCTCGGACGACCACAGCCTGGACGAGAACGACCCGAAATTCGTGGCAAGACAGGCACCTGGGCGCGGCCAACCCAGAATAACCGCCCCTTCCGCACGCCCGAAGCCCAGCGAGCGCGTGGCAAGGGAAGCGCAGGCCTCCTTTATTGCCGCAGACGGTTTCCAGCTGCCCACCGTGCATCTTCTGGCGGAACCCAAGAACGTCGTTCGCGACCATACGCTGAACGAGGAAGTGCTGGAGCAGAATGCCCGCCTTCTGGAAGGGGTTCTCGAGGATTTCGGCGTCAAGGGTGAAATCATTCACGTCCGCCCCGGCCCGGTCGTCACGCTCTACGAACTGGAACCAGCACCCGGCATCAAATCCTCGCGCGTCATTGGCCTTGCCGATGACATCGCCCGCTCCATGAGCGCGATCGCCGCGCGCGTTGCAGTCGTGCCTGGCCGCAACGCCATTGGCATCGAGCTTCCGAACCAGACGCGTGAAACCGTGTTCCTGCGTGAACTGGTCGGCAGCCGCGACTTTGAAAACAGCAAGGCCAAGCTCGCCATGGCGCTCGGCAAGACCATCGGCGGCGAACCCGTCATCGCCGATCTTGCCAAGATGCCGCATCTTCTCGTTGCCGGTACCACGGGTTCGGGCAAGTCGGTCGCCATCAACACCATGATCCTGTCGCTGCTTTACCGCATGTCGCCGGAGCAATGCCGCCTGATCATGATCGACCCGAAAATGCTCGAACTATCGATCTACGACGGTATTCCGCATCTGCTCTCCCCCGTCGTTACCGATCCGAAAAAAGCCGTCGTGGCGCTGAAGTGGACGGTGCGCGAGATGGAGGAGCGCTACAAGAAGATGTCGAAGATCGGTGTGCGCAACATCGATGGCTTCAACAGCCGTGTGCAGCAGGCCATCGACAAGGGCGAAATCCTCACCCGCACGGTGCAGACCGGCTTCGACCGCCAGACCGGCGAGGCAATGTACGAGACGGAAGAATTCGACCTGAAGCCCCTGCCCTATATCGTCGTCATTATCGACGAAATGGCGGATCTTATGATGGTGGCAGGCAAGGATATCGAAGGTGCCGTACAGCGCCTCGCTCAGATGGCGCGTGCCGCCGGTATCCATGTCATCATGGCAACCCAGCGTCCGTCCGTCGACGTCATCACCGGCACCATCAAGGCGAACTTCCCGACCCGCATCTCCTTCCAGGTAACGTCGAAGATCGACAGCCGCACCATTCTGGGCGAACAGGGCGCAGAACAGCTGCTCGGCATGGGTGACATGCTCTATATGGCCGGTGGCGGCCGCATCCAGCGCGTGCACGGTCCCTTCGTCTCCGACAATGAAGTGGAAGAGATCGTCGCCTATCTCAAGACGCAAGGCACGCCGGAATATCTGGAAGCGATCACCGAGGAAGACGATGAGGAAGGCAATGGCGGCGGCCCGGCCGGCGCCGGCAATTTCTCCGATTCGGAAGACCCCTATGATCAGGCCGTGGCTGTCGTGCTGAGGGACGGCAAGGCCTCCACTTCCTACGTCCAGCGGCGTCTCGGCATCGGCTACAACCGCGCCGCCTCGCTGATCGAACGCATGGAGCAGGAAGGCATTATCGGCCCCGCCAATCATGCCGGAAAACGCGAAATACTCGTACCAACGGAAGCAGACATCATCGAGCGGTAATGCACGTCGCCCAAAAGGCTGTCGTGGTTTCGGGATAACGACATGCGTGAGGCGAAGACGGCAACCAAGCGGGGCGAAGAAGCGTTAATACACGCTTTCAACGTCATGAAGCCGCCGCCTTTATGCGGAAAATCGCTGCGATGAAGGAGAACAGAATGAACGACCTCACTACCGGCGAGATTGCCACCGCAAACACACCAGAGAACGGCGTGACGCGACGTGGCGTGCTGACGGCGTTTTCCATGGCTGCGGTCATGGCCGGCCTGTCGCCGCTCAACGCATTTGCTCAGGCTGCCGGTAACAGCGCGACCGCGCAGAAAATTGCCAATCACTTCTCGTCGGTCAAAACCATGATGGGAGAGTTTGTCCAGTTTGGCCCGCGCGGTGAACAGACCGGCGGTAAATTTTACATCGAACGGCCCGGCAAGCTTCGATTCAATTATGAAGACCCCTCGCCCATGCGGGTCATCTCCGACGGCAAGAATGTCGTCATCGGCAACATGAAGCTGAAGACATGGGATTTGTATCCACTGTCAAAGACCCCGCTAAGCCTGCTTTTGTCCGACAAGATCGATCTGAGCAACCAGAAGGTCCGGAACGTGAAGGAAGAGTCGGACCTGACCACCATCGTACTGGGTGACAAAAGCGTGTTCGGCGATTCCACCATTACCCTGATGTTTGACCCGAAAACCTTCGATCTGAGGCAATGGACGACGACCGATGCCCAGAACAAGGACACGACCGTCATGATCTTCAACGTGCAGACGGGCGTTAACCTCGACGAACGCGTTTTCAACATCAACTACGAAGAAGTCCGCAAACGCGGCTAAAGGCCGGGCGGTCCACGGCGACAGTTCAAAAGGCGGCCCTGCGGTCGCCTTTTTTATTTTGCCGCTAAAATGCATTCCCGTTTTCATCGCGATGTTATAAGCCTGCGCCCCGGAAACATGCCTCGAAACAATCGGCTTCGAGGCTATAGAAGCGGAGCACATGCATGTCGTTTTCGATAACCACCTGGAACATCAACTCGGTCAGGCTCAGAATGCCGATCGTGGAGCAGTTTCTGGTGCGTTACAAACCCGACATTCTCTGCCTGCAGGAAACGAAATGCCCGAATGGCGAGTTTCCGATGAAGCCGCTGAAGGCGCTCGGTTACGAGCACGTCATCATCCATGGCCAGAAGGGCTACCACGGTGTGGCGATCGCTTCGAAAATTCCGCTGACAGAAGATCATCGTCAGGACTATTGCGGTATAGGCGATGCACGACACATTTCCGCGATTTTTCAGGTTGGATCGCGCCGCATACGGCTGCATAATTTCTATGTTCCGGCTGGCGGTGACGAACCCGACCGGTCGATAAACCCGAAATTCGGCCACAAGCTGGATTTCATCGAAGAGATGAAGGCGCTTCGCGCCGACGGCGTGCCCGGCACCTCGTCCATTCTCGTGGGCGACCTCAACATCGCGCCGCTTGAAAATGACGTCTGGTCGCACAAGCAACTGCTGAAGATCGTTAGCCATACGCCGGTGGAAACCGACGGCATGCTCGATATCATGAAGAAGGGCAACTGGCTCGACCTGATGCGGCTGAACGTGCCTGATAGTGAAAAGATTTATACCTGGTGGAGCTACCGCGCCAAGGATTGGGAAGCCGCAGACCGTGGCCGCCGTCTCGACCATATCTGGTCGTCGCAGGATCTCGGCCCCTCGCTTGAAAAGATCGATATCTTGCGCGAAGCACGCGGTTGGAACCGGCCATCCGACCACGTTCCGGTTACGGCCCATTTCCGTTTCTGAAGCGCTGGCTCTTTAAAATCAGGAGAAACGGTTCTGCAAACGGGCCGCGCCCGCCGCAAGTGCGGCGATATTATCGCGAATGCGTGCCGTCACGATATCGGCAACCTCGGGAAACTCCTCCACCAGCCGGTGAAAGAGAATGCGCGTTATCCGGATGACCTCGGAATCCTCCGCAGCAATGGCGGTGAATTTCCTCTCACAGAGCGTGAAAAGCGCCAGCTCCGAAAGAAGCGCCCCCTTGCCGGGTGTCGCCTGCAACGCGGGTTTTCCATCCCGCCCGGCCGTAAATAGCTCGAAATGGCCTGACGTCACCGCGAAGGCGCACTCGGCCGGTGAATGTTCCCGGAACAAAGTCTGACCCGCCGCCACGCGGCGGCGTTCCGCGCCGAAGGCGATCAGCCGCAACTGATCGTCGCTGAAGCCCGCAAACAACGGCACTTGCCCCAGAAGCATGATGTCATCCGTCAAGGCCATGTCGATTGCTACTCCAGAAAACCGCCTGCACCACTATAGCGGTTTTCGGATATCGGCCTTCAAAATACAAGATGTTAGAATATTCTGCGTCCTCTCGGACGCAGAAAGGGCGTTCGTTCAGGGAACGATCTTGTATCCGCCGTTCTCGGTCACCAGAATTTCGGCATTGGAGGGGTCTCGCTCGATCTTCTGGCGCAGACGATACACATGCGTTTCGAGCGTATGCGTCGTCACTCCGGAGTTATAACCCCAGACCTCTTCCAGCAAGACGTCGCGGGTAACGACGGCGCTCCCGGCGCGGTACAGATAACGGATGATCGCCGCTTCCTTTTCCGTCAGCCGGATTTTTTTGCCGTCTTCAGTTGTCAGCAGCTTCTGGCTGGGTTTGAACTGATAGGGGCCAACGGTGAAAACCGCATCTTCGCTCTGCTCGTATTGACGCAGCTGCGCCCGGATGCGGGCCAGAAGGACGGCGAAGCGGAATGGCTTCGTCACATAATCATTGGCGCCCGCTTCGAGACCGAGAATAGTGTCGGAATCGGTATCGTGCCCGGTCAGCATGATGATCGGTGCCTTGAAGCCACCCTTGCGCAGCAGCTTCACCGCCTCGCGGCCATCCATGTCAGGAAGACCGACATCCATGATCAGAAGATCGACCTGGGCAGTCTTTGCGGTCTGCATCGCCTGCGCAGCGTTTGCGCCGCTCAGAAGCGAGAATTCCTCATAGGGAGATAGTTGCTCAGTCAGCGTCTCCCGAAGATCGTCGTCGTCGTCCACCAAAAGGATAGTGCGAGCCGTCATTCGGATTCTCAGCCTTTCTTACTTTAGCGCATCGGCCCAAAAATCGCCGTTGATTTTCGGAAAGCGCAATGCGTAGTTTAAAAGAGTTAGAGCATCCATTGTGCCTCCGAAATAAGGCACGGCGCTCTAATTGTCAGCCAATTCAGCGGTTTGCCGATAAAAGGTCAACCCATTGCCATGATATTACGAAGTGCTATGACTTCACGTTAGATAACCTGCAAAGCAAAATCTCGTGAAAAACATGAGCAGACAGCCCGTAAAGCAACATAAACGCGCATCGACGCTCATGGTTCGGCCGGCGCCTTTGAAAATAAGCCGGGCCATCGTTCAGCTCGGGCATCTCACCTTTCCCGCAGCGATCGGGCGCAACGGCCGTACCGTGCTCAAACGCGAGGGAGATGGAAAGTCACCGATTTCCGTCACGCGCCTGCTGCACGGATTTTATCGCGGCGACCGAACCCCCGCCATCGCCACGACATTGCCGATGCAACGGACGCAGCAATCCATGCTTTGGTGCGACGAGCCACGCAGCGCCAGTTACAACAGGTTGGTCAAGTCCCCTTTCGCACTGAGCCACGAGGAGATGATGCGAAAGGACGGCCTTTATGACGTTTGCCTCGTGCTCGATTGGAACATCACGTCGAGAAGTCGGAACCGCGGTTCGGCAATCTTCATGCATATGATCCGCCCGGGATATGAGCCGACCGCCGGCTGCGTCGCTCTCCATCCCCGCGACATGAGGCGCATTCTGCCTTATATGCGCAAGGGTACGAAAATTCGCATCCTGTAGATCAGGCACAAAAAAACCCGCCATTCTTGGCGGGTTTTTTTAAAAAAGGAGAAAGCCGGTGATTACGCGGCTTCTTCCTGAGAATCGTCCTCTTCGACGGCCTTGCCGCGCTTCGGACCCTTGGCAAGGTTGACTTCCACCAGGCGAACAGCCTCGGTTTCAGACATCTTGTTGACAGCAGCAATTTCGCGCGCCATGCGATCAAGAGCAGCTTCGTAAAGCTGACGCTCGGAATAGGACTGCTCCGGCTGGTTTTCCGCACGGTAAAGATCGCGCACAACTTCAGCAATCGCGATAAGATCGCCGGAATTGATTTTCGCATCATATTCCTGGGCGCGGCGCGACCACATGGTACGCTTCACACGCGCCTTGCCCTGCACCACTTTCAGCGCCCGCTCGACAAAATCGCCTTCGGAAAGCTTGCGCATGCCGATGCTCACGGCTTTAGCGACGGGAACTTTAAGACGCATCTTGTCTTTTTCGAAATCGATGACAAAAAGCTCAAGCTTCATGCCGGCAACTTCTTGTTCCTCGATGGCAGAAATGGTACCGACACCATGAGCGGGATACACAATCGCTTCACCGGTTTTGAAACCGTGATGTGCTGGAGATTTCTTCTGCTGGGTCGTCATTCGTTCTAAAAACTCCCTGTTACATACCCGGCAACGCCGGGGTTGGGTCGGTCAGGCCCTGATGAGACGGGGGAACCGTCAGGTGACTCCGCACTGGTCCAGCCGTGCACGCAAAAACACACCTTCCCGCATTGCGGGCTTCGATAACGTAAACGCTCGATATGTCACGGAAACCGCGTGCAAAAGAGGTGTTGCTTTCGTGGTGTTTTTGGGCACACAAATGCCACGCTGTGGATCAGTATCGTTGGTGTACCACAAAAATAGGCACAAATCAATAATTTGCTTCGACCGTGGCCGCAACATCACATGGCGGCCAAAGAACCACCTATAAATGGGCTACCGGAATACTGTCAAATGCTTCGTAACCGGTCCCTACCGTATAAGAAGCAAAAAAATTTCACTTCCCAACTGAAGAAACACGAAAGCCTCTTAAACTCTTCGTAATTACACGCCAATATCCGATTCGAATGAAAAGGCAAAATCCGCAAATTGACGGTGCTTTTTTACGTTAAAGTGTGATTTTTGGAGGAATCCACATCAAATGGGCTACAGAAATAATCCAAAACGCGAAAAACAGATCGAAAAAGCACGACAGCAGGCAATTGCCGAAAACGCGCCGTTTCTTGATCCGGGTATACTCTATGGAAGAGCAAGCGCCGACGACATAGAATATTATTCCGCCGAAATGTTGGCCGCAAGCGCGGCGCACAGTTTCGAGGCTCTTTCGCGCTGGACTGGAGACGCGCCCCATATCAGCATCGCCCAGGTGGAGGGCGTCACCCCGCGAGATATTCCGGTAACGGTTCTGACGATTATCGGCCGCAATATGCCCTTCCTCTACGATTCCGTCATGGGTGAGGTCACAAGCAGCTATCGCGGCCTCTATCTCGCGGTCCACCCCATTCTGGTGCCGGATGCAACGGCGCAGGCGGGTTATCGCCTTGCGGAGCCTGATGACGATCCCGCCGGGAATATCAGCCTCATCCAGCTGCACATCGCCCCACTGACCCAGCAAGCCGCAACGGCGCTGGAAGAAAGATTGCGTTTCGTGCTGGCGCAGGTTCAGTCCGCCTACAGAGACTGGCGGCCCATGCTGTCGAAACTCGACGAAGCCCTAGACGAATTGTCAAAACGCGGCTCCTCGCGGCGCAAGACCGAGCGCGCGGAAGCCGTCGAGTTTCTCAACTGGCTTCGAAACGACAATTTCACCTTCCTCGGCATGCGCGACTACACCTATTCCGGAACGGGAAAGAACGCGAAAATCGAACGAGGTGACGGCGTCGGCCTCGGCAGTTTGAGCGATCCGGATGTGCGCGTGCTGCGCCTTGGCAAGGACGCCGTGACGACGACGCCTGAAATCCTCGCCTTCCTCGACGGTCCGGATTTCCTCATCGTCACCAAGGCAAATGTGAAGTCCATCGTGCATCGCCGCGCTTATATGGATTATATCGGCATCAAGCGCTTCGACGAGGATGGCAATGTCATCGGTGAATTGCGCATCGTCGGCCTTTTCACCGCCACCGCCTATACGCGTTCGGTAAAGCACATCCCGCTGCTACGTGCCAAAATTGCGGATGTCGAGCGGCATTTCGGTTTTGATCCGAACAGCCACTCCGGCCGCATTCTGCAGAACACGCTGGAAGCCTATCCGCGCGACGATCTCTTCCAGATCGAAACGGATCTTCTGATCCGCTTCATCGAGCAAATCATGGAACTGAGCGACCGGCCACGCGTGCGCGTCCTCGCACGTATCGACCGTTTCGACCGCTTCGTCTCGGCCATCATCTTCGTGCCGCGCGAGGAATACAATTCCTATGTGCGCGAGAAGATCGGCGACTATCTGAGCAAGGTCTATGACGGGCATATTTCCGCCTATTACCCGGCCTTCCCCGAAGGCGCTGTCGCCCGCGTCCATTTCATCGTCGGCCGCACGGAAGGCAAGACGCCGCGTGTCGCGCAGGACAAGCTGGAGGATGCCGTCAGCGATATCGCAGCACGCTGGATAGACCATTTCGTTGCCCTTTCCGAACCGGGTGCACCGGTGCTGGAGGTGGATCAGGCCTATCAGGAAGCCTTCACGCCGGAAGAGGCGATTGGCGACATGGCGGATATTCTGGCCACCGTGAAGGGTGAGCCGGTCCGCATCGAATTTTACCAGCAGGAAGGCCAGTCAGCTGAGACGCTGTCGCTGAAGATCTTCCATCGGGATGGCCATCTGCCACTGTCGCGCCGTGTGCCGCTGCTGGAAAACCTCGGTTTCAACGTCATCAGTGAGCGCACCTTCGACATCGGTGTCATCTCGGATGGCGACAAGCGCGATATCGTGCTGCATGATATGGAACTCGCCGTCGGCAAGGGCGTGACGCTGGATCTGCCGCAATACGGACAGAAACTCGAAGAAGCATTCCTTGCTGCCTTCTCGGGCAAGGTCGATAATGACAACTTCAACCGGCTGATCCTCGCCTGCGGCCTTACCGTGCGCGAAGTGTCCGTCCTGCGCTCCTATGCCCGTTATCTGCGCCAGACCGGAATCGTTTATTCCCAGGAGCATATTTCCGAAACGCTCTTTAAATATCCGGCCATTTCACGGAATATTTTCGCGCTGTTCAAGGCTGGCTTCGATCCTTCCATCGACGAGAAGAAGCGGCTGAAGAAACTGGCGGAGATGCACAAGACGATCGAAGCGGCATTGAGCGGTGTTCCCAATCTCGACGAAGACCGCACCTTGCGGCGTTATGTCAACGCCATCGACGCCACGCTTCGTACCAACTACTTCCAGAAAAACACAGATGGTACGCCGCGTGACCTGTTGGCGTTCAAGTTCGATCCCAAACATCTGGACGGCCTGCCCGATCCACGTCCTTTCCGCGAAATCTTCGTCTACGGAACCGAAGTAGAAGGCGTGCATCTGCGCTTTGGCAAAGTGGCGCGCGGCGGTCTGCGCTGGTCGGATCGCGGCCAGGATTACCGCACGGAAGTGCTCGGTCTCGTCAAGGCGCAGCAGGTCAAGAATGCGGTGATCGTTCCCGTTGGCGCCAAGGGCGGCTTTTTCCCGAAGAACCTGCCTGTTGGCGGCTCCCGCGACGAGGTCTTCAATGCAGGCCGTGAAGCCTATAAGACCTATATCCGCACTCTTCTGTCCATCACCGACAATATCGTCGACGACGCCGTCGTACCGCCGGCCGATACGTTGCGGCTTGATGGTGACGATCCCTATTTCGTCGTCGCCGCCGATAAGGGGACAGCGACATTCTCCGATACGGCAAACGGCCTCGCCCACGACGCCGGCTTCTGGCTGGACGATGCCTTTGCATCGGGTGGTTCCGCCGGTTACGACCACAAGAAGATGGGCATCACCGCGCGCGGCGCCTGGGAAACGGTAAAGCGTCATTTCCGCGAAATGGACACCGACATCCAGACCACGCCCTTCACAGTGGCGGGTGTCGGCGACATGTCCGGCGACGTTTTCGGCAACGGCATGTTGCTGTCGGAAAAGATCAGGCTGATCGCAGCCTTCGATCATCGCGACATCTTCATCGATCCGGATCCCGATACCGACAAATCCTTCGCTGAGCGCAAGCGGCTTTTCGAATTGCCACGCTCAAGCTGGCAGGATTACGACCGTTCGACGCTCTCTAAAGGCGCAATGATCATCTCGCGTTCCGAAAAATCGGTAACGCTGACGCCGGAAGCCGTCGCTGCCATCGGCATCGACAAATCCGTTGCTACACCCTTCGAGATCATGACCGCCATTCTGAAGGCGCCAACCGATCTTCTGTGGTTCGGCGGCATCGGCACCTATATCAAGGCGGCGGTGGAAACCAACGCCGAGGTGGGTGACAGGGCGAACGACCCCATCCGCGTCAACGCCACCGAGCTGCGCGCCAAGGTCATCGGCGAAGGCGCCAATCTCGGCATTACCCAGAAGGGCCGTATCGCCTATGCGCTGGCGGGTGGGCGTTGCAATTCCGACGCCATCGACAACTCGGCCGGCGTGAATTCCTCCGACGTCGAGGTCAATATCAAGATCGCCCTCGCCTCCGCGGTCAATAGCGGTCGCCTGACGATGCCGAAGCGCAACCAGCTTCTTGCCTCCATGACGCCGGAAGTGGCGCAGCTGGTGCTGCGCAACAACTACCTGCAATCGCTGGCAATCTCGCTGACGGAGCGGCTTGGGCTTGCAAACCGGGAAGAACTCGGCCGCCTGATGAGCGCGCTGGAGGCAACCGGCCAACTGAACCGCAAGGTCGAAACCTTGCCGAGCAATGCCGAGCTCAGCGAAAGATATGCCACCGGCAAGCCGCTGACCCGGCCGGAAATCGGCGTGCTGCTTTCCTATGCCAAGCTGACGCTGTTCGACGCTCTGGTGGCAAGCCCGCTGCCCGACGAACCCTATCTCCAGCATCTGCTCGCAGACTATTTCCCGGCCAAGATGCAGAAGAACTATGCAGACGATATCAAGGCGCATCGCCTGCACCGCGAAATCGTTGCGACAGCGCTCGCCAATGCCGTGGTAAACCGCGGCGGCCCTGGCTTCGTGCAGAAACTCGCCGATGCGAGCGGCCTCCTGTCGGCCGATGTCGTCAAGGCAGCGGTGATCGTGGAGGATGGTTTCGGCCTCAAACGTCTTTGGAGCGAGGTTGACGCGCTCGACGGAAAGATCGGCGGAGAAGTCCAGAACGGACTTTATGCCACGATCACCCGCATCTACTCCGATGCAAGCAGGCTTTATTTGCAAACCGGGAGCGTGGGCGCTGGAACGAGCGACATGGCAACCGAAATCGAGCGCCTGAAAACTGCCATCAAGACGCTATCGCCGGCAGCGGCGAAATATCGCCGCGAGCTTGGCGTCACCGAAATCGACGGTGTTCCCTCTGGCCTTCTGGAAGAGCTGGATACGCTTTCCCTGCTGGTCTATGTGCCAGAGATCATGCGTATCGCCGAAAATGCGGGCACGACGCTTGCCCGCGCCGCCGAAAGCTACGCCACGGTCTCCTCGACCTTCCGTGTCGCGCGGCTGCTGGATGCCAGCCAGCGCATCACGCCGGCCGATCACTACGAGAGCCTGGCTCTTCTGCGCAGCCAGGACCAGATCGCCTTGTCGAGACGCCGGATCGTCATCTCGGCCCTAACCGAGTATGCGAAGGAAAAGGACCCGGTTCAGGCCTGGTATGCCGCCGACCGCGTGCGCGTCAATCGCATCGTCTCGGAACTCGGTGCACTGAGCGAAAGCGGCGATACCAACCTCGCCCGCCTGACAGTGGCGGCGGGGCTGCTTGGCGATATCGTTCAGACGCGCTGATCGACCATTCGACAAACGCCATCCGGGTGACTGGCCCGGATGGCCATAAATGAAGCGGTTGCGCCGGCATCACGCATTTTATCCCCCCATATCCGATAGGACGATGAATGACTGTCCCCTCCCCAAATGCGGAAACAGTGGTTGCCAAACGCGGCATCTGGGGCTGGGTCATGTTCGATTGGGCGGCACAGCCCTTTTTCACGGTCGTTACGACCTTCGTTTTCGGACCCTACTTTGTCGCCCGCCTCACCGATGATCCTATTTCGGCGCAGGCGACATGGAGCAACATGGCGACGGTCTCCTCGATCATCATCGCCCTATTCTCCCCCATTCTCGGCTCCATCGCTGACCAATCCGGCGCAAGAAAGCCGTGGATCGCCTTTTTTGCCGCCATCAAGATCGTCAGCCTTTTATTCCTCTGGTTTGCAGCACCGGGTTCGCCGATCATCCTGCCCATCGTCTGCATGATATTCGCATCCATCGCGGCGGAGTTTTCGATCGTCTTCAACGATTCCATGATGCCGCGACTGACCAATCCGCAGAATGTCGGACGCATTTCCAATCTCGCCTGGGGGCTCGGTTATCTCGGCGGCATGGTGGTGCTGATTGCCGTGGTGACGCTTCTGGCCGCAAATCCACAGACAGGACTGACTATCGCCGGTATCAAGCCGCTTTTCGGTCTCGATCCCGCAACCGGCGAGGACGCCAGAATAACCGGCCCGATAGCCGCAATCTGGTATTTGCTCTTCATTCTGCCGATGTTTCTGCTGACCCCGGATGCGGACAGGGGCCTACCCTTCGGAGCGGCGATCCGCTCTGGCCTTGCGGAGCTCAAGACAACCCTGCGCGAACTTCGAGACAGACCCGTCCTGTTGCGGTTCCTGATTGCACGTATGCTTTATCAGGACGGCGTCAACGGCGTGCTCATTCTGGGTGGGGTATTTGCGGCGGGAATGTTCGGCTGGGCGACGATGGAAATCGGCCTCTTCGGCATCCTGCTCAACGTCGTCGCCATCGTGGGCTGCTTTGCGGCCGGGCGCGTCGATCAGAAACTTGGCTCGCGGATCACCATCCTTATCAGCCTGGTTCTTCTGCTCATCGCGACGGTCGGCATCGTCTCGACAGAAAAGGGCTCGACACTGTTTGGCTGGATCCAATTGCCGACAGCGGACAATGGCGGCATCTTCGCAACCGGCGCGGAAAAGGCCTATCTGCTCTATGGCATATTGATTGGCCTCGCCTTCGGTCCCGTTCAGGCCTCGTCGCGTTCCTATCTGGCGCGCAACATCACCATTGCCGAGGCGGGACGCTACTTCGGCATCTATGCGCTATCGGGCCGCGCCACTAGCTTCATGGCGACGCTGTCCTTTTCAATAGCAACCTACCTTAGTGGCTCCGCACACATCGGCATGGCCACCCTCATCGTGTTTCTGGGGTTGGGGTTTGTTCTGTTGCTGCGCGTCCCGGAACGGGCGGCAAACTGAAGAACCGGAGAGAGCATTTGAGGGGTCTCACTCCAAATGCTCCAGCCTCCTTCAGAGCTGATCGAGTTTTTGCTGCAATGCGCGCAGCTGCGACTTCAGCTCATCGATTTCGGATGCATTCGGCTTGCGCGTTTCTTTGGGCGCCTGCGGCATTGCAAAAGGCGTGAACCCCTGCATTGCCTGCCGGAACAGTTCCGTATTGCGGCGAATCTGCTCTTCCATCATTTGCAATGGAGCCTGGAAATTCCGGGCAAGCGACCCGTCACCGAACGCCTTGGCCATATGCTCCTGCATCTGGCTCTGCTGATCGGAGAAGGTTTTCATCGAATGTTCGAGAAATGTCGGAACGACCATCTGCATCTGGTCACCGTAATAGGAGATCAATTGCCGCAGAAACGCCGTTGGCAAAAGCGTATTGCCGGTTTTGGCTTCCTGTTCAACAATGATCTGCGTTAGAACCGCATGAGTGATGTCTTCGGATGATTTGGCGTCCTGAACCTTGAAGTCCTCGCCGCGTTTAACCATCTGCGCCAGATCATCCAGCGTCACATAGGTGCTGGTTCCGGTGTTGTAGAGCCGCCGGTTGGCATATTTTTTAATGATTGTTTCGCCGTCGTGTTTTGCCATGCCCGCCTCCTCGCGATGATGGTATTTTCTTGTTTTTTGGTGTTATTGCTCTTCCCGCGCGAAGTGTATGCGCAAAACAAGCCTCGTGACAAATGTTTTGTGCATCGCAACAGTTTGTTTTTTGCGCAGCAATTTTCCGCAAGATTCCGGCTTGATTTAGCAACATCTTTTAAAGCAACTTTCGGCATTTGACTTGTATTCAAAGCTTTGCCAGTCTCCGCCCGCAAGTGAGGAGAAACAGATGATGCCTTCAATCGTGATTGCCAGCGCTGCGCGCACTGCCGTCGGTTCTTTCAATGGTGGCTTTGCCAATACGCCCGCCCACGAGCTTGGGGCAACCGTCATCAACGCCGTCCTGGAGCGCGCCGGTGTCGCAGCCCATGAGATCGATGAGGTCATCCTTGGTCAGGTGTTGACGGCAGGCGAAGGGCAGAACCCGGCGCGGCAGGCGGCAATGAAAGCCGGCATTCCGCAGGAAGCAACCGCCTTCGGCATCAATCAGCTATGCGGTTCCGGCCTGCGCGCCGTCGCACTCGGCATGCAGCAGATCGTTACCGGCGACGCGGCCATCATCATTGCCGGCGGGCAGGAATCCATGTCCATGGCGCCCCATTGCGCGCATTTGCGCGGTGGCGTGAAAATGGGCGATTTCAAGATGATCGACACAATGCTGAAAGACGGCCTGACGGATGCCTTTTACGGCTATCACATGGGCATAACCGCCGAGAACATCGCCCGGCAATGGCAGCTTTCCCGTGATGAACAGGACCAGTTCGCTGTCGCATCGCAAAACAAGGCCGAAGCCGCGCAGAGCGCCGGCCGTTTTGCGGATGAGATCGTGGCTTTCACGGTCAAGGGCCGCAAGGCAGATATTATCATCGAAGCTGACGAACACATCCGTACCGGTGTTTCGCTGGAAATCATGGCAAAGCTGCGCCCCGCCTTCGACAAGGAGGGCACGGTAACGGCCGGCAACGCCTCCGGCCTCAATGATGGCGCTGCTGCCACACTTTTGATGTCGGAGCAGGAAGCGGCAAAGCGCGGTATCAAACCGCTGGCGCGCATCGCCTCCTGGGCGACGGCGGGTGTCGATCCGCAGATCATGGGAACCGGCCCCATCCCCGCCTCACGCAAGGCGCTGGCCAAGGCAGGCTGGTCGATCGGCGATATCGGCCTCGTTGAGGCCAACGAAGCCTTTGCCGCACAGTCCTGCGCTGTCGTGCGTGAGCTTGGTCTTGATCCAGATATCGTCAACGTCAATGGCGGTGCGATTGCCATCGGCCATCCGATTGGCGCATCCGGCGCCCGTGTGCTGAACACGCTGATTTTCGAGATGCGCCGCCGCAACGTATCGAAGGGGCTCGCGACGCTCTGCATCGGCGGCGGCATGGGTGTTGCCATGTGCATCGAGGCGCTCTGAAAACCGCCGTGCGGCCTTCCAAAAAGCAATTCCGGTTCAGCGGCCAATAGGGTAGAAGCGGTCTCCCATTGGCCGCATTTCTGTGGCCGTTGAGCACGGCTAAAACAGTTCAGGAAATGGAGGCCATATGAGCCGGGTTGCGTTGATTTCGGGCGGGACAAGCGGCATAGGCGCAGCAATAGCCCGCGCCTTGCAGGCAGCCGGCTACCAGGTGGCCGTCAATTACGCCTTCACGACCGATAGGGCAGAGGCCTTCCAGAAAGAAACCGGCATCCCCGCGTTTCAATGGGACGTGCGAGACTATGATGCCTGCGTGAAAGGCATAGCCCAGGTTGAAGAGGCCTTCGGCCCCGTCGAGGTTCTCGTCAACAATGCCGGCATCACCCGCGATGCGATGTTTCACAAGATGACACCGCAGCAATGGCGCGAGGTGATCGACACCAACCTCACCGGCGTCTTCAACATGACGCATCCAGTCTGGTCGGGTATGCGCGATCGCGGCTTCGGTCGCATCGTCAATATTTCCTCCATCAATGGCCAGAAGGGCCAGGCAGGCCAGGTCAACTATTCCGCCTCAAAGGCTGGCGATATCGGCTTTACCAAGGCGCTCGCCCAGGAAGGCGCAAGCCGCAACATTACCGTCAACGCCATCTGCCCCGGCTACATCGGCACGGAGATGGTGAGGGCTATACCGGAGAAAGTGCTGGCCGAGCGGATTGTGCCGCAAATCCCGGTCGGGCGCCTGGGCGAACCGGAAGAAATCGCGCGCTGCGTCCTGTTTCTCGTGTCGGACGAGGCTGGTTTCATAACCGGCTCCACGATGACCGCAAATGGCGGACAATATTTCGCCTGAGATCGGGACCCCTTCTAACGGGAAGGAAGCAGGTAAACTTTTCGTGATATCCGCCCTGATAATATCGCCACGCACAAAAACTTGATCGAAAAACACCGCAATATAGGAACTGCTAAACTAATGAAAATACGACAGTTTTCGTATAGTTTAGAATGAATCCAGAGTTCACTTTCGGATATCCTCGGAGGTTTTTCTTGACAGTGGGTGTCCTGTTTTGGTTTAAGAACGAAAACAACGTGTTGCGTCATACAGGCAGTCGATCATGCTGGTTTGCAGCTGCAATTACATCACCGACCACGATATCCGGGACGTCATTAACGAGCTCCTCGATGAGGACTGTTGGCAGCTTATCGTTCCGGCAAAAGTGTATCATGCCATGGAAAAACGTGGCCGCTGCTGCGGCTGTTTCCCGACTGTCGTCGACCTGATCATACAGACAACCGAAGAATATCACGCCCGTCGCCACTCGACGGAAGCAGATGTTTTTGATTTTATGTCCCGCTTGAAGCGATTCCATGAAGAGAACAGGAGAGCGGACATTGAAAGGCGACACAAGAGTCATCGAGCGGCTTAACGAAGCCCTTTTTCTAGAACTCGGTGCGGTAAACCAGTATTGGCTTCACTACCGACTTCTGAATGACTGGGGCTACACCAAGCTTGCAAAAAAGGAGCGTGCGGAATCCATCGAAGAGATGCAGCACGCCGACAAGATCATCGATCGTATCATTTTCCTGGAAGGCCATCCCAACCTCCAGACCCTGGCTCCCCTGCGCATCGGTCAGAACGTCAAGGAAGTGCTCGAAGCCGATCTGGCGGGCGAATATGACGCACGGACGTCCTACAAGAAATCGCGCGACATCTGTTCCGAGGCCGGAGACTATGTCTCGATGAAGCTGTTCGAAGCACTGCTGATCGACGAGGAAGGTCACATCGACTTCCTTGAGACCCAGCTCGAACTTCTCGGCAAGATCGGTGCGGAAAAATACGGCCAACTCAACGCCGATTCCGCCAACGAAGCAGAATAAGCTTTCGCAATCGACCAAAGAAAAGGCGGCCAGTGGCCGCCTTTTTTATTACTTGCCGGCAAGGTGCCGGAATTCCGCAACCACTTTCTCGTAGACCGCGCGCTTGAAGGGCACGATGAGCTCCGGCAGGCTTTCCATCGGCTTCCAGTCCCAGGCGTCGAATTCAGCCGTATGCCCTGTTGGAGGTGGGTCGATCTGGATTTCGCTTTCGTCGCCACCGAAACGGAAGGCAAACCAGCGTTGCGCCTGCCCGCGATACTTGCCTCTCAGGCCGATGCCGATCAGTTCGGGCGGCAGATCATAATGGATCCAGTCGCTCGCTTCCGCCAGCAACGTCACCGTTTTCATCCCCGTCTCTTCGTAAAGTTCGCGAATGGCGGCCGTCAAAGGCCGTTCACCGTCATCGATGCCGCCCTGCGGCATCTGCCACAATTGCGGTGAACCGTCATATTCCGAATTGCCTTCCCTGATGCGCCGGCCGGCCCAGACAAGGCCTTCGGCGTTCAGAACCATAATCCCCGCACAGGGACGGTAAGGCAAATCTTCTGCTTTGATTGTCATTGGAAACCCGCACTGTCTGCGCGCCGAAAAGGCGCTAAGGAATGGCCGCGCAGAAGGTTTACTGCCCCGCCTGCTGCGAAACAAGCGCAGAAACACCAACGATCTCAATACCGCGACCGCCCGCCTCCCGCGACCACTTCGAGATTGCAGCGATGCTTTCGTCAAAAGCCGAGGCAACGCCGATCGCCTGACCGTTACGTCGCGCGATCCGCTCCAATTCGTCCAGCTTGCGCAGGATAGTGGCTTCGGTGACCTCACCGTCGAGCAGAACATCGGCAAAGCCCTGCGGCGCGGAAATGGCTTTAGCAATCCCGCCGCTCAGCGACTGCGCCGAAGAGGCATCGTCCAGAAAAAGCAGCCCGCGCTTGCCGATATCGCGCATGACCGGCTCGAGCGCCGCCTGCTCGGAAAGGAAACGCCCGCCGAGATAATTCATGATGCCAGTATAATTGGTAATCTTCGCCATGGAGCGATGCAGCCGGTCGATATTGACCTTCGCGGGATCGCCCGCCAGCAGCGTGTCCGGGCCGGGATTGGTGCCGGGATACCCGAAGGGCTCCAGCGGTATCTGGAGAAGGATTTCATGCCCCTCACGGCGTGCTTCCTGCATCCAGCGCTGCAGGCTGTTGCCGCTTGCAGCAAAACCGAGCGTCACCTCCGGCGGCAGTTCCCGGATCGCCTTTTGCGAACCCGTCTGGCTGAGGCCGAGACCACCGACCACGATCGCCACCCTGGTGCCGCGTGCGCCGGACCACGGCCGGGCATATTGCTCCATCGGCCGCAAACCATCGGCACCGACGACCGGCAATCTGCCAAATGCGGTTTCTTCCAGCAATGCATCATTGGGCCGCGTGGCCATGCGCGGATCCTGACCGTAGGTCTGGCCGCTCATCAGCACCGGTCCGTCGCTGTCACGGGGGCGAGGAGAATAGACCGATACCACATTGCCATCCGGCATCGTCGCCCGATTTATATTGGCGCCGGAGCGGCCGCTTTCCGGCTTCAGACCAGCCGTATCGTTGGGATCCGCCACATCGGCTGCTGCCGTTTTCGGAGCATTTTCGGGGAGCTGGGGCTGGGTGTCCGGCCCGGAAGCCGTCTTCTGGAGATTGCCGGGCGACAGGGCCGTATAGACGGAAAGCCCGCCGATCGTCAGAACTGCAAGCGCGGACAGAACCATAATGACGGAAAAGCGCCGGTTGATACCGGCGCTTTTTTTCTGTCGACCCAGAAGCGGTTTTCGCAGGTCAGAAGGCAATGAACGATCCGTCCAAACGGTTAGGCAATCGAGAAAATGCGCCGGCTGGCCGGCGCATCCATCTTACTGTTTGTTGACCACAGCCTTGTCCGGGTTCGGCGGGAACGACGGATCGGTCTTGGCACCGCGCAACAGATCCAGCGCATAATTCAGCTGGATATCGTCCTTGGCTTCCGGCGGAACGTAAGCTGAAGAACCCGAACCTTCGTCCGTTTCGCTCTGGCCCTTGATATGGCCGGTCAGGCTGGATTCACCTTCGGTCGTGACACGGCCCTGCAATTCCGGCGGCAGCGGCTGTTCGACCTTGATATCAGGCGTAATGCCCGTGCCCTGGATCGATTTGCCAGACGGCGTGTAATAAAGCGCCGTGGTCAGACGCAGCGCGCCGGCCTCGCCGAGCGGTATGATCGTCTGGACCGAACCCTTGCCGAAGGAGCGGGTGCCGACCACAGTCGCGCGACGCAGATCCTGCAGCGCACCGGCGACGATTTCAGACGCCGAAGCAGAGCCACCGTTGATGAGCACGATAACCGGCTTGCCATCGGTCAGATCGCCAGCCGTTGCATTGAAGCGACGGGTCTCGTCCGGGTTACGGCCACGGGTCGAAACGACTTCGCCACGCTGGAGGAAGGCGTCGGAAACATTGATCGCCTGATCGAGCAGACCACCGGGGTTGAGACGCAGATCGAGCACGTAGCCCTTCAGCTTGTCAGCCGGCACATCCGTCTTGATCTTCTTGATCGCCTTTTCGAGATCGTCATAGGTCTTCTCGGTAAATGAGATGACGCGGAGATAACCGACATCGCCCTCGACACGGGACTTAACCGCGCGTACGGCAATGACATCACGCATGACGGTGAATTCGAGCGGTTTGTCGGCGCCCTGGCGGATGATCGTCAGCTTGATCGGCGTCTTGACCGCGCCGCGCATCTTCTCGACCGCCTGCTCCAGCTTCAGACCGCGAACCGGCGTACCGTCGATTTCCGAAATATAGTCGCCGGCAAGAATGCCTGCGCGCGAAGCCGGCGTGTCGTCCATCGGCGAGATGACTTTGACCAGTTCATTTTCCATTGTCACTTCGATGCCGAGACCGCCGAACTCACCCTTGGTCTGGGTGCGCATGTCGTTGGCGTCCTTGGCATTCATGAAGCTCGAATGCGGATCAAGCGAGCTGAGCATGCCGTTGATGGCATTTTCGACCAGCTTCTCGTCATCCGGCGGCGTCACATATTGCGCACGCACACGTTCGAACACGTCGCCAAAGATTGACAGTTCCTTATAGGTCGAAGGCCCGGCCGCCTGTGCCGGCATGCTCGCCGAATAAATCACACTCATCGCCGTGGCGCCCATAAGCCCACCGATAAGGAGAAGCGAAACCTTACGAATCATTGTGCGCCCTTCCGGTATTTTTTGCGGTCCACCAAGGTTGGGAATCAACCGGCACACCATCTTTCCTGAACTCAATGTAGAGCGTTGGCCGGTCGGTTTCCAGCGCCAATGCTGCTGCACTCGCTACTCTTTTTGCACCCATGGAGGCGATTGGCTCTCCGGAGAACACAAACATTCCCTGCCGTGTCCTCACATTGTCCATGCCCGTCATGACCACATGGTATCCGTCACCCGTATTGAGGATGATCATTCGGCCGTAACTGCGAAAATCTCCGGCAAATACAACAAAGCCGTCTGCCGGTGCCGTCACGATGGCCTCAGGTCCGGTCGCGACGACAATTCCCTTGGAAAAGTGGCCCGTACCATCCGCATCGCCGAACCGGCGCAAGACATCTCCAGCCACCGGCAGGTCCAGCTTTGCCTTCAAACTCGCGAAGGGATATGCGGGCGCAATACGGTTTTTATCGGGCATTCCCGCCTCGGCTGCGGCACGCTCCTTCTCACGTTCCGCTTCGGAAAGACGGGCCACGCGCTGCTCTTCCACACGCGCCCTTTCCATAGCTTCCCGCACCGAACTGATCTCACTTTCAAGCGAACCGACCAGACCCTCGAGGCTGGTCGCCTTGCTTGCAAGCTCCTCGGATCGCTTGCGTTCCACCTCCAGCGCCGCGGCCGTCTGCGAATTTCTGCGGTCGTTTTCAGCAAGCAGCAGGTCGAGGCGTTTTTCCTCTTCCAGACTTGCCGTCATCATACCCGTAAGATCGTCCTTTTCGCGAGCGATTGCCTGCCTGACGTCGGTCAATTCTTTGAGAGCAGAAACCAGCTTGTCGGTCTCACCGCGAATGCCGGGCACGACGGCGCCGAGAAGAATGGCGCTGCGCACCGAAGCCAGCGCATCATCAGGCGAAACGAGAAGGGCGGGGGGAGGGTTTCTGCCCATACGCTGCAGCGCCGCCAGAACCTCCGCCAGCACGCCACGCCTCTCGCGCAGGGATGCCTTGACGCCATCTTCGCGGACCGAAAGCTTGGCCAGACGATCCTCGCCATCGCTGATTTTGGTTTCCAGTGCCTTGCGGCGCGCAGCCGACGCGATCAGCTCGTCGCGGATACGGGCGCTATCCTGATTAAGGGAAGCAATGCTTTCCTCGAGATTTCGGGTCTTGTCTTCCGAAAGTCCGATGCTGTCGACCAGTTCTTCCAGATCCTGGCGGTTCTGATCACGGCGCTTTTCCAGCGTCTGAAGCGCCTCCGGCGACGAATCACCCTCACCAGCAGGCGCGGCACCCGCATCATCGCGCGAAAAGGCGCGTTCAACGGGGGAAATCCCCAGGACAAGGACAGCGAAAACCGCGCCCGCAAGGGCAGCGTGGCGTTTTCGTTGAGACCTCTTGTCCATTTGAACTTTCTTTGACGCCGAAGCAGGAGCGCCGATATTAGGGATTTTGCCCCAATCTTCCAAGAGGCCAGAAACAGGCTGGCTGCAAAGCCTTCCACGCCTTTCCGTCTCGCGAAGCTTCATGTTGAAATTGAGACAATTTTCCACATGAAGATCACGCTCAAACGCGATGATAGGGATGACCGGAGAGGATGGTGACGGCGCGGTAAAGCTGTTCGGCGATCAGAATACGAACGATCTGGTGCGGCCATGTGAGCTTGCCGAGATTAAGAACGGCCGCCGCTCTGTCGTAAAGTGCAGGATCTAGGCCGTCGGCGCCACCAATCGCGATCACGAGGTCGCGCTTGCCGCTATCACGCAGATCGCCAAAAAATGAGGCAAAGGCCGGGCTATCCAGCGCCTTGCCGCGCTCGTCCAGCAGCACGAGCACGGTACCATCAGCCAGATGTTTTTCCAGCATCGCCGCTTCTTCGCGCTTGCGCGTCTCCGCGTTCGATGCCCGGCTTTCCGCGACCTCGATCACGCGCGAAAACTCGAGCCCGATCGCCGGGCCGGTCTTGGCAAGGCGTTCGATATAACGGGTCGCAAGATCCTTTTCCGGGCCGGATTTCAGCCGTCCCACCGCAAAAATCGAAATCCGCATCGCAAACCTGCATCCATCGTGACCCAACAGGGTCACGCTCTTAACAGCATAGCCTACGGATTCCTATGCGGCCGGCTTGCTTTCCGACCACACACATCGACCCGAAATCAAAAATGATATTCGGGAGGCCCGATGTGCGACGTCAAAGGCTCACCGCATCAATGCAGCGTGTCTTCCGGCATTTCCGGCGTCGCCCACATTTTTTCAATGTTGTAGAAGACACGGATTTCCGGACGGAACACATGAACGATGATATCGCCGGTATCGATCAGCACCCAATCTCCGGTCTCGAGACCTTCGACGCGGGCGCTTCCAAACCCTTCATCCTTCATATCCTTGAGAAGATGCTCGCAGATCGCCGAGACATGCCTGTTCGATCGCCCGGAGACCACCACCATGTAGTCCGCAAGCGCCGATTTTCCGGCAATGTCGAGAGATACGATATCTTCAGCCTTGGAGTCCTCGAGGCTCGCGAGGACGGTTTCGAGGGCGTGGTCGGCGGCATCGGCGCCACTGTCCTGACCCTTCGGGATAGCAACAAATGCTCTTCCCTTGGCGTGTACTGTTGTCAGAGGTTTTCCCTTTCCAAGAATGACAAAACAGGCACTGGCGACGCGAATCTGTGCGTCACCAGATTAAGGTGGCACCAAAGCATTAACTTTTCAAGATATGGAGCCTTCAACGGCTGTCGCATACATCATTTGTGATTATTGCGGAGCGCCGTCGAACTGAGCGTGGAACGCGGACCATGGATAAAGACCCAGGCAGGCGCCTTTTTTTTCCACAAAACACCCGCATCATCCTCATCGATCCGCGCCTGGCTATAGGCCTGCGCCATGGTGGAGGAGAGGTAGGAGAGGGTGGAACCCGGCCGGTCGATCACCGCAATCGGAAAGGTCTCGGCGATCCTTCGCCATTGTTGCCAGCGATGGAAGCTTTTCAGATTGTCGGCTCCCATGATCCAGATAAAGCGGACATGCGGATTTTTTGCTTTCACCTTGGCAAGCGTATTGGCCGTGTAGCTGATCCCCAGCGATTTTTCAAAAGCCGTCACCTTGATGCGGGGATCGCTGACCAGCCTTTCGCAGGCAGCGATACGATCCTCCAGAGACGCCAGTTCCGAGCGGCTTTTCAGCGGATTGCCTGGCGTCACCATCCACCAGAGCTGGTCTAGACCCAGCCTGCGAAGCGCTATTTCGGCAACAAGGGCATGGCCGGCATGCGGCGGATTGAAGGAGCCGCCAAACAGCCCGACGACCATGCCGCGCTCCGCATGCGGCATGGTGAGATAACGTCTGTCGAGGCGTGTTTCGACCAGCAACTATCAGGTCCGCGTCTGACCGGTGCCATGCACGCGGTATTTGAACGACGTGAGCTGTTCGACACCAACCGGGCCGCGTGCATGCATCTTGCCAGTGGCGATGCCGATTTCCGCACCCATTCCAAATTCACCGCCATCGGCAAATTGCGTGGAAGCATTATGCAGCAGAATGGCCGAATCGAGTTCGTTGAAGAAACGCTCGACCACCGCTGGGTCCTCGGCCATCACCGCCTCCGTGTGGTTGGACGAATAGGTGCTGATGTGGTCGATCGCGCCGGAAATACCGTCCACGACAGCAACCGAAATGATCGCATCGAGATATTCGGTGCGCCAGTCATCTTCGGTTGCGGCTTTCAAGCCCTCGACAACATTACGCACGGCCTGCGAACCGCGCACTTCACAACCGGCCTCGATCAGGCCCTTGACGAGCGGTTCAAGATGCGTGGCAACAACAGCGGCATCCACCAGCAGCGTTTCCGCCGCGCCGCAAATGCCGGTGCGGCGCATCTTGGCATTCACGACGATGCGTTTCGCCATGTCGAGATCGGCCGATCCGTCGACATAGATATGGCAAATACCTTCCAGATGCGCAAAGACCGGCACACGCGCCTCGGACTGCACCCGCGCAACCAGGCTTTTGCCGCCGCGCGGCACAATCACGTCAACCGTGCCATTCAATCCACCAAGAAGCGCGCCCACGGCAGCGCGGTCGGTGACCGGCACCAGCTGAATGGCATGCTCGGGAAGGCCGGCGATCTTCAGGCCCTCGACGAGGCAGGCATGGATAGCACGCGATGAATGTTGCGAATCCGAGCCGCCGCGCAGGATGACCGCATTGCCCGCCTTGAGGCAGAGCGCGCCGGCATCTGCCGTCACATTCGGGCGGCTTTCGTAAATCACACCGATGACGCCAAGCGGCGTGCGCACGCGCTCGATCTTCAGACCGTTCGGGCGATCCCAGGCGGCAATAACTTCGCCAACCGGATCAGACAGCGCGGCAACCGAGCGGATGCCTTCGGCGATACCGGCGATCCGCGCATCGTCAAGCGTAAGCCTGTCGATGAAGGAAGCGGCAAGGCCGCTATTATCCGCCGCCGCCAGATCTTTCCTGTTGGCGGCAAGGATCGTTTCCCTCGACGCCTCGATGGCGGACGCCATGGCGAGAAGCGCACGGTTTTTCTGATCCGTACCTGCGATGGACAACGGTCGCGAAGCAGCTTTTGCCTGTGCACCGATGGTCATCATCAGTGCATCAATATCATGGCTCTGCTTCACGGCCTGTTCAGGCATGGACCTCATCCTTTTCAGTATTTTTAACTTTCACGGCGGCACCCGTCATTACCAGATCGTCGCGATGGATCATCGCCGCACGCCCGACATAACCAAGGATCGCCTCGATCTCGTTCGACTTGTGACCGATGATAAGACGCGCCTCTTCCGCATCGTAGCCTGCAAGGCCGCGCGCGACCTCTCGGCCTTCGACGCCGATAATGGCAATCGCATCTCCGCGTCCAAAATTGCCCTTCACCACCCGCACGCCCGCGGGAAGCAGGCTTTTACCGGCATAGAGCGCTTTTTCCGCACCCGCATCCACATGAATCTCACCTGCCGGCTGCAACTGACCGGCAATCCAGGTCTTTCGCGCCGTCACCGGTGTGCCTGATGGCGCAAACCACGAGGAGCGGGCGCCGTTTTCGATGGCCTTCAACGGATTGAGCGTCTTGCCGGAAGCGATGATCATGCCGCAACCGGCAGCGGTCGCGATCTTGCCGGCATCGATCTTGGTACGCATGCCGCCGCGTGAAAGCTCGGAAGCCGCACCGCCTGCCATGGCCTCAATCTCGGGCGTAATATCTGCAATCGTCTCAAGGAACTTCGCATCCGGATCAAGATGCGGCGGAGCCGTGTAAAGCCCGTCAATATCAGACAGCAATACCAGAAGATCGGCACCGGTCATGGTGGCCACGCGGGCGGCCAGACGGTCATTGTCGCCGTAGCGGATTTCGGTGGTTGCCACCGTGTCGTTTTCATTGATGATCGGAATAGCACCGATCTTCAGCAGCTGGTTGATGGTGGCGCGCGCATTGAGGTAACGGCGGCGCTCTTCGGTGTCGGACAGCGTCAGCAGAATCTGGCCAGCGACGATCTCATGCCGCGACAGGCTTTCCGACCATGCCCGCGCCAGAGCGATCTGGCCAACGGCCGCCGCTGCCTGGCTTTCCTCCAGCTTTAATGCGCCGGAGGGCAGACCGAGCACCGTGCGGCCGAGCGCGATGGCGCCAGAAGACACCACCTGAACATCTGCGCCGTTTTTCTTCAGCGCAGCGATGTCCTCGCAAATGGCGTCGAGCCAATCTTTCTTGAGCCCGCTTTTCCGGTCCACCAGAAGTGCCGAACCGATCTTGATGACGATCCGGTGGTGGCTACCCAGCGGTTTGCGGGTGAGGCTCATAGGCGATCGTCCTCTTCCTCGGCCTCGCTATCCACAGGCATTGAGCGGTCGGGAAGGGCGGTCTCGCCGCCATTGCTTGCCGAGACGATGATATCGCGAAGGGCGCGCAGCGCCTCCGTCATACCGATGTGGGCAGCGGCAGACAGAAGGAGCGGAGGACGGCCGCAGGCCTTTTCCAATTCCTTTGCCTTCTTTTTCAGTTCTTTTTCGTCCAGCACGTCGATTTGCGACAGCGCCACGATTTCCGGCTTGTCGGTCAAGCCGCCGCCATAGGCATCCAGCTCGGCTTTAACAGTCTTATAGGCCTGCCCGACCTTTTCTTCCTGCGCGGAGACGAGATGCAGAAGCACACGGGTGCGCTCAACGTGGCCGAGGAAACGGTCGCCGATGCCCACACCCTCATGCGCACCTTCGATCAGGCCGGGAATATCGGCCAGCACGAATTCACGGCCGTCAATGGTCGCGACGCCGAGGTTCGGATGCAGCGTGGTGAAGGGGTAATTGGCGATCTTCGGCCGCGCGCGCGTCACGGTCGCGAGGAATGTCGACTTACCTGCATTTGGCAGACCAACGAGACCGGCGTCAGCGATCAGCTTCAGGCGAAGCCAGAGCGTCTTTTCTTCGCCCGCAAGGCCCGGATTGGCATGGGTCGGCGCCTGATTGGTCGAAGACTTGAAATAGGCGTTGCCGAAACCGCCGTTACCGCCAGCGGCAAGACGAAAACGCTGGCCTTCCTTTGTCAGGTCGACGATCAGCGTCTCGTTGTCTTCCTCGAAAATCTGCGTGCCGACAGGCACTTTCAGAACCACGTCGGAACCCTTGGCGCCGGTGCGGGTCTTACCCATGCCGTGCTGTCCGATCGAGGCCTTGAAATGCTGCTGGAAGCGGAAGTCGATCAGCGTGTTGAGACCGTTGACCACCTCGATCCAGACGTCGCCGCCGCGTCCGCCATCGCCGCCATCAGGGCCGCCGAACTCGATGAATTTTTCGCGTCGGAAGGAAACGGCGCCCGCGCCGCCATCACCGGACTTGATATAGATTTTTGCTTCATCGAGAAATTTCATCGGACTGCCGTTCTGTCGGTTTGCGGGCACATCAGCTCAAGGCGTTGTGCCAAACAAAAATATCGTCGTTTCGAATACAAGCGCTTCTCCACAAGGTCAAAGACTATCGTGCGGGAAGCGCCTGCGTGAGACAAGGCCGGTTTGCGGCAACCGGCCTTGTTTTGATTGTCAGCCGTGCTGCGGAACGAAATCCTCAGCCGTGATCGCCGTATCGATATGCGCCACCATCGCAGCACGCGCCGTGGCGTAAATCTGGTGGCAGCCGGTCACCCGGAAGCCCAGTTTTTCCTGCACGCGCAGCGAAGCCGGATTATCCGCAAACACACCGGAATGGAGAACCACACCGGGCATGCGGCGGAAGAACCGCTCGACCACGGCGGCCACCGCCTCGGTCATGTAACCCTTGCCCCAGTAGAACCGGTTCAGCCAGTAGCCGAGATGCCACTCGCCATGCCGCAATTCGACCGAGACGACGCCTATCAGGGTATCATCACCGCTTGTGATGGCGAAATCCCAATCGGGCAGCGTGCCTGAAGTGCGCAGGACCAGCCATTCCAGCGCATCCTGTCGATGATAGGGCGCGGGAACACGGGCCAGCATCCTGGTCACGGCAAAATCGCCAAGCGATTCCGCAATGCTGCCGGCATCGGAAAGCCGCTGCGGACGCAGCACCAGACGCGACGTCTCGATGACCGGGCAGGGGCCGGGCGGCGCGACCGTCGCAGTTGCACGGTGACGGGTAAGCTCGATCGTGCTCATCCCATGTCCCCCCAGCTCTTCAGCGAAACCCAGGTCTTGCGGTCCAGCCTGTACCATTCTACCGGTACCATGCCACCCAATGCCAGCGAACCGACCATGCCGGAGCCCTGGAACTGGAAACCGCACTTCTGGATGACCCGGCGCGAGGGGATGTTGGTGACCCGGCAGCGGGCATCGATCTGGTCGATTTCACGCGTGCGGAAGGCCATGTCGATCAGCGCATGCGTGGCTTCGGTCATGTAGCCCCGGTTCCAGTAGGGTTCCCCCAGCCAGTAACCGATTTCCAGCGTCTTTTCGTCTTCCTGCGGTTCAAGCGCGCAGCAACCCAGAAACTCGCCATTGTCCATGCGGGTAATCGCATAGACGCACTTGCCGATCTCGCCAGCATTGGTGCGTCGCACGAAGTCCGCGGCGTCTTTGGCCGTGTACGGGTGCGGCATACGCGACACCATGGTCGCGATATTGGCATTGTTGGCAAGATGGGCAAGGGCGTCGATGTCTTCTTCGTGAGGCTTGCGTAAAACCAGCCTCTGCGACAGTAAAACGGGGCAATCGCTCCTCGACCGATCGGGCCTCGGCCGCTCTTCGGGTGACCGTGATTGGTCAACCCTCAACAATTCAGCTTGCATGGTTCAGTCCCTCCTGGAGGTTAAAGAAAAAGGGGAGTTGGGTGGTACCCCATCTCCCCTGTTTTCTTGACTGAACCTGATACGTCTCAGCCGGGTCGATGGGACACCGGCTGCATATGACGCTTACCGGCTTATTCTGCGGCTTCCGCTTTCGGGGCCACGGATACGAATACGCGGCCGTTGGCCTTCGTACGGAAGTTCACGTTACCTGCGGTCAGTGCGAAAATCGTGTGGTCCTTGCCGATGCCAACGTTGGCGCCCGGATGCCACTGGGTTCCGCGCTGACGCAGAATAATGTTGCCTGGAATGACAGCTTCGCCGCCGAACTTCTTTACGCCAAGGCGCTTGGATTCGGAATCGCGACCGTTACGCGATGAACCGCCAGCTTTTTTGTGTGCCATTGGAGTTCTCCTTTAAACCTTGTTTCCCGTGTCGCGCCTATCAGGCAGCAACGATGTCCGTGATGCGGACGACAGTGTGATGCTGACGATGGCCGCGCGAACGCTTGGAGTTCTGACGACGACGCTTCTTGAAGGCGATGACCTTCTTGCCGCGATTGTGCTCGACAACTTCAGCCTTGACGATGGCACCCTTGACAAAGGGAGCACCGAACTGAGCGTCGGCGCCTTCGCCGATCACGAGAACTTCGGTGAATTCTACGGTTGCGCCTGCCTCTGCTTCCAGCTTTTCGATGGTCAGCACGGCATCGGCCGCTACGCGGTACTGCTTACCGCCGGTCTTGATGACTGCGAACATTTGTTATCCTTTCATGTTCGTTCCGGCTCTGCCCGCCAAAGCAAGCTGGCCGTCTTTTTATCAGTCGGAGTAGCGGAAATCCGTCAGGACTGAATGCCCTTTTGAAAGTCTGCCGGTGAAGCCGCCTTTGAGGGGCGGAATAAACAGAAGGCGCAATACGCCATCAATTTGGGTGCGAATTACGCGAGACATCAGTTTATGTCAAGATGACGGATGTTTGAAAAGTAACTCTAACGCCAAGAATTTCATGCTTTTTTGGCAAGCGAAGCAGTCAGGTCTCGAAATTTGCGCAGCAAGTGTTTATATGGGCCTTCAACAAGGAGCAGAAATGGCCCGCATAGACCAGACCGACGATTGGCGGGACCGCCATGCGCCGACACTTTCCGCCTTCGAGTCGCTTGCGATCGAGGCATATGGCCACCTGCCAGAAGAATTCCGTGCGTTGACCAAGGATCTCGTCATCGAGATCTCGGATTTCCCGACAGACGAAGTGTTCGAGGACATGGCGCTCGAAACACCGTTCGACCTGTTAGGATTGTTCGAGGGGCGCGGTATCTCCGAACGTTTCACCATGGAAACCGGCGAGATGGTGAACCGCATCACGCTTTATCGCCGCCCCATTCTCGACTACTGGGCCGAGAACGAAGAAACGCTGGGCGATATCATCACCCATGTCCTCATCCACGAGATCGGCCACCATTTCGGCCTGTCGGACGACGACATGGAGCGGATCGAAGAAAGCGCCGACGAGGCCGCCGCGGAGCGCTGAGAAACCCGGCACCGAGAAACTGTGATACCGGGTCCTCAAGCTACTAGTGATCGCGTCTCATTGAGAGTGCGATCGTC
This sequence comes from Agrobacterium sp. 10MFCol1.1, assembly GCF_000381165.1. NCBI lineage: Bacteria > Pseudomonadati > Pseudomonadota > Alphaproteobacteria > Hyphomicrobiales > Rhizobiaceae > Agrobacterium > Agrobacterium sp. 10MFCol1.1. The sequence continues at coordinate 108,967 of NZ_KB906077.1, read as the reverse complement.
TCACTACCCACCAGGCGTTTGCGCTTAATTACTTCATTTACCCGCCCCGGGTTTACGCCGTAAGAAGCTGCAATGTGGTGCTGAAACTCGCCGCCCCAATAACGCAGCCAAATCTCTATCGCGTCTTTTTCGGTCAATCTGTAAGACTGTTGATGCATGTGGTTGTCCTCTTAGGCTTCAGCCTTGGACAAACTTGACAGAAGAGTCTGAGAGCGTATTTTGCTCAATGCGTATGCTGATCCGCAAGCCGTCCAAGGTATTGTGGTTTCGACACGGAGCCGGGGGTGCAACCTCGGCTTTGTCGTGCCAGCTCAGAGATCGTCTCTAGCTTGTAAATATATGTTCGGACTCGATATTTTGAGTCAAGCTCAGGATAAAATCCTCAATTCGTTCACTTTATGTTCCGTGATAAATTTATCTGGTAGATACTGAAAAGTCGCGAATTTTGTCTTTCAAAAACAGGCAGTTATTATTTTCACGCACATTCCGAGTAGGGACTGTGAATAAAACTCCTACTATTCGATTTTACCGAGTAAAGGCCAAAAAAATCGAGCGAATCAGGTAAGCAGATCCGAATCACTCGATTTGTACTTGGATCATTGCTCGCCGAGCTTCATATCCGGATGGTATTCCTTGCCCTCGACCACCTTGGTCACGGCCTGGCCGCAATGCATGATACCGCTGGCGGCGTTGAAGGCATAGCTGGGTGAACCGGCAAGTTCCCATCCCTTGTTCAGCGCTTCGGTGACCCGGTGACAGAACTTTGCGTCATCGGGACCGGTTATGAAACGATAGACCTTCACGTTTTTTTTGCCTTTCGTTGTGCGATGATACCGGCCATGGCGACCAGCCTTTCGGCCTGCCCCACATGCAGCCGTTCGATCATTCGCCCGTTCATGTTGATGACGTTCAATTCCACAGATTCGGGTTTTACGAAAGCGGCAATAATCTCCTTGGCTTCCGCGACCATCGCCTCATCAGGAGCGAAGTGTCGATTGGCCGGCTCGATCTGGGCCGGGTGGATCAGCATCTTGCCATCGAAGCCCATGGCGCGGCCCTGCTCGCATTCACCGGCAAAAGCCGCGAGATCACGAAAATCATTCGAAACGCTGTCGATGACATCAAGCCCGTAGGCGCGGGCGGCGAGCACCACCTGCATCATCCACGGCACAAGATAGGTTCGGCCGGGCAGGGCCGGAACCCGTGTTTCCTTGCGCAGATCATTGAGCCCGATGACAAAGGCGGCAAGCCGCGCATCCGGCGTATGGGCAGCGTCGGCGATAGACGCGGCATTCAAGACACCAAGCGGAGTCTCGATCATCGCCCAGATTTTCAAACCCTGCGGCGCATCCGCCTCCGCCAGAAGGTCGGCAACCTCATGAATATCGGCCGGCTGCTCCACCTTGGGCAACAAAACCGCATCTGGCCGACAGGAAAGCACAAGCTTCAGATCCGCCTGCCCATCCGGCGTAGAGAGCGGATTAATGCGAATAATGGTCTCGCATCCGGCAAAAGGCGCGTCAGAAAATAGCCTGTCCAGATTTTCCCGAGCCTTGTCCTTCACATCGGGTGCAACGGAATCCTCCAGATCGAGAATAACCCCATCGCAATCGAGATCGCGGATTTTTTCGAGCGCCCTGACATTGATGGCCGGAACCGACAGCAGTGAACGGCGCGGTTTCACAGGAATATTTTCGAAAAAATTAGTCATGCCGCACTTGTGTCAAGCTTTTGTGACATCTGCAACACGACAATCCACTGAATCCTCTTGCAAGCCGGAAGAAGAAGGCCCACATTCGTCTGGAAAGAAAGGTTGAATCATGCAAGGCATCCGTTCATTTTTCATTGCCGCATCCGGCATCGCACTTCTGGCTTTGGTGGCTCTTTTTACCGCCTCGCTTACGGTCGCTTTTATCGGCGTGCTCGCCGTTCTCAGCGCTGCCCGTCTGCTTTCGGCGCGTATGAAGCCGGCACCCATTCCGGTCAAGCCCCGCAACCAGCGCGATATGCGCGTCTGGAACGACGGCAAAGGCACGATCATCGATCTCTGAGATCGTTAATCCTGCCAAAATGCGAGAACGCTGCACGCGGCGTACCGAAGAATGCGGGTTTGCGCTTCTAAAGCGATCAGTTTTGCAGTATTTCCCGACAGAAAATATCCGGCGGGCGTCAGTCCACGCCGGATTTTGTGACCAGGGAAACACGGGAAGCGACAGATGGAAAAATTCACCAAGCTGACGGGCGTTGCTGCGCCCATGCCGGTCGTCAATATCGACACCGATATGATCATTCCCAAAGACTATCTTAAGACCATCAAGCGCACGGGTCTTGGCACCGGCCTTTTTGCCGAGTCGCGTTATCTCGAAGATGGCTCGCCCAATCCAGATTTTGTGCTGAACAAGCCCGCTTACCAGAACGCCCAGATCCTCGTCGCGGGCGATAATTTTGGCTGCGGCTCTTCGCGCGAACATGCACCATGGGCGCTTCTCGATTTCGGCATCCGCTGCGTGATCTCCACCAGCTTCGCCGATATCTTTTATAACAACTGTTTCAAGAACGGCGTTCTGCCTGTCGTCGTCAGCCCCGAGAATCTCGAAAAGCTGTTGGACGACGCCTCGCGCGGCTCGAACGCCGTTCTGTCCATCGATCTGGAACGTCAGGAAATCAGCGGCCCTGATGGCGGCACGATCACCTTCGAGATCGATGAATTCAAGCGCCATTGCATGCTGAACGGCCTCGACGACATCGGCCTGACACTGGAGCATTCCGGCGCCATCGACACGTTCGAAAAGGCAAATGCCTCGGTCCGCCCCTGGGCCTGACCGCACTTCTATCCTCTTTTAAAAGCCGATCCCGTACAAAACCGTACCGGATCGGCTTTTGCTTTGCTTGAAAAGCCGTTAAGGCGGGGATAAGAAGCCCCCGATCCCGTTCGGCTGGCGACGTGACTTGTGAGGCGGCAGGACGGAAACGAGTTTGACGCCGCGCTCGCCGCAATCGAAAACCCTTCATGATGGTTTCCGGCGCGCCGCCCAAGGAGGGTTCTCATGACAGTCCGCACGCTTTTCCTTCTGCCCGGTGACGGTATCGGCCCCGAGGCCATGGCCGAAGTCCGCAAGCTGATCGACTATATGAACAGCGCGAAAAATGCCGGTTTCACCACGCAGGAAGGTCTGGTCGGCGGCTCCGCTTATGATGCCCATGGCGTCGCGATTTCCGACGCAGATATGGAAAAGGCCCTTGCCGCCGATGCGATCCTGTTTGGCGCCGTGGGCGGCCCGAAGTGGGATGGCGTTCCCTACGAACACCGCCCGGAAGCCGGCCTGCTTCGCCTGCGCAAGGATCTCGAACTTTTCGCCAACCTGCGCCCCGCCATCTGCTACCCGGCACTTGCCGAAGCCTCCTCACTGAAGCCGGAGCTGGTAGAGGGTCTCGATATCCTCATCGTCCGCGAACTGACGGGCGGTGTCTATTTCGGCGAGCCCAAGCAGATCATCGACCTCGGCAACGGCCAGAAGCGCGGTATCGACACGCAGATCTACGACACCTTCGAGATCGAGCGCATCGCCAGCGTCGCTTTCGAACTGGCACGCACACGCGACAACCGCGTCTGCTCCATGGAGAAGCGCAACGTCATGAAATCTGGCGTTTTGTGGAACCAGGTCGTCACCGAAACCCACGCTGCGAAATACAAGGACGTTCAGCTGGAGCATATGCTGGCCGATGCCGGCGGCATGCAGCTGGTGCGCAAGCCCAAGCAGTTCGACGTGATCGTGACCGACAACCTCTTCGGCGACATGCTTTCCGACGTCGCTGCCATGCTGACGGGCTCGCTCGGCATGCTGCCGTCGGCATCGCTTGGTGCACCGGATGCCAAGACCGGCAAGCGCAAGGCCATGTACGAGCCGGTGCACGGTTCGGCACCTGACATTGCCGGCAAGGGCATCGCCAACCCCATTGCCATGATCGCGTCCTTCGCCATGTGCCTGCGCTATTCGTTCAATATGGTCGATGAGGCAACGAAGCTCGAAACTGCAATTGCGAACGTGCTCGACAAAGGCATCCGCACCGCCGACATCATGTCCGACGGTTCCCGTCAGGTCAGCACCTCCGAAATGGGTGACGCGGTTCTCGCAGAATTCAAGGCGCTTTCGGCGTAACACTCACCGAAACCGGTTGGGCAGGCGGCACGGTCGCTTGCCCATCTTCCTTTGGCAAAAGATGTTCATATCTTTTGTCAGTCAGCGTCTTCAAAAAGGCGACGATGGCGTCCACACGCTTGTCGTCCAGCGCCGGTGCGGAAGTCAGCTCTGTCATGGCGATGTTATCAGGCACTTCCGGCGCATCCCAGGTTTTACCCGTTTCAGGGTTGATCTGCCGGCTGGGTTTCTTGCTTTTGTATTTCACGTAAAACAGCACCACCGTGCGCAGATCCTTAAACACGCCATTGTGCATGTAGGGACCAGTGACAGCGACGTTGCGAAGGGTAGGCACCTTGAACTTGCCGCGCTGAGCCGGATCGCCGGCCACTGCGGGATTTTGCGCCAATCCGAGATCGACCGCATCCGGCTTGGAGCCGTTGGCTGCCCTGACCGACGTGTTGGCCGGAACACCGATGTTGAAATATTTGTGGTTGGTGAAGAGGCCATCTTCCAAACCCTTGGCGCCACGGATTTCATGGCAGGTATTGCAATTGGTGAACTGCGTCGAGGAGATAAGAACCCGGCCCAGCTCCTCCTGATCGGTCAGCTTTTCTTCGCCGCGCAGGAAACGGTCATACCTGGAATCGAAGGTGGAGAATTCATCGGAACGCTCGAAGCTCGCCAGCGCCTTGGTCATCGCAGCAAAGGCGCCTTCGTCACTCTGGAAAACATCGCTGCCGAACTGTGTGCCGAACGCCGCAACATAATCAGGGTTTTCCTTGAGCCGTTTGACGACAGAGGCTTTATCCGGCATGCCCATTTCGATCGGGTTGAGCGGTGGTCCACCCGCCTGGTCTTCCAGCAGGGAGGCACGACCATCCCAGAATTGCCCGCCGACATACTCTCCCGCAGCGTTCTTGCCGAAAGGCGGCGTGAACCGGGCATAGGCTGCAGTCGGCGCATTACGGTCGCCCAGCGAAATCCCGTCATCGCCGAGAGAGACGTCCCGGCCGACCTTGTCGCTTTCGCGCGCATCGGAAAAACCCGCCGCCTGCATATGGCAGGTGGAACACGCCATCGTGCGGTTCATGGAGAGATTGGCATCATCGAACAGCGCCGCGCCGAGTTTTTCAAGCGTTGCATAATCTTCGCCGCCGTGAGCCTGCATTTGACCAGCACCGATCTCGAGCGGAACCGGTATCATGGCCACGGCAAGGGCGGCAGAAATGAATAGGCGCAGTCTTTTCATTGAAATAGCGTTTCGGAAACTCGGGACGACAGTGGTTATATAGCACTTACCTATCGCACCAGACTACAAACTTTCTCAGCCCGCTCCACTTTGACGCAACCCCGCATCCGGACGCCAAATTGCTTACCCGGCTTTGGCTATCGCGTGGAAGAAAGTGCCTGAAACAAGACCCCGCCTGCCACCGGAGGGGCCGAGCGGACGACCCTGTCCGTCAGCGATCTGAGCGAAAGGCTCATCGTGACCCGGATCGATAACACGCGCATAGTGAAACTCGTGGCCGCGCAGAACTTCGCCCGCTTTGCCCAGCGGCCCATCTGCCACGATTGCAGCCTGCCGGTAACCGAGGTTCATCTTGCGCGTGGCGAAACTGGTGGCATGTGACAGAAGCCCGGTCATGGCGTGGGTGACACCATCGGCATCTTCCAGCGCCGCTCCCAAAACCATATAGCCGCCGCACTCGCCATGCACCGGCTTCGTCTCGGCAAAACGGACAATGCCTGCCTTGAACACGGCAGCATCGGCAAGCCTTCCAGCGTAAAGTTCGGGATAACCACCTGGCAGCCAGCAAATGTCGCAGGTGTCATCGGGCGCCTCGTCGGCCAGCGGTGAGAAGGGCACGATCTCCGCCCCCGCTGCATGCCAGTGGTTCTTGAGGTGCGGATAAAGAAAGGTGAACGCCGCGTCGTCTGCAAGCGCGATGCGCTGGCCGGGCGGCGCAATCGCTGCCTCCACCGAGCCGGAGGGCACATCTACAGGCGCAGCGAGCGAAAGCAAGGCATCGAGATCAATGGACCTTTCCATCACATCCGCCAGCCGTTCTATATGCGCGTCGATTTCCGGATGTTCGCTGGCCTGCACCAAGCCCAGATGCCGTTCCGGCAGGATGAGTGACGGATCACGCAGGACGCATCCTGCGACAGGCAGACCGATTTTTTCGATGGCCTCCGTGCACAGCGTCCGGTGTCTTTCGCTGCCGGCGCGGTTCAGCACCACCGCCGCCATGGTGACAACAGGATCATAGTGGGCAAAACCATAGGCAACAGCAGCGGCTGTCTGCGATTGACCCGACACATCCAGCACCAGCAGCACGGGAATGCCGAACAGCCGGGCCAGATCCGCCGCAGAACCAGTGCGGTTTTCCGCCACGGGGATACCGTCGAACAGGCCCATGGCGCTTTCGATCAAAACGAGGTCGGCACCATCAGCCTGTTGCAACAACAGGTGTCGAAGCAATTCCGGCTGCATGGCCCAGCTGTCGAGATTGAGGCCGGATGTGCCGGTGGCGAAGGCATGGAAGCCGGGGTCGATATAATCCGGCCCCGTCTTGATGCCGCGCACCTTGATGCCGCGCCGGGCAAAGGCCCTGAGCAAGCCGATTGTTACGCTGGTCTTGCCGGAACCAGAGCGCGGTGCGCCGATGATGATCGCCCGTGTGGTCATAAGGTCGGCACCCCAAGTCGGTCGCGCATCGAAACGATCTCGCCAATAACGATCAGCGCCGGCGCCTCGAATTTTTCCCGTTTTGCATCGTCAGCTATGCTTTCCAGTGTGCCGATGAAAATCCGTTCTTGCGCGGTCGTTGCCGACATGATGACGGCGACCGGCGTCTTGCCCGAACGACCGCCCTGCATCAGAAGACCGGCGATCGAGCCTATGTTCTTAAGCCCCATATAAACGACAATGGGTTCCTGTGTCTTCGCCAGTGCCAGCCAGTCCAGATCCTCTTCGGTCCCGGCGGCATGGCCGGTGGCAAGCGTGACAGCGCGGCTGATACCGCGCATGGTGGCGGGAATGCGCGCTGAAGCAAGGGCTGCAAGCGACGAGGTCATGCCCGGCAAGATACGAAATGGGATGCCGGCGCGGACAAGCGCCTCCGCCTCTTCGCCGCCACGCCCGAAAATAAACGGATCGCCACCCTTAAGCCGCAACACCTTCTTACCCTGTCGGGCGAGATCAATCAGCGAGGCAGTGATGTCGTCCTGAGTTGCCGACGGCTTGCCGCCGCGCTTGCCGGCAAACACGATTTCAGCCTGAGGCCCCAGGGAAACGACATCGTCGCTCACCAGCGCGTCGCGCACGATCACATCGGCCTGCGAAAGCGCGAGCGCCACTTCGAGCGTCAGATAACGCACATCGCCCGGACCCGCGCCTGCGAGCCAGACATGCCCGGCCTCAAAGACCGGACCTTTTGCGGCGATGCTGTTCAAAACCTGCGCTATCGACATTCTTCTCGGCTGCTTTTTTAACGATGACGGAAATAGCCGTCCCGGCTATAGGAATTCATATGGAAACGGATGGAAAGACCCTTCGCCGCGGCTGGACCACGGGCACTTGCGCGGCAGCCGCCACGAAGGCGGCCTGCGCTGCCCTTCTGACCGGCGAGTTTCCTTACCCTGTCGAAGTCGAACTTCCAAGCGGCGCGAGGCCGGCATTTTCTCTCGCCACCGAGGAAAAAGGTGAAAACTTCGCAAGAGCCGGCGTCGTCAAGGATGCAGGCGACGATCCCGACGTGACCCATGGTGCGCTGATCGAAAGCACCGTGCGACGGGGAAAGCCCGGCAGCGGCATAACCTTCAAGGCCGGAAAAGGCGTCGGCACCATCACCCGGCCTGGATTGCCCCTGCCGCCGGGCGAACCCGCGATCAACCCCGTACCGCGCAAGATGATCGAAACCGCCATTCGCGAAGTAGCCGGAGACGGTGCAGATTTCGAAGTCGAGATCTCCGTTCGGGACGGCGAGAAAATCGCGGAAAAGACCCTGAATGGCAGGCTCGGTATTGTCGGCGGCATTTCCATCCTTGGCACCACCGGCATCGTCATCCCGTTTTCCTGCTCGGCATGGATCCACTCCATCTGGCGCGGCATCGATGTGGCGCGCGCCACCGGCTGCACCCATCTGCTCGGCGCGACCGGCAACACCTCGGAAAAGGCGGGGCAGGCAGTGTACGGCCTGCCAGAGACCGCACTGATCGACATGGGTGATTTTATCGGTGGCATGCTGAAATATCTGCGCAGCCACCCCGTCGAACGGGTAACCATTGCCGGCGGCGTCGCCAAGATGACCAAGCTCGCCCAGGGCATGCTCGACGTGCATTCCAAGAAAGGCCTGGCCGATCTTGATGCGCTGGCGGTACTCGCAACCGAGGCTGGCGGAGATGAAAATCTTGCCCTCGCCATTCGTCAGGCCAACATGGTTGCGCACGCCTTTGAGCTGGCCGAACGCGCGGGGATAGACCTCGGCGCGATCGTTGCGGAGAAAGCCTGGGTAACAGCGGCTGCCGCTTTGAAGGTGCCCGGCATCGAGCTTGATATTCTGGTGTTCGATCGTCAGGGCACGCTCAAGGGACGCACCGCCTCCACGCCGTCGCATCAGCCCTTCGCATCTTCCTTCGGGGAGCGGAACCGCCGGACATAATCGGTACTATAAAGTGCGCTCTCGCGAAAATCCGTAGAGGCAAGCCCATGCCCGACGAAGATCAGCGCCGTCCGCTCCACCGGTTCGGCCGCCAGTTTTCCTTCGATGTCGAACAACGTGCCGCGAATGACCCGCTCATCCGGCCAGGAGGCGCGGACAACGATGGCGACTGGGCAATCGGAACCATAAAGCGGCGTCAGTTCTTCCACCACCTGGCCGATGGCATGGATGGCGAGATGGATGGCAAGTGTCGCCCCCGTCGCAGCGAAGGCTTTCAGCGTCTCGCCCTCGGGCATTTTCGAAGCGCGGCCCGAAATACGGGTCAGAACAAGACTTTGCGCCACTTCCGGCACCGTCAATTCCCGCTGCAGGGTGGCAGCGGCAGCAGCGAAAGAGGGCACACCTGGAGTCACGGTATAATCGAGACCCAGCCGTTCCAGCCGGCGGATCTGTTCACCCATGGCACTCCAAACGGATAGATCACCGGAATGCAGCCGTGCCACATCCTTGCCGGCCTTTGCCGCCGCAACGAACTCCGCCTCGATCTCATCAAGCGACAGTGCTGCCGTATCGACAATGCGTGCATCCGTCGGGCAATACTCGATCAGCGCCTTCGGCACCAGCGAGCCGGCATAAAGGCAGACCGGGCAGGCAGCGATAAGATCGCGCCCGCGCGCCGTGATGAGATCGGCGGCGCCCGGACCGGCGCCGATGAAATGAACCGTCATTGTTGTTCTCCATGTTCGATGGCGCGGCCATTTCGCGCGTCGCTCGTCGTGGCGATGGCTACCGTCACATCGCCAACCACGAGACGCGCCGCGACCAGCCGCGCATTTTCTCCGGCGGCAGCAAGTGCCGCCGCTTCACTGACGCTGGGCGTCCCGGCATGATCAAGGCTTGCCTGTGAAAATGTCATTGTTTTCGAAGCAGCCGCCTCGAGCTGTTCCTTCGATACGATTTCAAGCGGCAGCGCCAGACGTTTCGCCGCTTCCGCAAGACCAGCTTCTTTTGCCTTGAGCGGCGCAGTCGCCAAGCATTCAACGGTCATGCCAAAAGCAAGCTCGGCAGCGTGCACGGCTGCAATAATTGCATCTGAACCCGTGCCCTTGCGGCAGCCTATGCCAGCGACAGTCACCATGGCTTGACCCAGCTCCATTGTGTCACCGGCATGGCCGGACGCCAGCCCGACATGGAGCCGACAGCAACAACGCGCGACACATCGAGACGGATCATCGAACCGCCGAACCTGGCGTTGGCCGCAAGCAGCACCGCTTCCATTTCAAGCGTCACCGCATTGGCAACCAGCCGCCCGCCTGGCTTCAAGGCCTCCATAGCAGCCTCAAACACGCCCGTTTCGCTGCCGCCACCACCGATGAAGATCGCATCCGGTTGAGGCAGGCCTTCAAAAGCCGCAGGTGCTGCACCGATCATGACTTCAAGCCCCGGAACGCCAAATGCCTCGGCATTGCGGGCGATACGCTCCGCCCTGTCGGGATGCTGCTCTATGGCGATGGCACGGAGCGAGGGGTGCGACAGCATCCATTCAATACCAATCGAACCCGAACCGGCACCGATATCCCACAGCAGCTCGCCCCGGCGCGGAGCCAGCGATGAAAGAGTCACGGCACGGATTTCACGCTTGGTGATCTGCCCGTCATGTTCGAACAGGCTGTCATCCAGCCCCTGCACAAAAGGCAGGACGCGTGCGCCCTCAGCAGCAACGACATCGATAGCCACGACGTTCAAAGGATCGATGTCGTCAAAGGTAAAATCGACCGCCCTGATTTGCCGCCGCCTCTCCCGCTTTCCGCCCAAAGCTTCGAGCAGGACAAATTCCGACTGGCCGAAACCGGATTGAGACAGCAATTCCGCAATGAGAGCGGGCGCGCGCTCATCCGAAGTAAGCGCGATGATCCTCGCTCCGGGATGCAGATGCGGTCGCAAAAGATCGATGGAACGCCCGTGCAACGACACGCATTCGGTCGACTGCAAAGCCCAGCCAAGCCGCGCCGCGGCCTGGGAGAAGGCGGAAGGTGAGGGATAGCAGACTGTCTCCTCCGACGGTATTCGCCGCAGAAGTGTGACGCCGGCGCCATAAAAGAACGGATCGCCAGAGGCGAGCACGCAGACCCGTCTACCGCGCAACGCCACGACATCGCTCATCTCCGCATCGAACGGCACCGGCCAAGGGCGCGCCTCACCACGAATGGCTGCAGCCGCCAGTTCCAGATGACGTTTGCCACCGAAAACAATCTCGGCCGCCTCTATTGCCGCCACGGCATTGCGACCGAGCCCATCCAGCCCATCTTCGCCTATGCCGACGATGAAAAGCCATGGCTTGCCTTTCTTTTCAGTGGAAGCTTTCTTTTGAGTGGAAGCGTTGCCCGTTCCGGAATATTCAGACGTCATGACACGCTCCATACTCATCCTTGGCGGCACGGCGGATGCCCGCATTCTCGCCGGCAAGCTGGCAGTGGACTCCGGCTACCGAATCCTGCTTTCCATGGCCGGGCGTACGCTTTCGCCAGTGGAACAGCCCGTGCCGATGCGCAGTGGCGGGTTTGGCGGTGCTGCGGGTTTGGCGGATTTCATCCGCACCGGGAATTTCGATATTCTGGTCGACGCCACCCATCCCTATGCGGCGAGGATTTCCGCCAATGCCGTGGAGGCGGCGAGACTTGCCAAAGTTCCGCTTGTAGCACTTTCGCGCCCCGCCTGGGAGCGCCAACCGAATGACAAATGGCAGAGGGTCGATACCGTCGAACAGGCTGTTATCGCGCTCGGCGATGAAGGCAAGCGGGTGTTTCTGGCGCTCGGCCGGCAGGAACTTCTCCCTTTCGAGGCAGCCCCCCAACACAGCTATCTCATTCGCAGCGTTGATCCGGTAGAGCCGCCGCTGAAGGTGCCGGATGCTCGCTATATTACAGCGCGCGGCCCCTTTGCGCTGGATGAAGAGATCCGCATGCTGGAGGAAAACCGTATCGGCACTGTGGTTTCCAAGAACTCCGGCGGCAAAGCCAGTTACGGCAAGATCGAAGCGGCGAGGCGGCTTGGCCTGCCGGTTATCATGATCGAGCGGCCGCCACAGCTCAACGCCGCAATCCTCAATGGCGCGAACGTGCCGGATATAGCGACTGCGCTCACCGCCATCCGCCATCAGCTTTCTCTTTTCGAAAAACGCGGCGAGTAAACCAGCGGATCTTTGTCCGAACGCTCGATAAGACGGGTTTCCACCGAACCGACGATGATGCAGGTGGCCATATCCGCCATGTCGCTCGATGCTTCCGACAAAGGCACGACCCGGATGCGCTCATCCGCACGGCCTGCCGCACGGCCAAAGATCACCGGCACCGAGCCGGGCAAATGTGCGCGCAAAAGATCGAAGGCGGTGCCAAGCTGGTGCGGGCGCGCCTTGCTGACGGGATTATAGAAAGCCATCACGAATCCGGCTTCCGCAGCCGCGATCAGCCGCTTTTCAATAATACCCCAGGGCTTCAAATTGTCCGACAGCGAGATGGCGCAGAAATCATGCCCGAGCGGCGCGCCGGCTCGTGCAGCAACCGCAAGCATGGCCGTCACGCCCGGCACGACCGAGAAGTCTATTTCGCGCCACTCGCGCGGGCCATGTTCAATCGCCTCGCAAACAGCCGCCGCCATGGCAAAAACGCCGGGATCGCCGCCCGAAACCACGCAGACCTTGCCGCCCCCGGCTGCAAGCCGCAGAGCCTGTTCGGCACGGGAGATTTCCTCGCGATTGTCAGAGGCATGGCGACGTTGGTCGGGTCTGAGCGACAGCCGATCGAGATAGGGAATGTAACCGAAGAAATCCTCCGACGCCTCAACCGCGGCGAGCGCCTCCGGTGTCACCTGCGCAGAACTGCCAGGGCCAAGGCCGACAACGACCAGCCTGCCGTTCATGACGCTTCACCGCCAGCGGGTCTGGTTTTCCAGCCAGGTACCAGAACCAGCGAAAAATAGGGGGCGGGCGATGCGTCCCGCTCGATCAGCGGCACCGCATGGCTGTTCGCCATGGTGCCGCGCTCGACATACAGCGCTTCATTAAGCTTGCCGGCCTTTTCCAGCGCCCGGCGGATTTTCGGCAGGTTGCGCCCGACCTTCATGATCACGGCGCCATCCGTGCCGGACAGACGCTCTGTCAGAACATCTTCGGCAAGCGTGCCGGGAAGCACGCTCAAGATATCGTCACCCTGCACCAGCGGTAGACCGGCCATCGACCAGCAGCCGGACATGGCGGTAATGCCGGCAACGACCTCCGCCTCATAGGAAGGCGCAAGCCGCAGATGAAGATGCATATAGGAACCGTAAAACAGCGGATCGCCTTCCGACAGCACGGCGACATTGCGCCCGGCATCGAGATGGGCAGCAATATCCATTGCCGACTGATCGAAAAATGCGGCGATCGCACCGCGATAATCCTCGCCGTTTTTGTCGCTCTCGACGGTTACCGGATAGACCAGCGGCATTTCCAGTGTGCCCGGACGAATGAAGGCCTCAACGATACCGCGACCATTGCCGCTGCTGCCTTTCTTGCAGAAGAAGGCGAGAACATCGGCATTTTCGATGGCGCGCACGGCTTTCAGCGTCAGAAGCTCTGGATCGCCGGGGCCGGTGCCGACGCCCACGAGTTTACCCTTGGAATTTTCGAAAAGAGCCGCGCTCACAGACCTGCCCTCGCAACGGCGTTGACGGCAGCGGCCGTCATGGCCGATCCACCCATACGTCCCTTGACGATGGCATAGGGAATGCCTAGCAAACTAGCCTCCAGCGCATCCTTCGATTCCGCCGCACCGACAAAACCGACCGGCATGCCGATAATGGCAGCTGGACGTGGAGCGCCTTTTTCAAGCATCTCCAGAAGATAGAACAGCGCTGTCGGCGCGTTGCCGATAGCAACGAGAGCACCGTCCAGCTTTTCCGCCCAGAGATCGAGTGCGGCGGCGGAACGGGTATTGCCAATCGTTTTCGCAAGCTCAGGGGTGCGCGGATCGCGAAGGGTGCAGATCACGTCATTATTGGCCGGAAGGCGGGCGCGGGTCACGCCGTGGGCGACCATTTCCGCATCACACAGAACGGGCTTGCCCGCCAGCAAAGCACCACGTGCAGCGACAACGAAATCCGGAGAAAAACGGAAATGGCTGGCCGCTTCCACCAGCCCGCAGGCATGGATCATGCGTATGGCGATATCCGCCTGATCTTCGGTAAAGGCGGACAAATCCGCTTCCTCGCGAATGATGGCGAAGGAGCGCTCGTAAATCGCATTGCCGTCGCGAATATAGTCATGGTCGGTCATCGGTCATCCTGTCGAAGCGCGGCAACGATTGCCTCCTTACCCAGACGGGCAAGCAGGTCGGCAGCGTTTTCCCCGGGCTTATGTTCTTTTTCGCAAAGACGGGCAAGCCGCGAAAGCGCCGTCCTCTGTTGCTCGAAAGATAAAATACCGTCCTGCGGGTCGCAGGCGCGGCCCGAAAACGAAAAGGCCAGACCATCGGCGGCGCCGGAAAAGGCCAGAAGCGACGGGGCGGGATGCGCGCAACCCTTTCCGCAGCCGGAGAGATGCAGTGTGAAGGAGCCATCGAGCATGGAAGCTAATTCCCGCGATGCAAAGGCCGCCAGATCATGTGTGGGAAAGAAAGCCGAAGCGCACCCCGGCGTGCCGGGACATACTGCTATGGAAGACCGCGCATCACCTGCCCTTGTGATGAAACCGGCACTGTCCGCAGTTTGCATCAGCGCATCGCAAGCATTCCGCGACCCGAAAAATAGCAGGCTATGATTGAGCGATGGCCGCAATGTTTCGATATCAAATGCGCGCGCCAGTCCACAGAGCCGCGACAGATCGGAAGCACGAACTTGCGCGAAAGCAGGAGTGATACCGGCAGCAAACGTACCGTTACCGGCCGCCATCAGCCCCAGGGGCGAAGAAGGCGCAGGCGTCTCGCCTTGGCTCTCGCTATCTACCAGGCGGTCTCCGCAAATCGCCTTTATCGTCCGCAAATCCAGATCGCGGCCACGGGCAAGCGGTCCTTTGCCGGCCAGATGGACGAGCAGCAACAGGACCACATCGGCTGCCTTGTCGGCCTCAACAAATCCCGCGCGCAACGCCTTGCTCTCCGGACCTCCGACAAGCAATTGCCAGAAAACTCGATGATCGAGCCGCACCGCCTTCAGACGGATATCGGCCAGCAAATCGCCCATGGAAAGACGGCCGCCCCCATCGATGATGACGGACATTTTTGCGGCGAGGCTGTGATGCAGCGCCAGCGCGGCAGCCTCTCTGCGAATCTCATCCGCAATGGCACTGCCATCGGCGATTTCCCGATCGTCCCGGCCGGAAAGAGGTGAGGTCTCGACTGCCAGTCCGTCGCGAAGCAGCAAACCGAGCGCCAGAACATCATTCTCCAGGTCGCAGGCGCTTTCCCGCGTCAGGCCGCGAAATTGCAGGCTGCCGCGTGCCGTGATGTCTATCAGCCCGTTGCCGTGCCGCTCAGCAAGACCGCAAAGCGCGATCATATCGCGGGGCGCAATATCCGCCTCGAATGCGATGCGCGACAGGTATCCGTCGCCGGTCAGCATCGGGGTCGATAAGGCCGGACACGTGCCACGGCGGCCAAACGGCTGGACCGGATCGGAAGGGGCTGTCCTCATGCGCCGACCCTTTCAGAACGGGGCAGGATCAGCATTTCAAGTTCCGCATCCACCGCATTGCGGCGGCTGTGCCACAACCCGCGACGACGGGCGGACAAAAAGCGCGTCGCCATGACCTCCGCCGCTTTCGGATTTTCCCGCAGGATGAAATCGCGCACGTCCTCATTGCCGAAATAGGCGTCGTAAAGCGCCTCGATCAGCGAGGAAGATACCGCATGGGTGGTTTCCGCAAAACCGATCAGCCGGTCAACCGTCTCGGCAAATTCCGCCGCCCCTCGCGGGCCGTGCCGCATCTGTCCGGCAATGAAGCGCGGATTGACGGCGCGGGCCCGAACAACGCGCGTCAGCGCCTGTGAAATGGACCGCGCGCGCGGACGCGCGGGATCGGTCGTATCCAGCGCCACGATATCGGCAACGCCGCCAAGCAGTGCTTTTGCGGCGGAAAAACCACCGATGAAGGCGACATCGGAAGAGCCGTCGAGAAGATCCCGGCCCGGATCGTCGCCGGTGTGAATGAGAAGATCGGCCCGGCGCACCAGCTCGACAAAACCGGCATCCTCGAAAATCTCAAGCCCATCCGCACCACCAAAGGCATGGCTTGCCGCATCCAGATAGGCTTGCCCTAGTTCCTCACGTTCTTCCCATTTTCCGCTGGCGAGTTTCTCCTCAGTGCCTGCACCATAGGTGCCGGGTGCGGAGCCGAAGATGCGTGCCGGTATATGCCCGAGTGCCGCCGCTTCTTCCGCCAGCGGATTGTCGCCCGGCGCTTCATCCCGCCGCGCGACGGCCTTGGCGGCGGCGTCTAGAAGAGCGATCAACGCCGGAAACATGTCGCGGAACAGGCCGGAAATCCGGAATGTGACGTCGACACGCGGCCGCCCGATACTGGCCGGCGGCAGAACCTCGATGCCTGTGACGCGACCCGTCGCCAGGTCATGGATCGGTCTCGCCCCCATCAGATGCAGCGCCTGCGCCACATCCTCGCCGCCATTGCGCAGGCTGGCGCTGCCCCAGAGATCAAAAACCAGATGTTTCGGCCAGTCGCCATGGGATTGCAGATGGTGCCGAAGCACTTCTTCGCCCGCCATGCGGCCCAGCTCGAAAGCCGTCGGCGTCGGCATGGTGCGCGGATCGGCAGCATACAGATTGCGGCCCGTCGGCAGGACATCGAGACGCCCGCGCGCGGGTGCGCCGGAAGGACCGGGGACAATATGGCGGCCATCGAGCGCGGCAAGCAGCGCTGTTTTTTCCGCCGCAGCACTTTCAAGCCTCAGAAGATCGGTCTCGCCTTCGGGGCTGCGGCCAAAAACATGCTGGCCATCCTTGATGGCGAAGTCCTTGAGATCGCAGAGGAAGGCGTCGATGCGCGACAGCGCCGCATCGGCATCGTCCTTTGCACCGACACCGGCATCCGCCGCAAGACCGGTTTCCAGCGCCTTCCCTACGATCAGTTTCGCCAGCCGGTCGCGGCGGCGGCGGTCGAGCCCATCCGCCTGCGCATATTCGTCGACGAGCTGTTCCAGAGCCGATTGTTCCGGCGAAAGCCCGGCATCTACCAGCACAGGCGGAACATGGCCGATCGTGACGGCAGCGATCCGCCGTTTGGCAACCGCCGCTTCGCCCGGATTGGAAACGATGAACGGATAGACCACCGGCAAAGACCCGGTGACGATTTCAGGAAAACAATCGCGGGAAAGCGCAACTGTCTTGCCGGGCAGCCATTCCAGCGTGCCATGCGCACCGACATGCACAATGGCATGCGCCCCTGCGACACGCTGCATCCAGGCGCCGAAAGCAACCAACGCATGACGTGGCGGCAGGGCAGGGTCATGGTAATCCACCCGCCGATCCTCATTTCGCCCACGATCCGGTGCCAGGGCCACGAATATCTGGCCGAAACGGGCGACGCGAAAACGGAATGCGCCGTCGGCTAGTGCGTCGTCCTGTTCGGCCGAACCCCACGTGCCATCCACGGAGGCGGCAACCCCTTCAGGCAAACCCAAAAGAAAATCACGATAGTCTGAAAGTCCGACAGCCGCTTCCTGCTGCTCGACACAATCCAGCAAAGCCCGCGCCGTTTCGGGAATATCCGAAACCACATATCCTGCCGCGGCCAGATCGCGCAGTATTTCAAGCACGCTTTGCGGCACATCGAGACCAACGGCATAACCCGTGCGCCCCGGCGCAGCACCGGGATAATCCGGCATCAGAATGACGATCCGCCGTTCCTGTGGCGTGGACTGTTTTAATTGCAGAAAGGCAGCGATTCTGTTTGCCACCTGTTCGACGCGATCAGCCTCCGGTACATTGATGAGGCTGATACCGCCATCAGTCCGCACCTGCTTGAATGAGATTGCGCCAGCAAGAATCCGGCCATCGAGTTCCGGCAGGACCACATGCATGGCAAGATCGGAAGGGTTGAGACCGCGCGCATTTTCCGCCCAGCCGTCCCGTCGCGTCGTCGCCATAACCACCTGAAACACCGGCACGCCGATGCGGTCAAACAGGGTTTTACCGCTGTCGTCCATCTGGCTGGCAAAAGCCGTGGCGGCAACGATGGCGGCGGGCTGGAGTTCGGGCAGTACGGTTTCGAGAAAGCGGATCGCCTCCCCATCCTTGAGGCCGCTGACGAAAATCGGCAATGGCGCAAAACCGCGCTGAGAGAGCGCGTGAAAAAGCGCATCCACGGGCGCCGCATCGGCAGCAAGAAGCATGGAGCGGTAAAAGAGAATGGGAAGGACAGCTGCACCGGCGGGAAAACCGGCGCAGGCTTCCGCCTGATCCACGACGCCGTTAGCCGGCCGGTAAAAGCCGGCTTTCGGCAGCGGTTGAGCCTCGATATCTGGCCATGCGCCACCACTTACAAGGGCAGCAAGACCAATGGCAAGCCGGTCCATATTTTCCCGCCCACCCTCGCGGAAGAAGGCGAGGACAGACGCCAACGTCTGGCGATCGACAGTCGAGGCTGCTTCGAGCTTTTCGTCTCTCTCACTGCATTCACCCGGCAGGAGCATAAGTTTTATGCCACGCCGCCGCGCCATCGTGCTGAGCTGATCGACGCCATAGCGCCAGCGCTCCGCGCCGCCGAGAATCCGGATAAGGATGACACGGGCATGTTCGGCCGTCTTTTCAATCCACAGATCGACCGACATCGGGTGCCGAAGCTCGGAGAGGTTGGCGGCAGACAGGGACGGAAGCGAGCCCCCTGCCTGCCGCCATGCCTGTTCCAGCCCGGCAAGATCGCTTGCCGAAAAAGACAGCATCACCACGTCCGATCGCGGCTGGTTGAGATCAACCGGCTCGATCAGGTCGTCCAGAGACGAAGATGTGGTGGCGAGAATGTGCATTTCTATCAGGCGGCCAGCATCTGTTCGATCTTTTCGCGGTTGAGGCCCTTTTCGCCTATGACGACGAGGCGGCTGCGGCGCTCTTCACCGGCCGCCCAGGGACGGTCGTAATAATGGTTGACGCGGCTACCGACTGCCTGCACCTGCAGGCGCATCGGCTTCGTGGATACTTCGACGAAACCTTTGATGCGCAGAACATTTTCCGCAGCCGCTGTCTCAGCGATACGAGCCGCCAGCGCTTCCGGATCGGTCACGGCCGGCAGGTCGATGACGAAGCTGTCGAAATCGTCATGTTCGTGGTCAAGTTCACCATCGTGATGGGTGCGGCGGTTTTCGATATCCTCTTCAACCGCAAGACCGAGGCCGATCAGCACGGCCGGATCGATGACGCCATTCGAGGCGACGACGATCTTTGCGGCCCGCGGCAAATGCTCGAGAATATGAGCCTTCGCCTTTTCCAGACCGGCGCTATCGAGCAGATCCGCCTTGGTCAGCACGATAAGATCGGCACAGGCGATCTGGTCCTCGAAAACCTCTTCGACCGGATCGTCGTGATCGAGGGCTTCGTCATTTGCGCGCTGGGCGGCAAGGGCCTCCATGTCATGCGCCACCTGACCCTCGGCAAGGGCAGCGCCATCCACCACGGCAACCACAGCGTCAACCGTCACGCGGCTCTTGATGGCCGGCCATTGAAATGCCTGCACCAGCGGCTTGGGCAGGGCAAGGCCGGAGGTCTCGATGAGAATATGCTCCACCTTCGGCTGCCGGCTTAGAATCTGTTCGATGGCCGGCTGGAAATCATCCGCCACCGTGCAGCAGATGCAGCCATTGGCCAGCTCAACGATGTTTTCCTCCGGGCAGCTCTCAATGCCGCATCCCTTGAGGATATCCCCATCGATGCCGATATCACCGAATTCGTTGACGATGATGGCAAGCCGCTTGCCATCAAGCTTTTCGAGAAGACCGCGCAGCAGCGTGGTTTTTCCAGCCCCCAGAAAGCCAGTGACGATGGTGCAGGGAACGCGGTCCAGAAGGGTGCTCATGATCTCTCCTCGGTAAAATCGAATGGGGGAATGCGCGCCACCATGCCGCGCTTCAATGTGTCGGGGCGGCCGCGCCAGGGCATCAGGCCATCTGCGGAGGCGGCCAGCATTTGCGCGCCCGTGAGCAGGTCTTCCGCATCGTTGGGCGTCAGCCCGCCGAATACATAGGACCAGCCATCGGCACCGCGCAGCACGGCACTGAGGCCGCGTTTGCAATTGGCAAGGCAATTGACGGAGCGAACATCGATGCCGGAGTCACGCGCTTTTGTGATGGCAGCTTCCGCAAGGATGGTGCCGGGGCGCGGCTCCGCATTGGGATCGGTGTCGTCGCGACAGCTTCGGCAGACAAAAACGACCACGCCGGAAGCTGTGTTGACTTCCATTGTCCCGTCCGCACAAGAAGATGTTGTGGTAATATCCAAACCGTTCCGCTTTCCGCGCCTTTAAACTCATCGGGGTGCGGATGTCGAAAACAGCGCACTGAAAAGCGCGGCTGCAAATCAATTCGACCGGCTGACCGGAGCACCCCGCCCGGGAGACGTTTTTTCCTGAAACGGCAGGTCTCCTGGCTTGCGGCTTTAAAACACCCTGCACCACCTTCCCGGGCCAATTTTATGGTCCAGTGGCTTCATAGTGCGGGCTTACCGCTTACAGTTGCGGGGGCAGCCACGGAATGACCCGTTATGGGGTGGAACCGTGTTCCCTCTTAGCTTTTCCCGTTGCCGGGAAAAGACCGTCAGTGCCTTACCCTTAGGCTGAACAGGCGTGACGGTCAATGCTGCCGGCTTGTCGATTGCCGGGTGCGGCAAATTGAGTATAGTCGCCGCTCCGAATGGCGGGGGCATACGGTCCCGCGCCTCTGGACGAGAAGGAAAACGCGATGACACGCGATATCAGCGACAGCGAAGCCGAACGCCACCGGCAGAAAATGGTCAACCGCAAGACGGTTCAGGATGCCGAAGTCGCGGAAAAGACCATCGAAAAAGGTCTGCTGATGATCAATACCGGCCCTGGCAAAGGCAAATCCACGGCCGCTTTCGGCCTTGCCCTGCGCATGCTCGGCACAGGGCGGCGGGTCGGCGTCGTGCAGTTCATCAAGGGCGCATGGTCGACGGGTGAACAGCAGGCCCTGACTTTGTTCGGCGACAGGGTGGAATGGCGCACCATGGGCGAGGGGTTTACCTGGGACACGCAGGACCTGAAGCGCGATGTCGCGGCAGCTTCAAAGGCCTGGGAGGAAGCGAAAGCACTGATGGCTGACGAGACGATCGGATTGCTGGTTCTAGACGAACTGAACATTGCGCTCCGCTATGATTACCTGCCACTGGAAGAGGTCGTCGAAACGCTTTCCAACCGTAGATCCGATCTGCATGTCATCGTTACCGGCCGCAACGCCAAACAGCCGTTGATCGACGCTGCCGACATGGTGACGGAAATGACCCTCGTCAAACATCACTTCAAGGCGGGCGTAAAGGCGCAGGCCGGGATAGAATACTGACATGACTGCACGTGTGCTGATGTTTCAGGGAACCGGCTCGGATGTCGGCAAATCGCTGATGGTGGCTGGCCTTGCCCGCGCCTTCGTCAGGCGTGGCCTGTCCGTCATGCCGTTCAAGCCGCAGAACATGTCGAACAATGCGGCGGTCACTGCCGATGGCGGCGAGATCGGTCGCGCGCAGGCGCTGCAGGCGCGGGCAGCAGGCGTTCTGCTGTCGGTTCACATGAACCCGGTGCTTTTAAAGCCGCAGAGCGAAACCGGCGCACAGGTCGTCGTACAGGGCAAAATTGTCGGCAATGCCAAGGCAGCCGATTATCAGCACATGAAAGCCGGGCTGATGCCGCATGTGCTGGAGAGCTTCGAGCACCTGAAACAACAGGCCGATCTGGTGCTGGTGGAAGGGGCGGGAAGTGCTTCCGAAATCAACCTCCGCGCTAACGACATCGCCAATATGGGTTTTGCCCGCGCCGCAGATGCTCCCGTGATCCTGATCGGCGATATCGACCGGGGCGGGGTCATCGCCAGCCTCGTGGGCACAAAAACCGTTCTCGAACGCGATGATGCCGCGATGATAGAGGGCTTCATCGTGAACCGCTTTCGCGGTGACCCTACGCTGTTTTCAGACGGCATGCGGATGATCGCGGAAAAGACCGGCTGGGCGTCCATCGGGCTATTGCCGCATTTTTCCGATGCTGCGAAATTGCCAGCGGAGGACGCCCTTGGGCTTACCGGCCCGGCGCAACAAAAGCCCGGCGCGAAAATCCGCATTGCCGTGCCAATCCTGCCGCATATTTCCAATTTCGACGATCTGGATCCGCTCGACATGGAGCCGGATGTGGAGCTGATCCGAGTGCGGCAGGGCGAGACCATTCCCGCCGATTGCCGGCTGGTTCTGCTCTGCGGTTCGAAATCCACCATAGCTGATCTCGCCGTGCTGAAAAATGCAGGCCTCGACATCGACATCAAGGCACATGTGCGCCGCGGCGGTTATGTTCTCGGTCTCTGCGGCGGATACCAGATGCTTGGAAAAACCGTTGCCGACCCTGACGGCATCGAAGGACCACCAATGACGGTCGATGGGTTGGGCCTGCTGGATGTGACGACGGTTTTGACGGGCGACAAGAGGCTCGTTTCCGTGCAGGGACAGAGTTTCGACGGAATTCCATTATCCGGCTATGAAATGCATGTTGGCGAGACGACGGGTGCTGCGTGCAACCTGCCATTTTCGACCATTGACGGGCATGCCGATGGCGCAATTTCGCCCGATGGCCGCATCTTAGGCACCTATATCCACGGCCTGTTTGCGGATGACCGCCAACGCGGGGCGTGGCTTGAGCGGCTTGGTGGGCGGGGCACTGAATTGAACTATGATGCGCAGGTGGATGCCGTTCTTGATCGCCTGGCGGCCCATATGGAGAACCACCTCGATCTCGACAGACTGCTTTCTATAGCGCGATAAGGATTGCCAGCAATCCGAACAGCGCGATCAGCAGGAAGTCTGCGATCCTCGCCAGCCTGAGCGCTGTGCGAATATCGCCAGCAACCAGTGTCGCTCTTCCGCCTTCGCCCATGAAACGAGCGTCGATCATCTGCCCGCCATAGGAGCGCGGCCCGGCCAGCGCAAAGCCCAGTGCCCCGGCCAGTGCCGCCTCCGGCCAGCCGGCATTGGGAGAGCGGTGATGCCGCGCATCGCGGCGTATCGCGGCAATTGCCCCTTTCGGTGATGCACCCTTCACGAAAAACGCGGCGACCACGAAAAGACCGCCGCTCAGTCTCGATGCCGGCAAATTGACCAGATCGTCCAGCCGGGCCGACGCCCAACCAAAGGCCTCATGGCGTGGCGAGCGATGACCGATCATGCTGTCGGCCGTGTTGATTGCCTTATAACCCGCACCGCCTGCCAGCCCCAGAATACCAAGCCAGAGGGAAGGGGCGACAATGCCGTCAGAGAAATTTTCAGCCAGACTTTCAATCGCCGCCCGGCAGATTGCCGCCTCATCCAGCGCCTGCGGATCGCGCCCAACGATCATGGAGACAGCTTTGCGCCCGCCGTCAATCCCCTCGCGTTCCAGCGCAATGGCGACGGCCTCCACATGCTGTTCCAGACTTTTTTGGGCCGGAAGTGACGCCCCAAGCACCGCAACAAGCAACAGACCAAGGGGCAATAAAAGCAGAACAGATTGCACTAACCATGCAACAAGCACCGTCAGCACCAGAAAAACGGAAAGCGCCACGATGCCTGCCGCCTTGCGCTGCGAAAATGAAGCACTCTCCCGGTTCCATTTTTTGTCCAGCAGCGCGATAAGCGAACCGATCCAGGTGACGGGATGACCGATGCGTTTGAACAGCCAGTCCGGATATCCAGTCAGGCGTTCGATCAAGAGCGACAGAAAAGCGAGAGCGAAGAACATGGGCGATAAGGTACCGGAAAAAGCGCAGGCTGCGATCCGTCACGGCGGCAATCTCGGCAAGGCGCGCCTGATGTTTCCTGAAGCGCCGGAACCGTGGATCGACCTGTCGACCGGGATCAATCCGCACTCCTACCCGCATTCTCCCGTTCCCGCCAGCGCATTTGCCCGCCTGCCGGAGCCTGACGCGGCCGAAGAATTGAAAAGGCTGGCCGTCGCCTCTTTCGGCGCACCATCAGCCGGGCATGTGGCTCTGTCCCCCGGCACCCAGATGCTGATGCCACTGCTGGCTCACCTGGCACTCGAACGCGGAGCGAAAAGCGGAGCCGTGCTCTCCCCCGCTTATGCCGAACATGCCCGAACCGCGCGCATGGCCGGACTGACCGTGACCGAGGTAGACCATATCGGTGATCTGTCAGCGTACGACTATGCGGTGGTGGTCAATCCCAACAACCCCGATGGTCGCGTCACTGATCGAGAAGCTTTGTGGTCGCTGGCCGAGGCGATGCGCCGCAAAGGCGGCCTGCTCGTCGTAGACGAGGCCTTTATCGAGACAGGACATACGGAAAGTCTTGCGAATGTCGCAGGGCGCGACGCGCTGGTGGTACTGCGATCCTTCGGCAAGTTCTATGGCATGGCAGGGGTCCGGCTCGGTTTTGCGCTTGCGCATCCCGACATCGCTGCGGAACTGGAGGCAAGGCTTGGCCCCTGGGCAGTATCCGGGCCGGCGCTCAACATCGCGACGCAGGCTTTGGCGGACAGGGAATGGCAATCATCCATGCGCCTCCGGCTTGCGGCAGAAGCACAGCGTATGAGTGAATTGCTGGAAAAAGCGGGCCTGAAGATTGCCGGCGGTACGTCCCTGTTTACCCTGGTGCGGGACCACCGGGCCAAAGAACTGTTCGATCACCTTGGCCTGCACGGCATTCTGGTGCGCATTTTTGATGAAAGGCCGAACGACATGCGTTTCGGCCTTCCCGGCAGCGAAGCGGAGTGGCAGCGCCTCACGGAAGCGCTGTTATCCTTCAATCATCCCTTGAACGTGTAGGTCGCAATAGAATCCGGCTTCATTTCAATGGAGAAACCGGGCAGCTTCGGCGGCATGTACGCGGCATTGCGAATATCGCAGGGTTCGATGAAATGCTCGTGCAGATGGTCGACATATTCGATCACGCGGCCTTCCTTGGTGCCGGAAACCACGAGATAGTCGATCATCGACAGATGCTGCACATATTCGCAAAGGCCGACGCCACCGGCATGCGGCCAGACCGGCAAATTGTATTTGGCAGCAATCAACAGAACCGCCAGCACCTCGTTGAGACCACCCATGCGGCAGCTGTCGATCTGCACGACGTCGATTGCACCTTCGGCGATGAACTGCTTGAACATGATACGGTTCTGGCACATTTCGCCGGTTGCCACCTTCACGGAGCCGATGGCTGCACGGATCTTGCGATGGCCGGCGACATCGTCCGGGCTGGTCGGCTCTTCAATGAAGAAGGGCTTGGCGAAGGCAAGTTGCTTGACCCATTCAATCGCCTGATCCACTTCCCACACCTGGTTGGCGTCGATCATCAGATAACGGTCGGGCCCGATCACCTCGCGGGCGATGGTGAGGCGGCGGATATCGTCTTCGAGATCACGGCCAACCTTCATCTTTACATGGTTGAAACCGGCATCGATCGCTTCCTGGCAAAGCCGGCGCAGCTTGGCGTCGTCATAACCGAGCCAGCCGGCTGATGTGGTGTAGCAGGCGTAGCCTTCGTTCTTCAGCGTCTCGATACGTTCCTTTTTGCCGCTTTCGGCTTTTTTGAGGATCGCAAGCGCATCGTCCTTCGTCAGCACGTCAGTCAGATAACGGTAATCGACGATATCGGCGATTTCTTCAGGGCTCATATCGGCAACAAGCTGCCAGACGGGTTTGCCCGCCTTTTTGGCCAGCAAATCCCAGACAGCATTGACGACGGCGCCGGTGGCGAGATGCATCGCGCCCTTGTCCGGGCCGATCCAGCGCAGCTGGCTATCACCAGTCAGGTGGCGCCAGTATTTGCCGGGGTTCTCGGTCACCGTCGCCAGATCGGTTCCGACCACCAGATGGCGCATCGCCTTGATGGCCATGCAGCAAATCTCATTACCGCGGCCAATGGTGAAGGTCAGCCCGTGGCCTTTCAGTTCCGGTTCATCGGTGTCGAGAATGACATAAGCCGCCGAATAATCCGGGTCGGGGTTCATCGCATCCGAACCATCAAGGCTCTGGGAGGTCGGAAAACGCAGGTCGAAAACTCGCAGATCAGTAATTTTGGTCATGGCCGTTCACTCGCGGTCAGTGTCAAAGGAAATCGTTCAGTCGTGGTGGAAGGTTTCTTCCATCATTGCCCACCACTCGCCTTCCTTGCGGCTTTCGAGTGGTTGCTGGCAGGGAATGGTGAAAGACCACCATTCCTGGTTCTTTGGGCTTGCCGCCATCTTCGCCATATCGGCGCTGAAATCGGTGCCGTGATATTCCCAATATCCGAACAGCAGATTTTCCGGTTCGCGCAGGAAGATCGTGTAGTTGCGGATGTTGCAATCGCTGATGAGCGCCAGAATTTCGGGCCAGACGGCGGCGTGCAGTCTTCTATATTCCGCAATCATGTCCGGTTTGACGCCGATGACCATTCCCATGCGCTGCATACAAAACTCCGTTATTGCTTGATGGTGGCGAGCGCCGCACGCAGTTTCCGCTGCGGCACGTTTAACCCCAGACGTTCCGCCGCAGCGATGACCGGCACAAAACGACGGCGTTTCTTTTCATCGTGATTGCCGGAAATGTCCGCGAGCCGGTGGGCGAGAAAGGGGTTCAGGAAACGCTCCCGCACAGCACGGATATAGGCTTGCGCTTCTTCTCCCATGCTTTCTGCGGCAAAGACCGGCAGAACCTCGTCCCGCCAGAGCGTTTCCAGATCTCCCGAAAGCGCATCGTCGGCCATTGCCTGCCGCACGGTCTCGTTTTTCGCACGGGCATCCCGCAACCATCGCTCCGCCAGATAGGAATGGCCAAGATTGAGCAGGAACAACTTCAGCTTTTCATAGCGGTCGAGATCATCAGTCAGCACCACCGCAGGGTGGGTGCAGGGCAGAACAAGGCCCTCCTGCTTCTCGATTGCCCAAAGCGCATAGGGCTCGGCAACTGCGCCAACCGGATCGATCGGCTCGGAAACGATGCGGTCTACAAGGCTGTTGGCAAAACGGCATTTCTCATTCAGGTAGAAGCCGAAACCCGCCGGCAGCTGCCATTCGTCGGCAAGCTGGCGAACAACCTCTTTCAACCGGTCGCCGTTGCGCGGAACAAGCTCACAAGGAAAGATCGATACAGGGGCTTCCGGATTGGTCTTAAAACGTTCCAGCAGCAACACGCAGAGCTTTGCCGGAAAACTCTTTGGTACAAGCGTGAAGTCGTCGGCAATACCCGGACCGTCGAACGAATCCAGCTCATAACCGCGGTCACCCGTATTGGACAGAATGACCCCTGCCCCGCAGGCGATGCGCCGCACCTCGGCCCAGTCGGCCGCCGCCGTCAGCGCGCGCGCGACAGCCTTACCTGGAATTTCCTCATCCACCTCTTGCCCGTCGCGAATGCCGCGAATGCGCACCGGATAGGGCGCGCCATCGTTCAATGCTGCCACACGCTTCAGGCTCTCCGCATTGCCGGTCGTCTGGACGATTGCGATGCGCCCGAGAGCCTCGCCTTTTTCCAGCGCCTGCGAAATGAACAAATCCGCATGGGCCAGAAGAAAGCGGCTGGTACCGAATTGCAGGATGGGTGTGTCGGTCGTCATGCGACCTCCACCATGCCCTTGATGACTCCGGCTTTCGGATCAGTCAGCCCGGCGAATTTGGAAGGCACCTCGGCAAGTGTCATGCGGTGAGTGATGAGTGCCTCCGGTACCTTGCCTTCCCGCAGCGCCTGCAACACCCGCTCGAAATCCTCCGGCGTGGCATTGCGGCTGCCGAGCAGCGTGGTTTCGCGCTTGTGAAACTCCGGATCGTTGAAGGAGATATCGCTGGCAACGATGGAAACCAGCACATAGGAACCACCGTGGCCGACGAAGGAAAAGCCGCGCTCCATGGCTTTAGGATTACCGGTCGCATCAAAAACGGCATCGAAGAAATCGCCGCCGGTGATATCCGACAGACGATCCTTGTCGCCCTCGCCAAGCGTCACCGTATGGGCAACGCCGAGATGGTCCTTGCAGAAATCCAGCCGGTCGGTGCGCCCGTCAATCATCGTCACCTCACCGCCATCGAGAACGGCGAAAACCGCAACCGCCATGCCGATCGGACCGGCACCGACGATCAGGACCTTCTGACCCTTTTCCACCGACCCACGACGCACGGCATGCGCGCCAATCGCCAGAAATTCGGTCATTGCCGCCTGATCGAGGCTCAAGCCCTCCGCCTTCAGCACGAATTGCTGCGGAACGCTCAGATATTCGACCATGCCGCCATCGCGATGAACGCCAAGCACACCGATGTTGCGGCAGCAATTGCTCTTTCCTTTACGGCAGGCGCTGCACTCACCACAGGAAATATAGGGTATGACGGTAACGACATCGCCCGCCGAAAGATGGCTGCCTTCCGGCGCCTCTTCCACCGTGCCGGAAAGCTCGTGGCCCATGATGCGCGGATAGGAAAGATAAGGCTGATTACCGGTGAAAATATGCAGGTCCGTGCCGCAGACACCAATGCGACGAATACGCACCAGCACTTCACCTTCGCCACGGGCCGGCTTTGGTAGTTCCTTGGGGACAAGTTGACCGGGGGTCTCGCAGAAAATCGCCAGCATGCATCACCTGTTGGGAAGGGAATAAAAACGAACGGCGTTGCCGCCAAAGACGGCCGCATGCTCGTGCTCAGGCACGATTTCGCGGCAGAAGTCCAGCCATTCCTGATAGTCGCCAGCCAGCCGCAATACCGGCCAGTCGCTGCCGAAGATCACGCGTTCGCCGCCGAACAGTTCCAGAATGGTTTCGGCATAGGGCCGGACGGCTTCCGGTCTCTGCTCGCCACGCTCGGTCAAAAGGCCGGACAGCTTGCAATGGAGGTTGGGAAGGGCCGCCAAAGCTGCCATGTCCCTGCGCCAGTCGCCATATTGGCCCGTGGCGATAAGCGGCTTCGCCCCGTGATCGATGACAACAGGCAATTGCGGATGGCGGCGCGCGAAGGCGAGAAGATGCGACAGATGCGGCGGCAGGACCAGCGCATCGAACACCAGTGCATGTTTCACCAGCGCATCCACGGCGGCATCGAGCGCGGGATCGTCGATCCAGGTCATATCATCCATGCCTTGCAGCATCGGCCGTACGCCCTTGAAGGCCGGATGTTTTGCCCGCCGAGCGATTTCCGCCGCAGCATCCGCGGACTTCATGTCCACCCAGCCGACAACGCCCTTGATGAAATCGGTGCTTCCAGCCAGATCGAGCATGAAATCCGTATCGGCCGCACTTTCCATCGTCTGCACCAGCACCGTTCCGGAAACTCCGGCCTTTGCCAGCAGAGGAGACAGATCCTGCGGAAGAAAATCCCGGTAGATGGCAGCCAGAGACGGTGGCGGCCATTGCCCGGCACGATCCTTCATCAGCCAGAAATGCTGGTGGGCATCGATGATCATCGCTTCAGGCCTTTGTGCCAGGCACAGGTGCGCCTTCGGAAATCAGGCCACGCTTTTGCAGCTCCGACCAGAATTCGTCCGGAACAACCTGTTCGAACCATTCGATGTTTGCGGCAAGTTGCTGCGCATTGCGCGCGCCGGATACGACCGTGACCGAAGCCGGATGCCCGAGCGGAAACTGCAGCGCAGCCGCCTGCAAAGAAACACCAACGTCGTCACAAACGCCCTGAAGCGCATCCACCCGCGTGATGATGTCGGCAGGCGCATCGGCATAGTTGAATTTGCGGTTGCCTGCCAGAATGCCTGAATTGAAAGCACCGGCGACCACGATCGCAACGCCGGTTTCCGCGCAGCGGTTCATGAAGGCAAGGCTCTGCTGCTCCAGAAGCGTATAACGGCCGGCAAGCATGGCAACGTCGATGTCGAAAACATCCATGGCGTCGCCGACGATTTCCCACTCGTTGACGCCGAGGCCGATAGCACCCGTCGACCCTTCTTCGCGCAGCTTGCCGAGTGCCCGGAAGCCGCCGCCGGTGGTCAGCTGCTCCCAGTAGTGCTGGTGCTTTTCGCCATGCGTGAAAGAGCCGATATCGTGCACATAGAGAATATCCGGCTTCAGAACGCCGAGCCGCTGCTGGCTCGCTTCGAAGGAGCGCAGAATACCGTCATAGGAATAATCATAGACCGGGCGGAAAGGCAGCGGCGCAATGTAGGCGTCCTCTTCCGGGCCCACAGTTTCATCGGGAACCATGAGGCGACCGACCTTGGTGGAGAGGGTGTATTCGCTTCGGTCATGCTCCGTCACCATGGTTCCAAGACGACGCTCCGAACGCGTGTAACCGTAAAAAGGTGCGGTATCGAAATAGCGAATGCCGCTTTCCCATGCCTTGTCAAACGCGCCTTTGGATTCCTCGTAGGGCGTAACGCGGTAGAGATTACCCATCTGCGCGCAACCAAGGCCCATGACCGTGACTTCAACGGCACGGCGCGGCAATTTACGTGTATCGGAGACTTTCATCGCAAGGGCTTCCTGAATTTTTCGGTAGAGCGGATGTTGAAAACCGTATGCGGTATTGACTGAAATCCCGCTTCTGAAATTTGTGAGGCGCGCCGCTCAAAGAGCGGCGCGCCGTCATGCCTTAATAAAGAACGTTCTTGGCTTCCGGCTTCTCGATATTGTCCTTGGTGACAACAACAACGCCGGTGTCGACGAACTTTTCGACCTTTTCCTTGCTGATGAGCTTGGAAACGGTCTGGATGCCCTTTTCGCCCATCTGATACGAACCCTGAACGACGATGCCGGCCAGCGTGCCGTCCTTGACGAAGCCCTGAAGGTCCTGGTTACCGTCAAAGCCGATGCCGACAACCTTGCCTGCCTTACCGGCCTGGGCGAGCGCGCGGCCTACGCCGATTGCGGTGGGTTCGTTGGCGCCGAAGATGCCCTTGAGATCGGAATTGGCGGCCAGAACGTCGGTTGTCTGGTTCAGCGCCGTCGCCATCTGCGACTGCGAATAGAACGGACCTACGATCTTAAGGTTGGAATGCATCTGGATATAGTCGGTGAAACCGCCAACGCGTCCGATTTCCGAACCGGCACCGGCGACGTAGGACATCACGGCGATCTTGCCTTCCTTGCCAACCTTGTCGATCAGCGCCTGAGCAGCCAGTTCGCCGGCTTTCTTGTTATCGGTCGCCAGGAAGGACTGATAATATTGCTCGGAACCCTTGGCGAGCTGTGAGTCGATCAGAACCACGGGAATGCGGGCTTCCCAGGCTTTCTTGACAGCCGGAACCAGCGCATCAGGATCGGAAGGAGCAAGAACGATACCCGAAACCTTACGGTTTACAGCGTTTTCAACCATGTTGACCTGATCGGCGATGGCCGATTCAGAAGCCGGACCCTGGAAGGTCATGGTGTTGCCGGCAGAGTCCTTCATCGCCGCATCGGCGCCCTTCTGAACGTTCTGCCAGAAGGTGGAGTTGACGGTCTTGACGATGACGGCGATTTCGCCGGCCTGCACGGTGGAGACGCTCCACAGCGCGATTGCGGATGTCAGAAGGGCGGTCGTAAGCTTGTTCATTTCTTCCTCCGTGATGTCGGCATACCGGGCCTCCCGTGCCGATCTTGTTTGCGGATAGGGTCCGCAGCCCTGTATCAGCGGCGGTTGCGCAGCTGGTCGATCCAGACGGTGACCAGAATGACAAGACCGATGATGATCTGTTGCGTGAAGGCGGACACGCCATTCATATTGAGACCGTTGCGCAGGATGCCGATGACGAAGGCGCCGATTGCCGTGCCGGAAATCGTACCCACGCCGCCGATGAGCGATGTGCCGCCGATAACGGCGCTGGCAATGGCGTCCAGCTCATACATCACGCCCTCATTCGGCTGGGCTGTGACTAGGCGCGACATCAGCACGCAACCGGTCAACCCGGCGAGCGTACCGGACAAGATGTAGGTGAAATTGGTGACGCGTGCGACGTTTACGCCGGACAGACGCGCAGCATCCGCATTCGAACCGACGGCATAGATGTGACGGCCAAGGATGGAGCGGTTGAGCATGAAGGAAACAGCCAGCGCAATCACCACCATCAGGATGACGGGGTAGGGAATGCCCGGAAACACCACGTTTGGAAAACCGTCATCACCAATATTGACGATGCGGAAGAGGGCGCCGTTGCCGAGTTCACCGAAGGATTCGCCGAGGCCGGAAACCGCTCGCGCACCGGTGATCTGCAGTGCCACGCCACGGGCGATCAACATCATGCCGAGTGTCGCGATAAACGGTGGCAGCTTGAAGCGCGTGACCATGAGGCCATTGATGAGACCGCAAAGCGACCCCGTCAGAATGCCAAGCAGCATGCCGACCGGCACCGGCATACCCAACTCCTTCACCGCAAGCGCGGCAACGACCCCGGCCAGAGCAAGCACCGAACCAACGGAAAGATCGATGCCGCCGGTGATGATGACGCAGGTCGCACCAATGCCGAGAAGGGCGATGGAGGTCACCTGAAGCGCAATGGTCATGGCATTGTTGACGGAGAAGAAGGCGCTGCTGGTGGCGGAAAACACCATAACCAGCACAACGAGACTGCCAAGAGCCGCAAACTTCTGGATGATGTCCTTCTGGCGGTCGCTGAAAGCGAAGCTCTTCTTGGGTTCTGCAATATTAGCCATGTCGTTCCTCACTGCGCGGCCCGGCCGTAACCGGACGCGTACCGCATGATTTCTTCCTGATTGGTCTTGGCGGTCTCAAGCACGCCCGTGATCCGGCCCTGGTGGAAAACGGCGATACGATCCGTCAGTCCCAGAATTTCCGGCAGTTCCGAACTGATGAGAATGACGCCGATGCCCTGTGCAGCCAGCTCGTCCATGATCTTGTAGATCGCGAATTTTGCGCCGACATCGATGCCGCGCGTCGGCTCGTCGAAAAACAGCACGCGCGACTGCCGGAACAGCCATTTGCCAATGATGATTTTCTGCTGATTGCCACCTGAAAGCAGCCGCACCGTCTGTTCGATCGAAGGGGTACGGATGTTCAGGAGATCGACGTAACGTCTGGCGACATCGTCGTGCTTCTTGAAGTCAATCAGCCCGAAGCGGTTGGAGACCTCACCGATATTGGCAAGCGTCGTATTGGCCGCAACCGACATCTTGATCGCAAGACCATCGCTTTTGCGGTCTTCGGACAGATAGGCGATACCCTCTTCGATGGCATCTCGCGGGGAACTGATGGAAAGCTCCCGCCCGTTGAAAACGACCTTGCCAGCATCCAGAGGATCGGCACCGAAGATCGCCCGTGCGACTTCCGTGCGACCCGCACCCATCAGTCCGGCAAAGCCGAGAATCTCACCGCGCCGCAGCGAGAAACCGACATCGTGGAACACACCCTTGCGCGTCAGCCCTTCCACCGAGAAAATAACATCATCCGTAGGGCGCGACGTGCGTTCCGGGAACTTCTCCTCCAGCGAACGCCCGACCATGCGCGTGACGATATCGTCAACGGTGATCGATGCAAAATCGTCGGTCGAAATATAACGCCCGTCCCGCAAAACCGTCACGCGGTCGACGATTTCGGCCATTTCATCGAGCCGGTGGGAAATATAGACGATGCCGACGCCAGAAGCCTTGAGATCTCGGATCACCTTGAACAATAGCCGCGTTTCCTGCTCGGTCAGCGAGGAGGTCGGCTCATCCATGATGAGGACTTCGGCATCCAGGGAAAGCGCTTTGGCAATTTCCACCATCTGACATTGAGCGACCGAGAGGCCTCGGACAATCTGGTCAGGGTCGATATCGACGCCCAGCCTATCGAGACAGCGCTTTGCATCAAGCCGCAGTTTCTTGCGGTCGACGAGGAAACCACGGCGCGGCTCGCGGGCGAGATAGATGTTCTCGGCAACGGAAAGATGCGGAACGAGGTTGAGTTCCTGATGGATGATGGCGATGCCGGCGGCTTCGGATTCCAGCGGCGATGCATATTGCACTTTGACGCCCTTGTGCAGGATGGTTCCGTCGCTTGGCTGGTAAACGCCGCTGATGATTTTCATCAGGGTGGATTTTCCGGCACCGTTTTCGCCGCAAACAGCGTGAACCTCGCCGCTGCGCAAGTCGAAATGCACATTCGACAACGCTTTGACGCCCGGAAATTCCTTGCTGATGTTTTCGAGACGCAGGAGGCCTGAACCAAGGCCGCGCGCCGTCTCCTCAGGCGAAAAATCGCCTCGAATTGTCGATGCGCCCTGCGACATCAAGAAACCTCCACCCGCGCTCCCCGCTCCACCGGGGGCAATAATGAGCCAAATGGTTAGGCCGCTTTTTTAAAATGGTCAAGCCAATTAGCCCAAAATTTGAATCCCGCGTCTGGTACACGCAAAATCATCTCAAAAGAATTATTGAAATAATATCGTAAATTCATGTATTTAAGTAATTTCTTGCGTATTGATGCGCTTGGCGCTACGGTAAGGCCAAATTCAGATAACAGACAAGGTTCGTCAGAAAACACATGAATGGTCAGGCCAAAATAGCGGAACCACGCAGGCTTTATCAGCAGATTGCGGACCAGATACGCGAGCTGATCGATCTGGGAGAGTTTCTGCCTGGAACACGACTTCCCGCCGAACGGGAACTGGCACAGAAGCTCGGGGTTTCGAGACCATCACTGCGCGAGGCACTGATTGCGCTTGAAATCGACAACACAGTCGAAATCCGCATGGGTTCCGGTGTCTATGTGTCCACCGAGGCCCTTCAGACAACCCACAACACCAAATCCTTGGGCGACAGCCCTTCCGAACTGATGCAGGCGCGCGCAGCGCTGGAAGGCGCGACAATCGTACTGGCGGCGAGCCGCATGACCGATGAAACGATTGCAAACCTTCGCCAGATTCTCAACACGATGCAGCAGGAAATAGAGGCCGCGCGCAAACCTCTCGATCAGGACCGGCTTTTCCACGTCACCATTGCCGAACAATCCGGTAACAGCGTTCTGGCCCGGCTGGTGGCAAACCTCTTCGATGAGCGCCACAGCCCGATTTCGGCACAACTGCGTGTGAAATTTGAGGATCGCGATACCTGGACCCACGCCCTTCAGGAGCACGAGGCGATTTTGGCGGCCCTGGAGTTGAAAGATCCGCTGCTGGCGCAGGCGGCCATGCATACCCATCTGGAAGGTTCCAAGAGACGCTGGGTAGACGGCTGAATTCAAAACATAGCAGGCAATGTACCGGGGAGGAGAAAAACCCGTGAGTGAGAATTCCGAGGCAACCATTTTGCTGAACGCCAACGACAATGTCGCGGTGGCACGCCGGTCGATACCGGCCGGTGGTGCGACGGGCAGAGGCGATCTGACAGCCCGGGAGCTGATCGGACGCGGCCACAAGGTGGCCCTGACGTTTATCAGATCCGGAGACGAGGTCCTGAAATACGGACAGGTGATCGGCATCGCGACACAGGATATCGAGCCTGGCCGGCATGTGCATCTGCACAATCTCGCCATGGTGCCTTCCGAACACACGCATCAGTTCAGTGTCGATATCGAGGAAAAAGGCATGCTGCCCGAGGGCGAGCGCCGGACCTTCAAGGGTTTTGACCGGGGTCTCGGTGGCGTTGGCACACGCAACTACATCGGCGTCATCGCATCCGTGAACTGTTCCGCCACCGTGTCGCGTTACATCGCCGATTATTTCAACAAGCAGGGCGGCCTTGAAGGGTTCGACAATGTCGACGGCGTTGTGGCACTGACCCATGGCGGCGGCTGCGCGCTCAATACGAAATCGGAAGGTTATCGTCTTCTGATCCGCACCATTCAGGGTTATGCCCGCCACCCGAATTTCGGCGGTATTCTGCTGATCGGCCTCGGCTGTGAGACCAACCAGATCGGCCCCATCCTCGAACATTACAAGATGGAGGAGGGCGAACGGCTGCGCACCATGACGATCCAGCAGCACGGCGGCACACGCAAAACGATTGATGCCGCCATTGCCGAGATCAAGGCGATGCTGCCAATGGTCAATGCTGCCCAGCGCACTGAACAGCCGCTTTCAAAACTGAAGGTCGCGCTGGAATGCGGCGGTTCGGATGGTTACTCCGGAATATCGGCAAACCCGGCCCTGGGATATGCATCAGATCTCATCGTCCGCAACGGTGGCACAACGGTTCTTGCCGAAACGCCGGAGATTTACGGCGCTGAACACCTGCTGACGAAGCGTGCCGTCACGCCTGCGGTCGCCGAAAAGCTTTTGCAGCGCATCGACTGGTGGCGGGATTATACCGCTCGCAACGGCGATGAGCTGAACAACAACCCATCCCACGGCAACAAGCTTGGTGGACTGACCACCATTCTGGAAAAATCGCTGGGCGCAGTGGCCAAAGGTGGCTCCATGCCACTGAAGGCGGTCTACGAATTCGCGGAAACCGTTACTGAACAGGGCTTCGTCTTCATGGATACGCCCGGTTACGATCCTGTTGCCGTCACAGGCCAGGTCGCCGGTGGCTGTAACGTCATCTGTTTCACCACCGGCCGCGGCTCCGTATCGGGATTCAAGCCGGCACCCTGCATCAAGATCGCCACCAATTCCGAAATGTACGAGCACATGAAGGAAGACATGGACCTCAACTGCGGCGAGATCGTTACCGGCGCGGAAACCATCGAGGAATCCGGCAAACGAATTTTCGAGCACATTCTTGCAGTCGCTTCAGGAGACAAAACCGTCAGCGAGATTTACGACTACGGCGACAATGAATTTGTGCCGTGGCAGGTGGGCGCGGTTACCTGACCCGCTTCCAATATGTGCATCGGACTGTCCCACGTGAAACAAAAGGCCCGGAAATCACTTTCCGGGCCTTTTAAATTCTCTGCGCCGTTTCCGCTTAATGGCGGAAGTGACGCATGCCGGTAAAGACCATCGCCACATTGTGCTCATTGGCCGCATCTATCACGTCCTGGTCGCGCATGGAACCACCAGGCTGAATGACTGCGGTGGCACCTGCTGCAATAGCTGCAAGCAAACCATCGGCGAAGGGATAAAACGCTTCAGAAGCCACAGCAGAGCCGCGCGTCAGCGGCTCAGCAAGGCCGAGTGCCTTGGCCGCATCTTCCGCCTTCTGGGCGGCGATACGGGCGGAATCCACCCGGCTCATCTGTCCGGCGCCGATACCTGCCGTCTGGCCGTCCTTGGCATAGATCACCGCATTGGACTTCACGTGCTTGGCAATCTTGAAGGCGAACTTCATGTCTTCAAGTTCCTGAGGTGTCGGCACACGCTTGGTGACCACCTTCAGTTCCAGATCCTCTACCATGCCGTTGTCACGGCTCTGAACCAGAAGACCGCCGGAAACCGTCTTGGCCGTAATGCCGGCCGCGCGCGGATCTGGCAGGCCACCAGCTGCCAGCAGGCGCAGATTGGGCTTGCGGGCGATAATGGCCTTGGCCTCTTCCGTCACATCGGGTGCAATGATGACTTCGGTGAAGAGCCTGACGATCTCTTCTGCCGTTTCCGCATCGAGCGTGCGGTTCAAGGCGATGACGCCGCCAAAGGCCGAAACGGAATCGCATGCCAGCGCGCGCCGGTAGGCTTCTGCAAGTGTGGGACCCGTCGCAACACCACAGGGGTTGGCGTGTTTGATGATCGCTACAGCCGGCGCATTTTCCGGCAGGAATTCCGCTACCAGCTCGTAGGCTGCATCCGTATCATTGATGTTGTTATAGGAAAGCTGCTTGCCTTGAAGAAGCGTCGCCGTGGAAACACCGGGGCGCTTTTCGCCGGTCAGGTAAAAACCGGCGCTCTGGTGCGGGTTCTCGCCGTAACGCATTTTTTCCTTCAGCGCACCGCCGATGGCACGATAATCCGGCGTTTCGATAGCCAGCGCCTCAGCAAACCAGTTGGAAATCACCGCATCATAAGCCGCAGTGCGGGCATATGCCTTGGCGGCGAAGGTCTGGCGCAGCGCGTAGGAGGTTTGACCGTCATCGGCCTGCAGGGCTTCCACCAGCGCAGGATAGTCGGACGGATCGGTGACAACAGTGACATAGGCGTGGTTCTTGGCCGAAGCGCGGATCATTGCCGGGCCGCCAATATCGATATTCTCGACCGTCGTGGGGTAGTCGCCCCCCTTTGCGCGAACCTCCTCGAAGGGATAGAGATTGATGACGGAGAGATCGATCGCCTCGATACCGTGAGCCTTCATTGCCTCGACGTGATCAGCATCATCCCGGATAGCCAGAAGTCCACCATGCACGTTGGGATGCAGGGTCTTGACGCGACCATCCATGATTTCCGGGAAATTGGTCACATCGGAAACATCCGTTACCGGCAGTCCCGCGTCAGCGATGGCCTTTGCCGTGCCACCCGTCGACAGCAGCTTGACGCCAAGTTTGGACAGGACAGTCGCCAGCTCGATAATGTCCGTCTTGTCAGAAACGGAAAGAAGGGCTGTACGGATTTTGACTTTATCGGGAGCGGGGATTTTTTTGGAAACGACAGCCATCGGGCATACTCCGTTTAACGGGGAGGACAGGCTGGACTGGGATTGATCCAGCAATTGCCGCCGCGTTAACACAGCTTGCCATATTAATAAACAGCGGGGACGCGGAACGGCGAAAACTATGGCGGTTTTTGCCTGAAACTCGCCAGGAATCCTCTACGCCTTGCGTTCGATGATCCAGCGGATTTCCCGAGTATTCGCCAGATTGAACGGCAGCTCGATCTGCTGCGAAGGCCGCATGCCGGATGCATCCGCCATAAAAACATCCTCGGTCACGAAAAGCTCCAGTCCCGGCGCAGAAAACAGCCAGGTGGTTCCATCCGCTGCCTCCAGATAAACCGACTCCTCGTCCTGTTGGTAAAGCTGGATGTGGGGGTGGATATGGAACCGCGATACCGCCGATATGGATTGCAATTGCGCCTTCACCACATTCTCGTCGGCCCGAAGCAGATCACGGCCCTTTATCTTCGTACCGGCAACATTAAGCTCAATTTCCCTATCGTGATAGCAACCGAAATTCTGCAAATAACCGTCATGCGACGCCCACAGGACATCATTGCCATTTGCATCCGTTCCGCGGCGGCTCTCCACCTGACTGACACCGGAAACCATGATCGGCCCGAGCAGTCTCGAGCGGGATAGTCTGCAAGA
The DNA here is from genome assembly GCF_000381165.1 of Agrobacterium sp. 10MFCol1.1. NCBI lineage: Bacteria > Pseudomonadati > Pseudomonadota > Alphaproteobacteria > Hyphomicrobiales > Rhizobiaceae > Agrobacterium > Agrobacterium sp. 10MFCol1.1. The sequence continues at coordinate 69,915 of NZ_KB906077.1, read as the reverse complement.
GGACGTGTCGGCGAGCGTGACCGTTGAATGGGCCGCCGTCGAGCGGCTCGCCCGCTGATATTCGGGTGCTGCGTTTTTCGGGAAGCCCGAATTGACGATGAACCGGCTCTTGCCACAGGACATCTCAAAGGACAGGCAGCCCGAATGGGCGTTACGCGAAAGCTCCGCCGAGCCTGGATGACCAGTGTCCACGATGATGACCGTCTCATCGGTTGCAAGACGATGATAATTGACATCCGGCAGCATTTTGGACGGCCGGCCAGCTGTCTCATCGTAACGAAGTACCGACACAAGTTCATTGGCAAGCGTGGCGGTGGCGCCATTGAACAGCGCCAGATCGCCGCCCTGGTGGCGGAAAAACCGGATGGCCGGAAACATCCTGTCAATCGCCGGCACCAGCCCCGAGGGCAGATCGTGACCGAGATTGATGTAGCTTTGCCTAAGCGGCAAAAGATCGAGCAGCAAATCCAGCATGACCCTCGGATTGCGGGAAACATGCCCGCCATCTGGAAGAATCTGGCGTTCCATTTCCTGCGCCAGCTTCATTCCGTGCCGAGTAATATGGGACAGGCGGGTCGGCATGGCGATGGACGCGACGGCCAGCGCAATCCTGATCCGCAGCCTCGCTTCGCCATCCGGCGCATGTTTGACGATCCTGTCGAGATAACGCACGTGAAACGCAAGACTTTTCAGGAAACGACGATAAAAACCCGCATCGGCCTCATGTAAAACGACGGGAGAATGGGACAGCCAGGCAATCAGCCTTTGTGCCGCGATCTCCGGAGACCAGGCGATCCCCGCAACCCGCTTGCCTTGAATAGTCATCCATTCGGCAACGATACGGCGCGCCCGCTTGCTGGCCTCACTCGATCTGTCGGAACGGATATGCCGCAGCCAGCCGAATGCATGCAGCCGCTCTTCAAAAACCACCGAGGGATAGTCCACCTGAAATGGCGATAGACCGCCGGTTTCGACGACGCGGCCGGCGAGCGCAATCCGGCCCCGCAGCAATTCCTCGGCAAAATACGGATCGATTGCCCTCAGATCAGTCGGCGCCGCCACCAGACCATCGGGAACGCGATTGGCAAACCGGGATATGCGAAGGCGCAAAGGAGCGAGGCCCACACACAGATGACGATACGCCATCCGCGAGAGAAGACCGGCGGCATTGATGCTGCCTGCAAAGGACCCTGACAAGCTGTGTTTCCCGTTTCACATGTTTTGTTTTTATGAGTGAACCGTGATGATCGGAACGTATCGGCAATTATCCAATGATTCGCGGAAGCTTGGCTTTTTTCTACTTCTTACGCAAGACACTACTAAAAAACCCGTCGATGCCGCCGAACATATCCGGCGTTGTACGAAGATCGCCTTCAGCAGTGACGGCGGCTTCCATTCCTGGCCAATCGTCCTTGCGAACGGCAACACGCTCGAAGTCCGGGTTTTCCGCCAGGACCTGTGCAATCATCGCTTCCCCTTCAGAGGGATCGAGCGAGCAATTGGAAAACACCACAATGCCGCCGGCTCCCACCAGCGTGAGCGCGTGTCGCAACATCTGGCCCTGAAGAGCGGCAAGCTTGGCAATATCATTCTCGTCCTTCGTCCAGCAGACATCGGGATGTTTACGCAACGTGCCGGTAGACGAGCAGGGGGCATCCAGAAGAACGGCGTCGAAAAGCTGTTCCGGCTGGTACTTCAGCATATTGGCTTCAACGGTTTCGGCGTGAAGACCAAGCCGGTCGAGATTTTCCCTGAGGCGGCGAAGACGATTGCCGGACTGGTCCAGGGCAATCACCTTCGCGCCGGCAAGCGCGAGCTGGGCAGTCTTGCCGCCAGGAGCTGCACAGAGATCGGCAACACGTTTTCCGGAAATATCGCCCATCAGCTTCACAGGCATGCTGGCCGCGAGATCCTGAACCCACCACGCACCCTCGGCAAAGCCTTCAAGAGCGGGAATCTGGCCTTCAAATTCACCGAGACGGACACTGCCATTCGGCAAAACCGTACCGCCCAGCTTTTCCGCCCAGACAGCCGGATCGGTCTTCACCGTGAGATCGATGGAAGAGGGCGTCAGCTGCGCTTCGGAAATCCGTTTGGCAACCTCATCTCCGTAAGCCGAAACAAGCCGAGCGTAGAACCAGTCCGGTAGCACGGGCACATCCGCGATCGCCTTTTCGATTTCTGCTTTTTCCCGGCCCAATCGCCTGAGGACGGCATTCACCAGCTTGGCAAAACGCCTGTTGCGCGGATCGCGGTGTGCCTGTTCCACGGCAAGATCGACCGCAGAATGATCGGGGACATCAAGGTAAAGCACTTGCGCTGCGCCAACGACAAGGACGTGATGAAGCGACCGGGCGCCCTGCGGCAACGGTCCGTCAAGCAGCATCGACAAGGCGGCTTCGATACGCGGAAGGTGGCGAAGCGCGCTGTTGACGATCGCTCTCACCAGCGCCCGGTCCGCAAGGGATAGCGCGCGATAGACGGGATTGCCGTTTTCGCTGTCCAGCATACCGTCCAGCGAGGTTTTCTTTTCCAGAACGGCCGCCAGAATGCGGGTTGCGGCAACGCGTGCAGCAAGGCCGGGTTTATCCTGGAAAGACGAAGGGCCGTCTTCGCGGCCCCTTGCATGGTCCTGTCCCGGTTTTTTGGACCGCGACGGCTTATTTTGAGTATCGGATGTCAAGACCACGGTCCCTTGCGCTCGTTTTCTTTGCCTCGTCCCCAGCCCGTATTGGGAACGGAGCCTGATTTGCGCTGAGGTCTATCACCCGATGGCGCTGGCGTCGATCCTCGCGGGGAAAACTCCTGCGCCATGGCGTGAAGTGCCGCCACCCGGTTTTCCGTATTCGGATGCGTAGAAAACAGATTGTCCATGCGCTCACCGGACAGGGGATTGATGATGAACATATGCGCCGTCGCCGGGTTACGCTCCGCATCCTCATTATGAATGCTCTGCGCCATGCCCGAAATTTTCTGCAGTGCCGAAGCAAGCCAGAGCGGATTGCCGCAAATTTCCGCGCCCCGTCGGTCGGCAGAATATTCCCGGGTACGGCTAATGGCCATCTGCACCAGCATCGCGGCGAGCGGCGCCACGATCATCGCAACCAGTACGCCGATAAAGCCCAGCGGATTATTGTTGTTTTCACGATTGCCACCAAAGAAAAACGCGAAGTTGCCGAGCATCGAGATGGCGCCTGCCAGCGTCGCGGTCACAGTCATCGTCAGCGTATCGCGGTTCTGCACATGGGCCAGCTCATGCGCCATGACACCAGCCACCTCTTCAGGGGTGAGGCGCTCTAGCAGGCCCGTCGAGGCGGCGACAGCGGCATTCTGCGGGTTTCTTCCCGTCGCGAAGGCGTTCGGCTGCGGGCTGTCATAAATATAAACCTTGGGCATCGGAAGATCGGCATTATGCGAGAGATCGCGGATCATGTGGAAAAATTCAGGCGCATTCGCCTCATCGATCTCGCGTGCACGATAGGCCGACAGGACCATCTTGTCCGAATTCCAGTAGGAGAAAAGATTCATACCAGCGGCAATAAGCAAGGCAATCATCATGCCGCCCTTACCGCCGATCAGAAAACCGACACCCATGAACAATGCCGTCATGAAGGCCAGAAGCATTGCCGTGCGCATCATGTTCATATGTCAAATTCTCCTTGTTGCCACTCAGGAAATATTCCGGGGTTTATAAAGCCCATCTGTTTATATAATCTGGTGAACGGCAAACATATTTCAATATCCCGTCATAGGGAGGATTACTCATGCAGGATGCGGATAATGACAACGGCGCGGAAATGCTCAAGCGGCTTTCGCCGGCGGCTGAACGTGCGTTGAAGGAAGCGGAAGAACGGCGCAAACAACAGGCGGATCTTCAATTGCCGCAGGAAACCGGCGGTCGCGGCGGCGCGGAACCTGTTCGTTTCGGTGATTACGAAATAAACGGCCGCGCTATCGACTTTTGAGCACCACGGCATAAAAATACCCGCTAAACGCGGGTATTTTATCAATTAAAACAGATACTTGCTTATTTTTGCTCCAGAAGCCGGCACACGGCTTCCAGCTGCTCTAGCGTGCGGTATCCGATGCGGATTTGTCCCGATCCGCCTTTGTGGCTAATCTTCACGTCCAGACCGAGAGCATCCGACAGGCTGCGTTCAAGCGCGACCGTATCGGAATCCTTCTCAGCCGAAGGCCGCTTCTCCAAGACGTCACCCTGCGACTTTATGTCGTTTTGCGCCAGGCGCTCGGCATCACGCACCGAAAGACCCTTGGAAACGATGGTCCGAGCCAGACCTGACGGATCGGAAGTGGAAACAAGCGCGCGCGCATGGCCAGCGGAAAGCGAACCGTCCGCCAACATGTCCCGAACCGGATCGGGAAGTTTCAAAAGACGAAGGCTGTTAGCAACATGGCTTCGGCTCTTGCCGATGATTTCACCGAGGTCGTTCTGGGTGTAGCCATGTTCGGCGATCAACTGCTCATAGCCCATCGCTTCTTCAAGCGGATTGAGATCGGAACGCTGGACGTTTTCGACGATAGCCAGCTCCAGAGCCGTGCGGTCGTCTACATCCCGAACGATGACAGGAACGTCCGTAAAACCGGCCAGCTGCGCCGCGCGCCAGCGCCGTTCACCAGCGATTATCTCGTAACGGTTGACGCCAATCGTTCGCACGACCACAGGCTGAACAATCCCGTGCTGACGAATGGATGAGGCAAGATCCTGCAACTCATTTTCGTCAAAGTGTCGACGTGGGTTTCTCTGGCTGCGAGCGATGAACTCGATCGGGATGGCGCGATCCGCACTAACGGCGCGCTGCGGTTCACCCACCGGCACAGGCTGATCCATTTCGCCGATCAACGCCGCAAGACCGCGTCCGAGTCGACGCTTGGAAAGATCATCACTCATAAGATATTACTCCATATAGTCCGGCAAAACGTCAGGCCGCCTTGCGCAGACGCTCTCTCTGGATCACTTCGGACGCCAATTGCAAATAAGCCTGGCTGCCAGCGCATTTCAGATCATAAAGAATTGCCGGTTTACCATAAGACGGCGCTTCGGAAACCCGAACATTGCGCGGAATGAGAGTGTGGTAAACCTTTTCTCCCAGATGCATCCGCACATCGGAAACCACCTGCTGCGCAAGATTGTTGCGCGCATCGAACATCGTGAGAACGATACCCTGAATATCAAGCTGCGGATTGACGGAGCCGCGTATCTGGCTAACCGTATCCAGCAGCTGGCTGAGGCCTTCCAGCGCAAAGAACTCGCACTGCAACGGTACCAGCACCGAATGGGCGGCGGTCATGGCATTCATCGTCAAAAGATTAAAAGAGGGCGGGCAATCTACCAAAATATAGGAATAGTCTCTGGCTTCCTGCGTCTCCATGGCGGTACGCAACAGAAAGACGCGGTTGGCAACATTTGCAACCTGCATCTCAAAGCCCAGAAGATCCATCGTTGACGGGACGATATCGAGGTTCGGAACTGCTGTCGGAACCGCAACTTCGGCAACGTTATGATCACCCACCAGAAGATCATAGGAAGAAAGCTTGCGCTCTTTGCGGTCGATTCCCAATCCTGTGCTGGCATTACCCTGCGGATCAAGATCAATGATCAGCACCCGCTCACCAATAGCCGCCAATGCAGTAGCCAGATTGATGGCCGTCGTTGTTTTGCCAACACCACCCTTCTGGTTTGCGACTGCGATAATCCGGTTTTTTTCAGAAGTCATACCGCACCTGACCAGCTCGTCAGTGCCTCTTAGTGAGGTTACTGATTTCAAGAACAACAGAATCTGCCTCAATGGCACTCTGGTGTTTTATCAGATCAAACTGCCAGCGGCCATGCGCTTTCTGCAGTTCGGATTCATAATCCCTGCCTTTATTGAAATATGCCCTGAGATTTGGATTATTCTGCGCCCACGGGTGAATATATTCGAAAAGTAAATTCATCTCGGCGAGGGCTCTCGCCGAAATCGCATGGCAATTTTCAACGGTTTCAGGCGCTTTTTCGATTCTGACTGGATGAACCGCGCCTCTTGCGCCGGTTTCCTTCAGCGCAATTCGCAAAAACGCAGCCTTTTTATTGTTGCTCTCAACCAGATCGACCCAACCATCACCCAGTTCCGCGAGAAAAATCGCTGTAATGACGCCCGGAAAACCGCCGCCGCTTCCCAGATCAATCCATTTTTGCGGTTGAGGGGCGAGCTGAAATATCTGTGCACTGTCCGCGACATGCCGGCTCCAGAGCTCAGCGAGAGTCGAAGGCGCAACCAGATTTGTGGTTTTGTTCCACTTCTTGAAAAGCTCGACGAAATGCTCGAGCCTCTCCTGTGTTTCACGTGAAACACTCTGGCCGTTTATCTTCATGGTCCGACTCGCTATTGGTGCATGCGCAATTTTTCACTTCCCGATGCGGAGCCTTTCCGCAGAAGTGCGAGAAGCAGCGATATCGCAGCAGGTGTCATACCGTCAACACGCGCAGCCTGGGCAATGTTCTCTGGACGTGCCTTTTCCAGCTTTTGTTTCAGTTCGTTGGAGAGACCGGACAAAGACTGAAAATCGAAATCATTGGGGATTTTTCTCTCTTCATCTCGCTTGATATCGACAATATCCGCGCTTTGGCGCTGCATATAGACAGCGTAACTCGCTTCGATTTCCAAAACCTCAGCGACCTTGGTATTAAGCGCCCGTAGCTCCGGCCAATGAGTGGTAAGAGTTTCCATCGTGATATCGGGGTAGGCGAGCATTTCATAAACCGAACGACGTTGACCGTCCTGGTTGAGTTTCAATCCCTGTTTAGCAGCCTGGGAGGGACTGATGGAAATGCTCTTCATCAGCTCGCGACCCCGATCCAGATCGGAGATAAAATCTGTGAAGCGTTTTTGGCGGTCATGACCGATAATACCGGCCATCTGACCGACAGGCGTAAGTCGCAGATCAGCGTTGTCAACGCGAAGTGAAAGCCGATATTCGGCTCTCGACGTAAACATTCGATAGGGTTCGCTGACACCCTTGGAGGTGAGATCGTCGATCATCACACCGATATAGGATTCGGTACGACTGAAATGAATAGGGTCTGCATTGCCTGCATATAGCGACGCATTCAACCCGGCAACCAGACCCTGGGCGCCCGCCTCTTCATAACCCGTCGTGCCATTGATCTGCCCTGCCAGGAACAATCCCGGAATTTTCCGGCATTCCAGAGAAGGCTTCAGCTCACGCGGATCGACATAGTCATATTCAATCGCGTAGCCGGGCTGAATGATGTTGACTTGCTCAAGGCCGGGGATGGTGCGGATAAACTGCTCCTGAACTGAGGCAGGAAGCGACGTCGAAATTCCATTTGGATAAATTGTGTGGTCATCAAGGCCTTCTGGTTCCAGAAATATCTGATGACCGTCCCGTTCACCGAAGCGTGTAATCTTGTCTTCAATCGACGGACAATAGCGCGGACCAACACCCTCGATCTGTCCCGAATACATCGCTGACAGATGAATATTATCCTGAATGATCTTGTGTCCGGCCGGCGTCGTTCGGGTTACGCCGCATTCGATCTGTGGATTGACAATGCGATCCGTCATAAAGGAGAACGGAACGGGATCTTCATCGGCCGCTTGCCGATCCACAGCGTTCCAATCGATCGTGCGACCATCAAGCCGGGCAGGGGTGCCAGTCTTCAGCCGGCCCATAGCAAGGCCCAGACGGCCAAGCGTTTCGGAAAGGCCAAGAGACGGTTTTTCACCAACCCGGCCTGCGGGAATCTTTTCGGAGCCGATATGAATAAGGCCGCGTAGAAAAGTGCCGCTCGTCAACACAACGGCACCACAAGGAATCCGGCTACCGTTTTCCATGATTACGGCGCAGACCTTATCATCCGCCATTTCAATATCGAAAGCATCACCTTCAATAATGCTAAGGTTTTCAATCGCATTGATTTCCCGTTGCATGGCCTCGCGATAAAGTCGCCGATCAGCCTGCGTGCGCGGCCCGCGGACGGCGGGGCCTTTTTTGCGATTGAGCATACGGAATTGAATTCCCGCTGCATCAGCAACCCGGCCCATCAAACCGTCCAGCGCATCAATTTCGCGGACCAGGTGTCCTTTACCGAGACCACCGATTGCCGGGTTACAGGACATCACCCCAATAGTCTCTCGCTTATGGGTAACGAGAGCGGTTTTAGCGCCATGTCGTGCAGCGGCGGCCGCAGCTTCGCTGCCGGCATGTCCACCACCGATAACAATGACATCAAATGACTGGTGCATATCCCTGCGCCTTATCCCAAATCATCGGCTTTGCCGTATTGGCCACCAATGTTTCACGTGAATCATTTTCCTATGCAGAATTCCGAGAAGATCACGCCCAGCAAATCTTCGACATCGACGCGGCCAGTAATGCGTCCAAGCGATGTTGCTGCGAGTCTCAAATATTCCGACCTTATCGCAAGGTCCATGGTCTCGGAATTGAGCGCATCACTAACATAGTTCAGCGTCTCTTCAAGTCGTTTTTTGTGCCGGGCGCGGGCAGGGACCAATGTCTGCGCAACACCAACCCTGCTTTCAATCTCTCGCTTGATCAATAAACGCAATTCGTCGAGACCGGTGCCTTCCCTGGCGGAGATGGCGAGATCAAAAACAGCGTCAACTGTAGAAGAGGAAATCGCGGTTTTTGTCCGTAGATGCAAATGGCGAGCATTTTCCAGCGAAATGATGGATTGTTTCGGAGTCGAATCGTTATCTTGCAATATCAAAATAAGATCCGCGGTTTCCGCTGTCAGAACGGCCCGCCTCACACCTTCCTTTTCGACCACATCCTGCGTCTCCCGAATTCCGGCCGTATCGAATATGCGGACCAGGTAACCGTCGAGATTAATATCAACGCTCAGCACGTCTCTGGTCGTACCAGCAATGTCAGTGACAATAGCAACGTCACGGCCGCTCAGAGCATTAAGAAGCGTGGACTTGCCAGCGTTAGGCTCCCCTACCAGCGCCACCTTGAACCCGTCACGAATAATCTCGCTGCTTCCGCCGTTCTGGAGATGGCTGATGATTTCACTATGAAGTTGCATCATCGCGTCCCACACCTGCGCGGCAACGGAATCCGGCACATCTTCCTCGTCGGCGAAATCCAGCTCTGCCTCGATCAGGGCGCGAGCACGCGTCAACCGGCCTGCCCAGCCATCGTAGAGCGCTGACAGCTTACCAGTGCTCTGCTCAACCGCCAGACGCCGCTGCATCTCCGTTTCAGCCTGCAGCAGATCCGCCAGACCTTCAATTTCGAGAAGATCCATCTTGCCGTTTTCAAACGCACGGCGGGAGAACTCGCCGGCATCCGCAGGCCGAAATCCTTCGAGCAGTTCGAGCTCGGCAAAAATTGATGCGACAACCGCACGGCTGCCGTGGCTGTGGATTTCGATGCAGTTCTCACCCGTAAAGGAATTTGGTGCAGGGAAAACAATCATCAGCGCCTGGTCGATGATCTCATTGTTTCGGTTTCGAATCGAACATAGAACCGCCTGCCGCGGTGCTGGAAGGTCACGACCGGTCAAAGTGACAAAGGCTTCGAACGCGCCGGGCCCACTGATCCTGATAATTGCGACGCCGGCCGGCAATGCTCCACTGGAGAGCGCATAAATGGTATCGGCGGAAGCTGGCATCATTCACCTCGGTTAAAACAGTCAAGCCGCATCCGAATGAACGGATGCGGCTTTAAAGCTTTGTCGATGGAACCGGTAAAACTCCGGATCAGGTATTCATCGATTCGAAGAAATCCGAATTGGTCTTGGTCTGCTTCAACTTGTCGATCAGGAACTCGATGGCATCCATCGTTCCCATCGGCGCGAGAATGCGGCGAAGCACGAAAATCTTCTGGAGATCCTGACGCGGCACGAGCAGGTCTTCCTTACGTGTACCGGACTTGAGAATATCGAGCGCCGGGAAGATACGCTTGTCAGCGACCTTACGGTCAAGCACGATTTCCGAGTTACCCGTACCCTTGAATTCTTCAAAGATGACTTCGTCCATGCGGCTGCCGGTGTCGATCAGCGCAGTCGCGATAATCGTCAGCGATCCACCTTCTTCGATGTTACGTGCGGCACCGAAGAAACGCTTCGGCCGCTGCAACGCGTTGGCATCCACACCACCGGTCAGGACCTTGCCGGAAGACGGAACGACCGTGTTATAAGCTCGGCCGAGGCGGGTGATTGAATCGAGGAGGATGACGACGTCGCGGCCATGTTCGACAAGGCGCTTCGCCTTTTCGATGACCATTTCGGCCACCTGGACGTGGCGTACAGCCGGTTCGTCGAAGGTTGACGACACCACCTCACCCTTGACTGAGCGCTGCATGTCGGTGACTTCTTCCGGACGTTCGTCGATCAGAAGGACGATCAGGTAACATTCTGGATGGTTAGCCGTGATGGAATGCGCGATGTTCTGCAAGAGAACAGTTTTACCGGTACGCGGCGGCGCGACGATCAATCCACGCTGGCCCTTGCCAAGTGGCGCGACCAGATCGATCACACGCGACGACAGATCCTTCGATGTCGGAAGCTCCAGCTCCATCTTGAACCGCTCATTCGGATAAAGCGGCGTCAGGTTATCGAAGTGAACCTTGTGACGGATCTTTTCAGGATCGTCAAAATTGATCGTGTTGACCTTGAGAAGCGCGAAATAACGTTCGCCTTCCTTGGGTCCACGGATCGGCCCCTCGACAGTATCGCCGGTCTTCAGAGAGAAACGGCGAATTTGCGAGGGCGAAATGTAGATATCGTCCGGACCCGGCAGATAATTTGCATTTGCGGACCGTAGAAAACCGAAACCGTCCTGCAGGACTTCAACGACGCCTTCGCCGATAATTTCGATGTCCTGGCTCGCGAGAACCTTGAGGATTGCGAACATAAGCTCCTGCTTGCGCATGGTGCTCGCATTTTCAACTTCCAGGGATTCAGCAAAAGTTAGCAAGTCGGTAGGCGATTTGCTCTTAAGTTCCTGAAGCTTCATTTCAGCCATGAAGGAAAGACCGTTTGATAATGTAATGTCGGGGGAGGGCGTGTTCGCGAATCAGATGCTGAGGGAGAAGCCGCAGATGACTGAATAATTCACATGCCACGAGATGAGTGGTCCGAAAATAGCGATTGAATAGGGCTACTGCAAGAGGAAAGCACGAATTCCGCGAAATTTATCGTTGCGACCTCTTAACCGAAGGGTTTCACAACCACAAGTATGACTATGAGGATCATCAGTACCGTCGGAACCTCGTTCATCAACCGCCAGTGACGGGCAGGCCTGATATTTTCATCCCGGGCGAACCGTTTGGCACTGCGGGTGAAATAGACGTGGGCGATGGTTAGTAGCACCACCAGTGCGATTTTCGCATGTAGCCAGCCGCCGGAAAAACCATAAACCGACCATGCGAGATAAAGCCCTAATATCCAGCTGATCATCATCGCCGGGTTCATGATGACCTTGATCAACCGCTGTTCCATCACCTTGAAGGTTTCGGATTGCTGCGAACCGGTGGGTGCATCGGTGTGGTAAATGAACAGGCGCGGCAGGTAAAAAATCGCCGCCATCCAGGAAATCACCGCGATGATATGAAGCGCCTTGATCCACAGATAGAGATCGGCCGGATCGGCGTAAAACAACAGCGCGACAAAAGCGGCAAAGACACCAAGCGCCATACCTGCGCGAAGGGCGGCCCTGTTTCCTGAGCGGGCGGAGGTCTGCTTCTCTCCGCTCATGCCCCGGCTCCGCCGGCACGCACCCGCTGCACCAGCCTTGCAACGTTTTCAGGATCGGCCTGCGGCGTGATGCCATGGCCGAGATTGAAGATCAGCGGGCCCTGTCCCAGAGCCTGCAGCACAGCGTCGATACCGTCCTCCAGAGCCTTGCCACCCGCCACCATCAGCATGGGGTCCAGATTGCCCTGTACCGGGCCTTCCTTCTGCAAGTCCCTTGCGAAACCGAGTGGCACCGACCAGTCGAGCCCGATGGCGTCTGCGCCCGTTTTGCGGCGATAATCCTTCAAAAGATAACCGGCCCCCTTGGCAAAGGCGATGATCTTCGCGGAGGGGCGGCGAGCGCGCACCGAAGCGATGATACGGGCGACGGGTTTTACCGCATATTCCTCGAATTCCTTCTCGCCAAGCACCCCGGCCCAGGAGTCGAAAACCTGCACCGCATCGGCCCCGGCATCAATCTGCGCCACAAGGTAGTCGGCGGAAACCTCAGCCAGCAAGGCAAGAAGCTTTTCCATGGCTGCCGGCTCCCGATAACCGAACAAGCGCGCCGGCGCCTGATCAGGTGTTCCGTGGCCGGCAATCATGTAGGTTGCAACCGTCCAGGGCGCACCACAAAAACCGAGAAGCGTCGTCTCATCCGGTAAGGTCTGGCGCAAGCGTGAGACGGTTTCGAAAACGGGCGAAAGATGCGCAATGACATTGCTCGCATCCAGCCTGTCGATGCCATCCGCGTCGATCGGATCCATGGCCGGACCCTTTCCCTCGCTGAAGGAAACATTGCGATCAAACCCATCCGGTATCACCAGAATATCGGAAAAGAGGATAGCTGCATCAAGACCGAACCGGCGAATGGGCTGAAGGGTCACTTCGGTTGCCAGTTCGGGATTATAACAGAGATCGAGGAAACTGCCGGCGTTCTTTCGCGTTTCCCTGTACTCCGGAAGGTAACGCCCTGCCTGCCGCATCAGCCATATGGGCGGAGGTGTGACCGTCTGCCCGTTCAACACCTTTAAAACCTTACGCTCGCTCATGCCACCCAACTTCCAAAAAATAAAATCTAAGAGATTTAAAAGATTTTCTATTTCTTAGAGTCGGTGAGTAGCAAGGATTAAAATCTTTCCAGTCGATATGCCGCAGTCGGGTGTAAGCGCCAATACCTGAACACGGCATTTCATCGCTTCATGGCAATAAATTGGATAATAGATATTTATATAATATTTTCAGAGATTTAAGTTATATCCTTTGAAGCCGTTGCCTGTGGATCATCTGTGGACAGTTTTGAACAAGTTCAGAGTTTCCAGACAATTCACAGGCATGCCTGATAGCAAGGACGCCACTTGCGGATTGTGGAAAAAACCCACTTTATCCACGAGGCGGCTCGGCCCGCGGAACAATTCGGAAGTTTGTCCCGGTTTATCAACAGCGAGAGAAAAACAGCGTGGAGAACAAAAAAAGTTTCTTCCATTTGCACCTGATTTCGGACTCAACCGGAGAGACTCTCATGTCGGCCGGTCGTGCCGTCTCGGCGCAGTTCCACGCTTCGATGCCGGTGGAACATGTTTATCCGATGATCAGGAACCAGAAGCAGCTCGCCCAGGTGGTGGATCTGATCGACAAGGAACCGGGCATCGTTCTTTATACGATCGTGGATCAGCAGCTGGCCGAGTTCCTGGATTTGCGCTGTCACGCGATCGGGGTGCCCTGTGTCAACGTGCTCGAACCGATCATCGGCATTTTCCAGACCTATCTCGGCGCACCTTCGAGACGGCGGGTCGGGGCGCAGCACGCGCTGAACGCGGATTATTTCGCGCGGATCGAAGCGCTCAATTTTGCGATGGACCATGATGACGGGCAAATGCCGGAAAGCTATGACGAAGCCGATATCGTCATCATTGGGATCAGTCGAACGTCGAAAACACCGACAAGCATCTATCTCGCCAACAGAGGCATAAAGACCGCCAATATACCGGTCGTTCCAAACGTGCCGTTGCCGGAAAGCCTTTATGCCGCCACCCGTCCTTTGATCGTTGGTCTCGTCGCGACATCGGACCGCATATCCCAGGTTCGTGAAAACCGGGAACTCGGCACGACCGGCGGATTTGACAGCGGACGCTACACGGATCGCGCCACCATCATGGAAGAGCTGAAATATGCGCGTGCGCTCTGTGCCCGTAACAATTGGCCGCTGATCGATGTTACACGCCGCTCCATAGAGGAAACGGCCGCGGCAATCCTTGCCCTTCGCCCGAGGACACGATAATCCGGATCGCACCATTCGGAGCAGATAGTCGATGAAACAAGAGTTGATCCTCGCCTCGTCCAGCGCATCCCGTCAGATGTTGATGCGTAATGCGGGGCTGACCTTTTCGGCAATCCCGGCGGATATTGACGAGCGCGCGCTCGACGAGCAGCTGGAAAAAAATGGCGCAAAGCCGGAAGAGGTTGCGCTGGAACTGGCCAAGGCCAAGGCGCTCGCGGTAAGTGCCCTGCATCCGCAAGCACTCGTTCTTGGATGCGACCAGACGATGGCGCTCGGTGCCCGGGTGTACCACAAGCCAAAAAACATGGCCGAAGCCGAAGCACATCTGCTCTCATTATCCGGCAAGGTTCATCGCCTGAACAGTGCAGCCGTTCTTGCCCGCGGCGGTGATGTCGTATGGCAGACGATTTCCAGTGCCGAGCTTTCGGTGCGAAATTTGAGCGCCGAATTCGTCTCCCGCCACCTGCAACGCGTGGGTGAAAAGGCCTTGAGCAGTGTTGGTGCCTATCAGCTCGAGGGCGAAGGAATCCAGCTATTTACTTCGATAGAGGGGGATTATTTCACCATTCTTGGCCTGCCGCTTCTGCCTCTCTTAATGAAACTGCGCGACATGGATGTCATCGATGGCTGATTCACGTGAAACATTAACTATAAACGCCTTCGTTGTCGGTTATCCGATCAAGCACTCCCGGTCACCGATCATCCATTCCTACTGGCTGAAGAAATTCGGGATACCCGGCTCCTATAAGGCCATTGAGGTTGCCCCCGATGACTTCCCCGATTTCATCACGGCACTAAAGGAACAGCGACCTGGTGCAGCGGTGGGTGGCAATGTCACCATTCCGCACAAGGAAGCGGCCTTTAAGTTGGCGGATAGTCCCGACGAGCTGGCGGAGGAACTGGGTGCAGCCAATACCGTCTGGATGGAAGAGGGCAGGCTGCATGCCACCAACACGGATGGCTATGGCTTCGTTTCCAATCTCGATGAGCGCCATCCCGGATGGGAGAAAACCGACCGGGCGGTCGTGTTCGGAGCCGGCGGTGCAAGCAGGGCCGTCGTTCAGTCGCTGCGGGACCGCGGCATTGCCGAAATCCATGTCCTGAACCGCACGGTCGAACGTGCCCGTGAAATGGCCGACCGTTTCGGTGCACGGGTTTTTTCTCATCCTCAAGGCGCGCTTCATGAAGTCATGCAGGACGCCGGGTTGTTTGTGAACACGACATCGCTGGGTATGGACGGAACGGAAGCGCCCGAGATTGATTTTTCGCCGCTCGCTGCAAGTGCTGTTGTAACCGATATCGTCTATGTGCCGTTGAGAACCCCCATCCTCCAGATGGCGCAGACACAGGGTATTGCGACGGTCGATGGGCTTGGCATGCTCCTTCATCAGGCAAAACCCGGCTTTAAAAAATGGTTCGGCAAAACGCCGGAAGTTGATGACACTCTTCGTTGCCTCATCATTGAGGATATGGAGAAACATTGATGATCGTCATCGGTCTCACCGGCTCGATCGGAATGGGAAAAACGACCACGGCGAAACTGTTTGCCGCGGAAGGGATACCGGTTCTCGATTCTGATGCGGTTGTGCACGACCTCTATTCAGCAGAAGCCGTGCCGATGATCGAAGCCGCCTTTCCGGGCACGACCATTTCCGGCACGGTCGACCGTCTTGAACTCGGTAACATCCTCAGGGAGAATCCGGCTAATTTTAGCAAGCTGGAAGCAATCGTCCATCCGCTTGTTCGTGAAAGACAGGAAGCTTTTCTCCGTAAGGCGAGAGAGGAAAATCAAAATTTCGCCGTTCTCGATATCCCGCTACTGTTTGAAACCGGCGCGGAAACGAGGGTCGATAAAGTAGTCGTTGTTAGTTGCGCGCCGGAAATACAGCGCCAGCGGGTTTTGTCCCGTCCCGGCATGACGGAAGAGAAATTGGAATTGATATTGGCCCGGCAGATGCCCGATGCCGAAAAGCGCCGACGCGCCGATTTTATCATCGATAGCGGAAATGGTGTCGAAGCTGCGCGGGATCAGGTAAGAGAAATTCTGCAGAGACTAAGTGCCGGTTCGGGCAACGGAGAGAAAAATGCGTGAGATCATTTTCGATACGGAAACCACAGGCCTTGAATCGAAACTGGACCGCGTGATCGAAATCGGCGGAATCGAGCTCAACAACCATTTTCCGACCGGCCGCACGTTGCATATTTATATCAACCCGGAAGATCGCAAGGTTCACCCGGACGCGCTTGCGGTGCATGGCATCACCGACGACTTCCTGAAAGACAAGCCGAAATTCGCCGAAGTCGTCGACGAAATCCGCGAATTTTTTGAAGGTGCTCGCTGGGTGGCGCATAATGCGACATTCGACATGGGTTTTATCAATGCGGAATTTGCCCGCCTCGGCATTGCGCCGGTCTCATCTGAATTGGTGACGGATACGCTTTCGCTTGCACGCCGCAAGCACCCGATGGGTCCGAATTCCCTCGACGCACTTTGCCGGCGTTACGGGATCGACAACTCCCACCGCACCAAACACGGCGCGCTTCTCGACTCCGAACTGCTCGCCGAAGTCTACATAGAAATGATTGGTGGGCGCCAGACAGCGCTCGGTTTCGGTTCCGGCTCCAAACAGCAATCGGTCACTATCGAGGATGATGATGTCCCGAATGAGCCGTTGCAAAGGCCCCATCCTCTACCATCAAGACTGGATGCGGAGACCATCGCGGCGCACGGCAAGCTCGTTCTCGGCATGGGCGACAAGGCGATCTGGAACCGTTACCAGAATTAAGTGCGCTGGCGCTTAGATGCGCCGTTGAAAAATGACGAGAACCGTCAAATGAAAAACCCGGGCGATGAACCCGGGTTTTGTTTGGTCTGAACTCTAAAAAGAGCGGCGTCGCGTGCAATTCAGTTCGGTACGGCCTGAACCTTGGCTCTGGCCTGTTCCTCGGCAACGCGCTGCGAAAACATCTGCGCGAAATCGATCGGATCGATCATCAGCGGCGGGAAGCCACCATTGCGAGTGACATCGGCGATGATCTGGCGTGCGAAGGGGAACAGCAGACGCGGGCACTCAATGAACAGCACCGGCAGCATATGTTCCTGCGGGAAACCGGCAATGCGGAACACGCCGCCGTAAACCAGCTCGGCTGCAAACAGAACCTTGTCGCCATCCTTGGCTTCGGCATTCAGCGTCAGCACAACGTCGAAATCCGAACCCGAAATCGGGTTTGCGTTGACATTGACATTGATGTTGATCGACGGCGCATTGTCACGAGCCTGAAGCGAACGAGGAGCACCCGGATTTTCGAAAGAAAGATCCTTGATGTACTGGGTAAGAATGTTGAGGGAAGGACTAACTGCGCCCTGTGCGCCATTTTCAGCGGTCATTACGTTTCCTCGCGGCGTGATTTCGTGGAAGGCGGTCTATCATTTCGACTTGAGCCTTACAACCCTCGTGCTCTCGGCTCTCTAACCCTTTGCCGTGCTTCAGGGTTTGGGCAGGTTGCGATCATCCGGCTTTTGGGACCAGGGAGAATCCTTGGGCCCTTCGCGGTGAAACTCCTCTTCGTCGAGGTCCACGACCTTGGAGCTACCCTTATTTCCCTGACCATTGCTGAACCCGGAAAAGTCACCGGGTTGCGGCCCGGTCTGGCCGCCGGGTTGACCCGACTGGCGAAAAGAACCGGCCACGACGACGCGGGGTCCGAGGATATTCCAGAAAAAACGTCTCACCGTTTTCGACAGAAGCAGGAGACCGAGGATATCGGTGATGAAACCCGGGATGATCAGCAGGATGCCCGCCACGACGCGCATGGCGCCATTGACCAGCTCATCGGCAGGCTGGGCGCCGGTACGACCTGCGGCCTGAAGATTTCTCACCATGCCGATGCCGCCGAGCCGCAGGATCAGCAACCCCAGAAACGACGTGAACAGGACGAGCGCCAATGTCAGCCACAGACCGATTGTCTTGCCGACGATGATGAAACCGGCAATTTCCAGGATTGGCATCATCAGGATGACCATGGGGAGAAAGGAAAAACGCATCTTCTAGCCTTGCGTGTGCATCTCTGGCAGATTGCCGGTTCCCGAGAACACCGATGATTGAATCTGCACATTTGAATGATGATAAGATGCAGACTATATGATGTTCAGGTTTTTGAATTTAAATGGCGGTTTTGGTAAAAGATGGGCTTTAGCGACTTTATCACATTGTTTTTTCTCGTTGCAGCGGTGCTGATCTTTCTTCAGCTGCGCAGCGTTCTTGGTCGCCGAACCGGCAATGAGAAGCCGCCATTCGACCCTTATACGCCGCGCGATGTCGCGAAAGGCCCCGTCACGGACGATAACAAGGTCGTGACCCTGCCCAAACGCTCTGAGGCTGAGGACGAAAACCGCTTTGCCGAGGCGGATGCTCTGGCGCCCGTCGATACTGCCTTGAATACATCCCTGCGCGAGCTGATGACCAAGGACCCGACCTTCCGCCCCAAGGAATTCCTGAACGGCGCCCGCATGGCCTATGAGATGATCGTCATGGGTTTTGCCGATGGTGACCGCAAGACGCTGAAGAACCTTCTGTCGAAGGAAGTTTTCGACGGGTTCGAGGCGGCCATTTCCGAGCGGGAAAGTCGCGGCGAGGTGGTCAAGTCCACTTTCGTGGGAATAGAGAAGGCCGATATCACCCAGGCCGGTATCCGCGATTCCGAAGAGCAGATCACGCTCAGAATAGTCAGCCAGTTGATTTCGGCCACCTATGACAAGGATGGCAAGCTGGTGGACGGCGATCCCGATGCGGTTGCGGAAGTGGACGACATCTGGACCTTCTCGCGTGATGTCCGCTCGCGCGATCCCAACTGGAAGCTGATCGCCACTGAATCCGAGCAATGAATACGCCCTTTTCGTTCGAAGAAGTTTCTTTCGGTGATCTGCCGGGATGGCAGGACGACGATCCGCGTAAGCTGTTTCCGGCGATGCGGACGATCCTGTCACATCTTCGGAATTCAAAACCCTACAGGACCGGCGCGCTGGGTCTCACCGCCGGCGAACTGGCCTCGCTTCTGGAACTGGCCGATGAGGAACAAGCGGATAGTCCCCAGCAGGCCCGCCGGTTTTTCGAGACGAGTTGTGTACCTTTCAAAATTTCACCACCCGGCGGAAAACGCGGTTTTGTAACTGCCTTTTATGAACCGGAGCTTGAGGTATCGTCAGTCCGCGACGATGTCTGGAAGTATCCGGTCTACCGCCGCCCACCGGAGCTGGTGGATATCGACGACAAAAATCGCCCGAGCGGTTTTGATCCGTCCTATGCTTTTGGCAGAGAGGGCGAGGACGGCATTTCCTATTTTCCCGATCGCCGCGCGATCGACGAAGGATATCTGCAGGGCAGGGGGCTTGAGATTGCCTGGGCGAGATCGAAGGTCGATCTGTTTTTCGTCCACGTTCAGGGTGCTGCCCGTCTTCTGTTTCCTGATGGAGAGGTGAAACGTATCACCTATGCCGCTAAGGCCGGGCATCCGTTTTCGCCGATCGGTCGGTTGCTTCTGGATCGTGGGGAACTGGATCCGAAAACGATCTCGATGCAGACAATTCGCAAATGGCTCGCCGACCATCCGGATGAGGTGGATGGGGTGCTATGTCATAATCGCTCCTATATTTTTTTCCGGGAGGCTGATGTTGCCGGCCTGGATATGGGACCTATCGCCGCCGCCAAGGTGCCGCTGGTCGCCGGGCGGGCGCTTGCGGTGGACAGGCTCATCCACACCTTCGGTTTTCCCTTCTTTATCCATGCGCCGTCATTGACCCACCTGGATAATGGCACGCCCTTCGCGCGGTTGATGCTGGCGCTCGATACCGGCTCGGCCATCGTTGGCCCGGCACGCGGCGACATTTTCACCGGCTCGGGTTTTGAAGCCGGAGAACTTGCAGGCACAGTGCGCAACGACGCCGATTTCTATATGCTGTTGCCGCATGTTGCTGCGAAAAGGTATCGGCGATGAAGGGCAGTCGAAAGCTTGGCAAGGAAGAACGCATTCTGTGGGGTAAGGTCGCAAGAACAGCCCGACCCATCTCCGGCAGGCTGGAGGATTTGCTGGCTTTCGACGATATCGAGGAAGCCGCGGCGGAACCTGTCGTCCCGCAAACGGCAAACGCCGTCTTCCCTAGGATGCTCGCGGAGCCGGTGGACGTTTCGCCCTTTACGCCGGACAAGAAGCCAAAAATTCATCAACCGATGGAAAAGCCGGTTAAGCGCAAGTTGACGCGCGGGCGGTTGCCGCTGGAAGGCCGTATCGATCTGCACGGCATGTTTCAGAGCGAAGCCCATGCGGTTCTGCTCGATTTTCTATTGCGGGCGCACGAACGGGGCCTTCGGCACGTGCTCGTCATCACCGGCAAGGGTCGCTCCATCGGCAGCGATGGTGCGCTGAAAAGGGCCGTGCCCATGTGGTTCGCCAAACCGGAATATCGATACTTGATTTCATCCTATGAGGATGCATCCGCCAATCACGGCGGCGATGGCGCTCTCTATGTCCGTTTGGCGCGCCGCAAGGGTGAAAAATCATGACGCCCTTTGCAGAAGCCGTGCGGCTGCTTCGTGAGCGCAAGGGCGTGACACAGAAGGAGATGGCAGCGGCAATCGGCGTTTCCCCCGCTTATCTCTCGGCGCTGGAGCACGGCAAACGCGGCAAACCGAGCTTCGATCTCCTCCAGCGCATCGCCGGATATTTCAACATCATCTGGGATGAGGCGGAGGAATTGTTCTTTCTCGCCGGCTCCTCCGACCCCAAGGTGGCGATCGACACGGTCGGTCTGCCGCCGCAATATACGGCTTTTGCCAATCGGCTGGCGCGGGATATTCGCAAGCTGCCGCTGAGTGTGATAGAGGAACTGTCAGCGGTGCTACAAAAAAGCCGTTCTTGCGATTGAAACCCCTCTATCCCCTGCTTTATGCAGCGTTCTGAGGCATGTGGCCTTTGGGATTGAGTGTAGAATTTCTATAGTCGTATGTCGGATTTGAGTGATTCGCGGGCTTCAGGCCTTCTCACTGAAAACTTGGCCAGGAAATTTTGGAAAGAGTACTTATGACCGAAACATCGTCAAGCGAAGTCGGCGCCAACACTGAATACGGAGCCGATTCGATCAAGGTCCTCAAGGGTCTTGATGCTGTGCGCAAACGGCCCGGCATGTATATCGGCGATACCGATGACGGCTCCGGTCTGCATCACATGGTCTACGAGGTGGTTGACAACGCCATCGACGAGGCGCTTGCGGGTCATGCCGATCTGGTGACGGTGACGCTGAACGCCGATGGTTCGGTGACGGTAACGGACAACGGACGCGGCATTCCGACTGATATCCATTCTTCCGAAGGCGTTTCCGCCGCGGAAGTCATCATGACCCAGCTTCATGCGGGCGGAAAATTCGACCAGAACTCCTACAAGGTTTCCGGCGGTCTGCATGGCGTGGGCGTTTCGGTCGTAAATGCGCTTTCGGTTTGGCTGAAGCTCAGAATCCGCCGCAATGGCAAGCTGCACGAAATCGGCTTCACCCATGGGGTTGCCGATGCTCCGCTCTCGGTCATTGGCGAATATGAGGGCCGCTCCGGCACGGAAGTGACCTTCCTGGCGAGCCCCGACACCTTCACCATGACGGATTATGATTTTGGTACGCTGGAGCATCGCCTGCGCGAACTGGCGTTTTTGAATTCCGGTGTTCGTATCGTGCTCACCGACAAGCGTCATTCTGATATCAAGCAGGAAGAGTTGCTCTACGATGGCGGTCTTGAAGCCTTCGTGCGTTATCTCGACCGGGCCAAGAAACCGCTGGTGGACAAGCCGGTGGCCATTCATGGCGAAAAGGACGGCATCACGGTTGAGGTCGCGCTCTGGTGGAACGACAGCTACCATGAAAATGTGCTCTGCTTCACCAACAACATTCCGCAGCGCGACGGCGGCACCCATATGGCCGGCTTCCGCGCGGCGCTCACGCGTCAGATGACATCCTATGCCGAGACTTCCGGCATCATGAAAAGGGAAAAGGTCAGCTTGCAGGGTGAGGACTGCCGCGAAGGACTGACGGCAATTCTTTCCGTCAAGGTTCCTGACCCCAAGTTTTCTTCGCAGACGAAGGACAAGCTCGTTTCGTCTGAAGTGCGCCCTGTCGTGGAAAGTCTCGTCAATGAGGCCCTGTCTACTTGGCTCGAGGAACATCCGTCCGACGCCAAGATCCTTGTCGGCAAGGTGGTGGAAGCGGCCATTGCCCGTGAAGCCGCCCGCAAGGCGCGCGAACTGACGCGCCGCAAGGGTGCGCTCGATATCGCCTCTCTGCCCGGCAAGCTCGCCGATTGTTCCGAACGCGATCCGGCGAAATCCGAACTCTTCCTCGTCGAGGGTGACTCCGCAGGCGGTTCGGCCAAGCAGGGCCGCTCGCGCGAAACGCAGGCCATCCTGCCGCTACGCGGTAAGATCCTGAACGTTGAGCGCGCCCGTTTCGACAAGATGCTGTCCAGCCAGGAAATCGGCACGCTGATCACCGCGCTCGGCACGTCGATCGGCAAGGACGAATTCAACGCAGACAAGCTGCGCTACCACAAGATCATCATCATGACGGATGCTGACGTCGACGGCGCCCACATTCGTACCCTGCTGTTGACCTTCTTCTTCCGCCAGATGCCGGAACTGATCGAGCGTGGCCATCTCTATATCGCCCAGCCGCCGCTTTATAAGGTGACGCGCGGCAAATCCGTGCAGTACCTCAAGGATGAGAAGGCGCTGGAAGAATATCTGATCTCGATGGGCATCGAGGATACGTCGCTGACGCTCGGCTCTGGCGAAGTACGCATAGGCGCTGACCTTCGTGAGGTCATTCTCGATGCGGTGCGCATGCGCACGCTGATCGACGGTCTGCATTCCCGCTACAGCCGCTCCATCGTGGAACAGGCCGCCATTGCGGGTGCCCTGAACCCCGAGCTTTCGGCCGATGCTGCCCGTGCCCAGGAAACCGTTGCCGAAGTGGCCCGGCGTCTGGACATGATCGCGGAAGAAACCGAACGCGGCTGGTCCGGCCTGGTGCTGGAAGATGGCGGCTTGCGCTTCGAGCGCATGGTACGCGGTGTCAAGGAAATCTCGACGCTCGATATGGGCCTGATCGGTTCGGTCGATGCCCGTCATATCGATCAGCTGGCGGCCCGCACGCGCGATATTTACGTCACTCCGCCGGTTCTGCAACGCAAGGACGGCACTATGGAACTGGCCGGACCGCGTGCGCTTCTGGATGCTATTTTCGCCGCCGGCCGCAAGGGTCTTTCCATGCAGCGTTACAAGGGTCTCGGTGAAATGAACGCCGAGCAGCTGTGGGAAACCACACTCGACGCCAATGTACGTTCGCTGCTGCAGGTCAAGGTCAACGATGCGACGGATGCCGATGGTCTGTTTTCGCGCCTGATGGGCGATGAGGTGGAACCGCGCCGCGACTTCATTCAGGAAAATGCGCTCAGCGTTGCCAATCTCGACATTTAATCCTGTGGGACGTCTCGCGTGACGATTCACGTGAAACGAAACTTTAACGAAAGGCCCGGCGGTCAATTTCCGCCGGGCCTTTTGTCATCTGTGTTGTCGGATATCAATCGGCCTTGCCGGTGAACCGCCCCTTGAAAGCTACGTCCGAAAGGGGGAGGCGCTTGCTGGGCACTTCCCGTTCTGCCAGATCGTCAGGAAGAACAGCCTTGTCGGTCAATGTGCCGATGGCAACTGCGGCCTCCACCTTATATCCATCCGGAACATCAAGCTTTTCCACGATCTGGTCTTTAAATATGCCTGCCATGCCATGGGCGTGGTAACCGAGTAGATGCGCCTGCATGGCAAGTGAAAACCATGCCGCACCGGCATCGAAGGAATGGGTCGCTGAAGGCTTTTTCTCACCCTCTCGTGAAATATTGTGGTCGCGGGAAAGGACGAAGAGTAGCACTGAGGCATTTTTTGCCCAGCGCTGGTTTCCTTCCATCAGCAGTTCCACGAAGAGCGGCCAATCCTCGCTATCCTTGTGCGCGTAGACAAACCGCCACGGCTGCTGGTTGGATGCCGATGGCGCCCAATGCGCGGCATCGAGAATGGTCAGCAGATGCTCGTTTGGCATCGCATCTCCATCGAATGCGCGAGGAGACCAGCGATCGAGGAAGAGTGGATCGACGGGATATTCGGATTGCCGGGAATTGCTGTTTGTCACGGGCGTGTCCTTTTGATTGTCGGGAGGGAAAAGGTATTTTTCGAAAGTCGAAGCAGTCAAGGGGTGACAAGTATGAATGTATCGTTCATATATGCATCACCTTGTCTGACAACCGGGAGAGAGTTCCATGAAATTGATGCGCGTTGGCCAGCCTGGCCAGGAAAAACCTGCGATCCTCGACGCGGAAGGAAAAGTCCGCGATCTGTCTGCTCATGTCAAAGACATCGGCGGTGAAGCCATTTCTCCGGAAGGCCTGAAGAAGATTGCCGCCATCGACCTCGGCACTCTTCCCGTGATCTCCGAAGAGCGCATTGGCGCTTGCGTTGCCGGAACCGGAAAATTCATCTGCATCGGCCTCAATTTCTCTGACCACGCCGCTGAAACCGGTGCGACCGTACCGCCGGAACCGGTCATTTTCATGAAGGCGACCTCGGCAATCGTCGGTCCGAACGATAACGTTGTCATTCCGCGCGGTTCTGAGAAGACCGACTGGGAAGTCGAACTCGGCGTCGTCATCGGCAAGACCGCGAAATATGTATCTGAGGCCGATGCTCTCGACTACGTAGCCGGTTATTGCGTTTCGCACGATGTTTCTGAGCGCGCGTTCCAGACTGAGCGTGCCGGACAGTGGACCAAGGGTAAATCCTGCGACACCTTCGGTCCGATCGGCCCTTGGCTGGTCACAAAGGACGAAATCACCGATCCGCAGAACCTCGGAATGTGGCTGAAGGTCAACGGCCAGACAATGCAGGACGGCTCCAGCAAGACCATGGTTTACGGCGTCGCGCATGTCGTTTCCTATCTCAGCCAGTTCATGTCTCTGCATCCCGGCGACGTCATTTCCACCGGCACGCCTCCGGGCGTCGGCATGGGCCAGAAGCCCCCGCGTTACCTCAAGACCGGCGATGTCGTTGAACTCGGCATTGAAGGCCTCGGTTCCCAGAAACAGACCTTCGTTGCCGACATCTGATTATCGACAAACGTTCAACTGAAATTGAGGCGCCGGAGGGAAACCACCGGCGCCTTCGATTTTGTGCAGTTGCGAAAAGCTGCTATGGTCAAAAAAAGAGCTTGATCCGCGAGGAGGCGTAATCAGTGTTCTACCACCTCTATGAAATGAACCATGCGGCGATGGCGCCACTGCGCGCCGGTGCCGATATGATGCGCCAGGCATGCAGCAATCCTTTGAACCCGCTTTCCAGCACCGCCTTCGGGCGAAGCCTCGATGCAGGCTTTGAGGTATTCGAGCGGCTGACGCGCCGTTACATCAAGCCGGAGTTCGGTTTGGCGACTACCACCGTCGATGACCGGACCGTTGCCGTCACTGAAGAGATCATCTGGTCGCGTCCCTTCTGCAATCTCGTTCATTTCAAAAAAGAACTCGATGCGGCCCGCAAACCAGATCCGAAGGTGCTGCTGGTGGCGCCCATGTCAGGCCACTACGCCACATTGCTGCGGGGAACGGTCGAGGCGCTACTGCCATCGGCGGATATCTATATCACCGATTGGATCGATGCCCGCATGGTGCCAGTCACCGAAGGGACATTCGATCTCGACGATTACATCAGCTACGTCATCGATATGCTGCGCGAGATCGGGCCCGGCGCCCATGTGGTCGCCGTTTGTCAGCCTTCGGTTCCGGTTCTGGCCGCAGTGTCCCTGATGGAAGCCGATGGTGACGGTTTCGCGCCTGCATCCATGACGCTGATGGGCGGTCCGATCGATACGCGCATCAATCCCACAGCTGTCAACGGTCTGGCCACGGCCAAGCCAATCGAATGGTTCCGCGACAATGTCGTCATGCAGGTACCGTGGCCGCAGCCGGCTTTTGGCCGGAATGTCTATCCCGGCTTCCTGCAATTATCCGGCTTCATGTCCATGAACCTCGACAAGCACATGACGGCACACAAGGATTTCTACCTGAACCTCGTCAAGAACGACGGCGATTCCGCTGAGAAGCATCGCGATTTTTACGATGAATATCTGGCCGTGATGGATTTGACGGCGGAGTTCTACCTACAGACGGTGGAAACCGTCTTCATCGAACACGCGCTTCCCAAGGGAAACATGCAGCATAGGGGCAGGGCGGTCGATCCCGCTGCCATTCGTAACGTCGCGCTGTTCACCGTGGAAGGCGAAAACGACGATATTTCCGGTGTGGGCCAGACTAAAGCCGCACACGATCTTTGCCGGAACATCCCCGATGAAAAGCGTGCGCACTACATGCAGCCCGACGTCGGTCACTACGGCGTTTTCAACGGGTCGCGTTTCCGCAAGGAGATTGTGCCGCGCATGGTGGAATTCATCCGCAAGAACCAGACTGTCTAGCGCTGGAAGCCAGGCGATGCCGCGCATTTGCGTGGCCAAGCCGGTGTCGAATCGGCTATGAACAGTCCATGTTTTCGTTCCTCAGAAAATCCGTGAAGTCGCCGGCGCCGAAAAAGGTAGCGCCCAGCCAGCGCACCGTCGAGGTGGCTGGCCGTCATGTGCCCATTACGGTGAAGGAAAACCCGCGCGCCACGCGCATCACCTTGCGCATCGAACCCGGCGGCCGGGCTCTGAAGCTGACGATCCCGATGGGGCTTCACCATGGCCAGGTGGATGATTTTCTCGAAAGGCATCAGGGCTGGATTGAAGGCAAGCTTTCGAAAATCAGCCCAGATGACGGTTTGCGTCATGGTGCGTCGGTTGATATTCGCGGCGTATCCCATCGCATCCATCACACTGGCAGCCTGCGTGGCCTGACTCATATCTCCAAAGACGAGGACGGCACGACGGTATTGAAAGTCAGCGGAGCGCCCGAACACCTGCGCAGACGGGTGGCCATTTTTTTGAAAAAGGAAGCGAAGGCTGATCTGGAGAGGCTTGTTGCGGTTCACGCGAGCGCGGCCGGAAAGCCCGTGCGATCCATCAGCATGAAGGACACCCGCAGCCGCTGGGGTTCGTGTTCCCATGATGGAAATCTGAGTTTCTCGTGGCGTATCGTCATGGCTCCGGAAAAGGTCATCGATTATCTCGCAGCCCACGAGGTCGCGCATCTGCGGGAAATGAACCACGGCCCGAAATTCTGGGCTCTGTGCGAAAAACTCTGCCCGCATACGCAGGAAGCCAAGGAATGGCTGAAACGTCACGGCTCTAAACTCCACGCCATCGATTTTGATTGAAAGTGGAGGCGTGCATCGCCATCTGGATTCACGTGAAACATTCCATGGAAAACGGGTGCGATTTGGCTCGACTCTTGTCGCATTTCGTGTCAGGTCGCGGGTATGAAACCGGATATCAAGATTTGCGGATTGAAGACACCGGAAGCGCTGGAGCGTGCCGTCAGGCGCGGCGCCTCCCATGTCGGCTTTATTTTCTTTGAAAAGAGCCCCCGCAACATCGAGCCCGATATCGCCGGCAGGCTGGCGGAAGCCGCCCGTGGCGCCGCAAAGGTTGTCGCCGTTACCGTCAATGCCGACAATGATGATCTGGACGAGATCGTCGATCTGCTGAGACCGGATATTCTGCAATTGCACGGCAGTGAAAGCCCGGAGAGGGTGCTGAACATCAAAGCACTCTACGGACTTCCGGTAATGAAGGCGCTTTCCGTTCGCGACGCCGCTGATCTTGCCAAGATTGATCCCTATATAGGTATAGCCGACCGTTTCCTGCTGGATGCCAAGGCGCCTGCGGGTTCCGATTTGCCGGGCGGCAACGGAGTAACCTTCGACTGGACCATCCTGCGCTCTCTTGACGGAAGTATCGATTACATGCTTTCCGGGGGATTGAACAAGGACAATGTCGCGGAGGCTCTGGCCGAAACCGGAGCTGGCGGACTGGATTTGTCGTCCGGTGTGGAGAGCGCGCCGGGCGTCAAGGATCTTGCGATGATTGATGCATTCTTCGATGTGGTGAATGATTGGTCGAAAGGCCCAAAGGGAGCTTGAAGTGAACGACGCGCCAACACCCAATTCTTTCCGCGCCGGTCCCGATGAGGACGGCCGTTTTGGCATTTACGGAGGCCGCTTCGTTGCCGAAACGCTGATGCCGCTTATTCTGGATTTGCAGGCGGAGTGGGAGAAGGCAAAGACCGATCCCGAATTTCAGGCAGAACTCAAATATCTCGGCGCTCATTACACTGGCCGCCCGAGCCCGCTTTATTTCGCGGAACGCCTGACGGCCGAACTGGGCGGCGCCAAGATCTATTTCAAGCGCGAAGAGCTGAATCACACCGGCTCGCACAAGATCAACAATTGCCTTGGCCAGATCCTGCTTGCCAAGCGTATGGGCAAGACCCGTATCATTGCCGAAACCGGTGCCGGCCAGCACGGTGTTGCCTCGGCGACCGTCGCCGCACGCTTCGGCCTGCCCTGCGTCGTTTATATGGGCGCGACGGATGTTGCCCGTCAGGCGCCGAATGTTTTCCGCATGAAGCTTCTGGGCGCTGAGGTAAAGCCGGTAACGGCCGGCCACGGCACTCTGAAAGATGCCATGAACGAGGCGCTGCGCGACTGGGTCACCAATGTCGATGACACCTATTACCTGATCGGCACGGCTGCCGGCCCGCATCCCTATCCGGAAATGGTTCGCGATTTCCAGGCCGTCATCGGTGAGGAAGCAAAGGCACAGATGCTGGAGGCGGAGGGCCGTCTTCCGGATATGGTCATTGCGGCTGTTGGCGGTGGCTCGAATGCCATCGGCATCTTCCATCCTTTCCTTGATGACAAGAGTGTCCGTATCGTCGGCGTCGAGGCTGGCGGCAGGGGTCTTTCGGGCGAGGAGCATTGCGCTTCGATCACGGCCGGTTCGCCGGGGGTTCTGCACGGAAACCGCACCTACCTTCTTCAGGATGCGGATGGCCAGATCAAGGAAGGCCATTCCATCTCCGCAGGTCTCGATTATCCCGGCATCGGCCCCGAGCATTCCTGGCTGAACGATATCGGCCGCGTGGAATATGTACCGATCATGGACCACGAGGCGCTGGACGCCTTCCAGATGCTGACGCGCCTCGAAGGCATCATTCCCGCTCTGGAGCCAAGTCACGCGCTGGCGGAAGTCATCAAGCGCGCACCGAAGATGGGCAAGGATGAGATCATCCTGATGAATCTCTCGGGTCGTGGGGACAAGGATGTCCACACCGTCAGCAAGTTCCTCGGAATGGAAATGTAAGACCATGACTGCACGTATGGACAAGCGCTTTGCCGATCTGCGCGCTGAAAACCGCCCGGCTCTGATTACCTATTTCATGGGCGGCGACCCGGATTTCGAAACCTCGCTCGGCATTATGAAGGCACTGCCGGAAGCAGGCGCCGACGTTATCGAGCTCGGCATGCCGTTTTCCGACCCGATGGCGGATGGCCCGGCGATCCAGCTGGCAGGACAGCGCGCGCTGAAAGGCGGCCAGACGCTGAAAACCACGCTCGATCTCGCCCGCGAGTTCCGCAAGGAAGACGACGCGACCCCGATCGTGATGATGGGATATTACAATCCGATCTACATCTACGGCGTCGACAAATTTCTTGACGATGCGTTGGCGGCTGGCGTCGATGGTCTGATCGTGGTCGATCTGCCGCCTGAAATGGATGATGAGCTCTGCGTGCCCGCCTTGGCGCGCGGCGTGAATTTCATCCGTCTCGCCACGCCGACGACGGATGGCAAGCGCTTGCCGACCGTTCTTAAAAATACCTCAGGTTTCGTTTATTACGTATCGATGAACGGCATTACCGGTTCCGCGCTGCCCGATCCCTCGTTGATCTCTGGCGCGGTCGGTCGTATCAAGGCGCATACGGAACTGCCGGTTTGCGTCGGTTTTGGTGTCAAGACGGCCGATCATGCCAAAGCGATCGGTGCCGTGGCGGATGGCGTGGTCGTCGGTTCGGCCATCGTCAACCAGATTGCCGGCAGTCTGACGAAGGACGGGCAGGCAACCGCCGATACCGTGCCATCCGTCACGACGCTGGTAAAAGGACTTTCAACGGGCGTGCGTGCGTCGCGCCTTGCCGCTGCGGAATAAGCGCGCGGCCCAGTCAGGAGTAGTCAGTTGAACTGGATCACCAATTACGTACGGCCCCGGATCAATTCCATGCTTGGCCGCCGCCCGGAGGTTCCTGAGAACCTGTGGATCAAGTGCCCGGAAACGGGCGAGATGGTCTTCCACAAGGATCTGGAAGATAACAAGTGGGTCATTCCCGCTTCCGGTTACCACATGAAGATGCCGGCAAAGGCGCGTCTCGTCGATCTTTTCGATGGTGGCGTCTATGAGGCCTTGCCGCAGCCGAAGGTAGCGCAGGATCCGCTGAAGTTCCGCGATTCCAAGAAATACACCGACCGTCTGCGCGACAGCCGCACGAAGACCGAGCAGGAAGATACTATCCTTGCCGGCGTTGGTCTCCTGAAAGGCCTGAAGATCGTTGCCGTTGTGCATGAATTCCAGTTCATGGGCGGTTCCCTCGGCATCGCGGCCGGCGAAGCCATCGTCAAGGCGTTCGAGCGCGCCATTTCCGAGCGTTGCCCGCTGGTCATGTTCCCGGCCTCCGGTGGCGCCCGTATGCAGGAAGGCATTCTGTCACTGATGCAGCTGCCGCGCACCACGGTTGCTGTCAACATGCTGAAAGAAGCAGGCATGCCCTACATCGTGGTTCTGACGAACCCGACGACGGGTGGTGTCACTGCTTCCTACGCCATGCTGGGCGACGTGCATATCGCCGAGCCGGGCGCCGAAATCTGCTTTGCGGGCAAGCGCGTGATCGAACAGACCATTCGCGAAAAGCTGCCTGAGGGCTTCCAGACATCGGAATACCTGCTGGAGCACGGCATGGTGGATATGGTGATCGATCGCCGCGAAATTCCCGATACGCTGGCAAGCCTTCTCAAGATCATGACGAAGGCTCCGGCAGAAGCAAACGCGGTCATTCCGCTTGCGGCTTCGGCCTGACGGAAAAATATGTCGCCCGGAGGCGGGAAGCGCCTTCGGGATGACGTTATACGTTGCATGATTTCATCTCGGGTGCGGCGGACAAATGGCCAAGACAACGCCTGAAAGGCGAACAGAAGATATGACGAAGCCCGCAATCGGCGAGGCCGAACAGATCATCGAAAAGCTGATGCAGCTTCACCCCAAGGGTTTTGATCTTTCACTGGACAGAATTTCCCGTCTTCTGGAAAAACTAGGCAACCCTCAGAAAAGGTTGCCGCCGGTTATTCATGTCGCAGGCACCAACGGCAAGGGTTCGGTTACGGCCTTTTGCCGCGCATTACTGGAGGCGGCAGGACTTTCCGTGCACGTTCACACCTCTCCGCATCTCGTGAACTGGCATGAACGTTATCGCATCGGCGTTTCCGGCGAAAAAGGCCGTTATGTCGATGATGCCGTATTTGCGGATGCGCTGCGCCGCATCGAAGCTGCCAACGGCGGCCAGATGATAACGGTTTTCGAAATTCTGACCGCCGCGATGTTTCTGCTCTTCGCGGAGCATCCGGCAGATGCTGCCGTGGTCGAGGTTGGGCTCGGTGGGCGCTTCGATGCGACCAATGTGATCAACAACCCGGCCGTTTCCGTTATCATGCCGATATCGCTCGATCATCAGGCCTATCTCGGCGACCGGGTGGAACTGATTGCCGCTGAAAAGGCCGGCATCATGAAGTCGGGTTCCCCTGTCGTCATTGGTCATCAGCAGTATGATGCGGCGCTGGATACCCTCGTTTCCACGGCTGAGCGTCTTGGTTGCCCGGCATCAGTCTATGGGCAGGATTTTTCCGCCCATGAAGAATTCGGCCGTATGGTCTACCAGGATGAATTCGGCCTGACCGATGCCCCGCTGCCACGTCTTCCCGGTCGCCACCAACTTGCCAATGCCGCTGCCGCGATCCGGGCCGTCAAGGCTGCTGGTTTTGAGGTGACGGAGCGGATGATCGAAAAGGCCGTGACAACAGTGGAATGGCCCGGCCGTCTTCAGCGTGTCCTAACCGGAAAAATTGCTGAAATCGCTCCGAAGGATGCGGAAATCTGGATCGATGGTGGTCACAACCCGGGCGCGGGCGAAGTCATTGCTGAGGCAATGGCGGGGTTTGAAGAAAAGACACCGCGCCCGCTCTTCATCATTGCCGGCATGATCAACACCAAGGATCCGGTGGGCTATTTCAAGGCTTTCGCCGATATCGCGGAGTATGTCTTCACGGTTCCAATCGGCGGCACTGATGCCGCAATCGATCCCGTCGTGCTTGCCCATGCGGCCTTTGATGCCGGTCTGGTTGCGGCGCCTACATCTTCGCTGACCGAGGCGCTGGACGAGCTATCGCGTCGCTTCGATCCCGAAGGGCCGCCGCCGCGCATCCTGATCGGCGGCTCGCTTTATCTTGCCGGAAACGCGCTTGCATTGAACGGTACGGTTCCCGAATAAAAAAACCCGGCATCGCTGCCGGGCTTTTCTTTATTCCATGGAAAGTCGCTTACGCGGCGCCGGAAATCCAGGCCGAAAGCGCTGTCTTGGGCGCAGCGCCGACCTTGATATCAGCCACTTCGCCGCTCTTGAAGATGGCAAGAGTCGGGATGGAGCGAACGCCGAACTGGGCAGCCAGTTCCGGGTTTTCGTCGATGTTGAGCTTCGCGACCTTGACCTTGCCGGCAAGCTCGGACGAAATTTCTTCAAGGCTCGGCGCGATCATTTTGCACGGGCCGCACCATTCGGCCCAGAAATCCACCACGACTGGTTCGGAGGATTCGAGGACTTCGGACTGGAAGTTGGCGGCGTCGACTTTTACGGTAGCCATATCTGGCTCTCCTTTCAGTGAATCTTTTCCACTATCGATGTGATGCGGGCGCGTCGAAATTTCAATGCCCCGGTATCTCACTTTGTCTTTATTGCGGCAAGTGCTTGCATCATGGCATCGTCACCAACCGTCATAAAAGCGGCATTTTCCGTATAAATCAGCGCGCAGACAAATTTCTTGCCGGGATAAAGCGGTGACAGAATTTCGCGATAGATGGCAAGCTGTGCCGTGTGGGAGAAGGGTATCTCGTGCGCGTCGCGCGGCGGTACGCGGTTCGTCTTGTAATCGACCAGAATGACGCGGTCGCCATCCACTGCCAGCCGGTCGATACGGCCGGAAACCGCATAATGCTGCCTGCCGATCGTCATGGTCCCCATAATGGAAATTTCTGCGCGGCTATTGGGCGAAAATGCCGGCTGCACCGCTGGTTCTGACATGACCCGCAAAACCGCCCGTATCAGATGTTCGCGCTCGGCAGACGGCCAGAACCGTGCGGCACGTTCGGCATAACGGCGGGCTGCCTCTTCCCGCTCACTCTCGGCAAAATCCGGCAGGGCCTGCAGCATGCGATGCACTAACCGACCGCGTTGCAATGCCAGCGAGGAGACATCGGCTTTTTCGCCGAAAAGCGGCGAACGCACGGCAAGATCGTCCGCACCGTCATCAATGATGGTGCCCGCACCGGAAGGGCTGAGTGGCCTCGGCAATGATGGCAGGGCGGGCAAGGGGGTAAGAAGCCCCGCCGGGAGAGCATATTCTTCTTGCGTCTGTGGTTCAGGCAGCCTTTTCGGAGCGGGGGTCGAACGAGCATCGGACTTGCGCCAGACAAGCCCCTGCCACTCTTCACCATCGGCCATAAACTGTTGCGGCTGGCAGTGCTTTTCATTGTCGGCGAGTGCTGCCTTGACGATAGCGTGCCAGCATTCGGGATTTTCCTTCTGGCCGCGATAACCGCAAACGACCAGATGATCGGCAGCGCGTGTCATCGCGACATAAAGCAGCCGGCGATATTCGTCTTCCGCGGCCGTCTTCAGGCGTTCCTCATCGGCGCGAATGAGATGATTGGAAAAACCGCTGCCAGGCAGCCAGACGGGGAAGGCATCCCCGTCTGCTTCAACGAAGCGCAGTTTCGGGACATGACTGTGGTTGAAGGCTTTCGAACCGCCATCGACCACAAAAACAACCGGCGCTTCTAGACCCTTGGAGGCGTGCACGGTCATGATCCGCACTTCACCGCGATCCTTGTCCTGTTCACGTTTCACCTCCGGCGAATCCGTTTCCAGGACGGATAGGAAGGCTTGCAGGCCGGGCAAGCCGGTCCTTTCATGGTCAAGCGCAAAGGACAGGAACTCGTCCAGAACATCGCTCGCCTCGTTGCCGAGACGACCCAGGAACTTTTTGCGCCCGTCATGCAGGGTCAGAACCGCAGCGAAGAAATCATGCACCGTTGCCGTTTTCGAAAGCGCGATGAAGTTCTTGAGCTTGTTGGCGACTGCGAAGAAGCGGCCGTTCTCGTCTTGCGAAAGCGTCTGCAATCTTTGCCACACGCTCTCCGTATCGGATCGCGTGGCAGCGACATCAAAAACATCGTCTTCGGAGAGATTGAAAAGCGGGCTTTTCAACAGCGCGGCCAGAGAAAGGTCATCCTCAGGCAGCACGACAAAACGGCCAAGCGCCAGAAGGTCCTGCACGGCGATGTGATCGGTCAGGCGAAGACGGTCGGCACCGGCGACGGGAATGTTCTTGCGCCGTTTCAGCTCACGGGTCAGCGCATTGACGAAAGCATGGCGTTTTCTGACCAACACAAGAATATCGCCGGGCTCAATAGCGCGTTCCACGCCCTTTTCGATGATTGTCTGGTTGCCGATCATGCCGGCAATGCGCGCGGCGATCCGGCGGGCAACGATGGTGGCCGGCGCGCTTTCCCGAAGTGCATCGAAAGGCGCCGTCCAGTCTTCTTCGTCCTCTGCGGTTTCCGGCGCCACCATATCCCAGACTTCCACGGTGCCGGGGTGGCCGGCGCGGTTGGAGCGGTGTTCGACTGGCTCGTTATCGGCGCTGAGGCCGCTGGCATTTTTAGGGTCCGAAAAGACCTGATCGACGGCGGCCAGCACATCTTCCGTGGAACGGAAGGACAGCGGCAGGCGGATGCGGTGAAATGCCTGCTCCACCGAATCGACACGCCTTTTGGTCTCGTCGCGCTCCTGCGAAAACCGCTCCGGTCGTGCGCCCTGGAACGAATAGATCGATTGCTTTTCATCACCGACGGCAAAAAGCGTGCGCCGCCCCATGCGGGCGCTCTCGCCGCTGAAGAAGTCCGCCGCCAGCGACTGGATGATCGACCATTGCACAGGGCTGGTATCCTGCGCCTCATCGACGAGAATATGGTCGATACCCTGATCTAGCTTGTAATGCACCCAGGCGCCCGCCGTATCGCGGTTGAGGAGATTGGCGGCACGCTCGATCAGATCCTCAAAATCGAGCTGGCTTCGCTGCTTTTTCAGATCCTCGAAATCGCCGATCAGTCTCTCAGCCAGAACAAGCGCGCATTTCGTCGCCTCCAGCATTCGCACCAGACGATAGCGGTTGCGACAGGCCACGACATGGTCCCGCGCAAGCGTCAGCGCGTCGACGAGATCGGGTGAGGATTTCTGCATGCCCTTGTTGATGACATAGGCATCGGATTTTTTCTCGCCCTTGGCTGTCAACAGCGCAGCTTCGATGAATTCCATGCGCCGCACGGAATCCGTCTGCCGTTTCGCTTCCCGCAGGGCATAAGCGACATCTATGACGCGCGATCCGCCCACTTCATCGGCAAGCGTCAGATAGGTATCGAGGGAAAGCCCCGAGAGACCGGGCAAGGGCCAGAATGCCGCCGCTGCCGTTTCTTCGGTTTCACCCGCGTCTATCTGCATTGCCTGCCGCAATTGGGCATCGATGCCATCAGCCTGTTTTGCATCGATCAAAAAGGCACGAAGGGCGCTGCGATTGGCGATGATGGCGGTGAGTAGCGATTCGAGCCCGCTTTCGTCCGCCAAATCAAGCACATAGGCGAGAGACTGCGCGAGATCGGTGTCTCCTTCCGTCGAAACCGCCGTTAAAAGCGACCGACGTGCCTCGGCCAGCAGGGTTGTTGCGGCGCGGTCATCAAGGACGGAGAAGTGGCCGGCGACATTGGCCTCCAGCGGGAACTGATGCAACAAGGCTTCGCAGAAGGCGTGGATCGTCTGGATCTTCAGCCCACCGGGCGTTTCCAGCGCCTTGGCGAACAGCCGCCGCGCTTCGGCCAGCTTGATGCGATCCGGCATCTTTCCTTCGATGGCAGCGACGCGATCCCCAAGATCGTTATCCGGCAACGTAGCCCATTCCGCCAGACGGTCGAAAACGCGGCTCGACATTTCGGACGCCGCTGCCTTGGTATAGGTGAGGCACAGAATTGCGGAGGGTCGGCACCCGGCCAGAAGCAGGCGGATGACGCGCTGGGTCAGCACATGGGTCTTGCCGGAGCCGGCATTGGCCGAAACCCAGGCGGAACTTGCCGGATCGGAGGCGAGCCGCTGCCGGTCGCTCGTCCAGTCTATCCAGCTTTGCGGGGTGTCCGTGGCAGGCCCGTGATCAATAGGGTCAATCATCATCGCCGTCTCCCGGTTCTGCCGTCGACCATTCCGAAACGCGGGCGAGGTGGTCATATTCCCCACCGTAGGATTGTTGCTCCTCCGGCACCAGCCGCGAGGCAAAACCGTTCTCACCATCACGCAGCGAACGCACGAACTTGGCCAGCTGATCGATTGATTCGGTTGCCAGCTCAATTGCCGATTTCGGTGCTTTTTTGCCACCCCGGTTGGAGTGTTCGTTGTTCACCTGGTCGGCAAAAAAACGGGTACCCGGCCGCAGGCGCACATAGATAAGGTTTTCAGGTGTCTGCGCACCCGCCTCGCGGAAGGCGCCCCGCATCAGTGCTGCCGCTTCCAGCGCGAGCTGCGGGTCGAGCAGCGCGCGCGCCTGATTGACTGAAGGCGCAAGCCCCGTTTTGTAGTCGATAATATCCGCCTGACCGCCGGTCTTGATATCTATGCGGTCGGCGATGCCGGTCAGCCTTATGCCTGCCTCGGGAATTTCCTGTCCGGCACGCGCCTCGAAAAAGCTGCGGCGGATGGATGGATGTCGTTCTTTCTCCCAGTCGATGAAGGCGCGTGCCACCGCCTCGAATCGCGGGCGCCAGATGACATCGACATGTGCAGGAAGATCTTCCGCGTCGAAACTTTCATCCAGAATACGCTGCATGGCCTCGAGCGATGCCGGCGTGCCGGGAATATGCCCCTCGCGGGAATAGCGCTCGATGATTGCATGATAGAGCGTGCCACGGTCGGCGGCATTGGGATCGCGGTTGAAGCCATCAAGCGGGTTGAGCTTCAGGATACGCCGCGCGTAGATCGAATAGGGGTCGCGGCGCAGCCTGCCCACTTCGCTGAAGGAATAGCTCTTCGGCTGCAAGTCGGCCGGCGGTTTGGGGGCAGGGCGCTTTGCTGCTTCCTGGTCGATGCTCGCATCCATCAGGGCCGCCCAGTGGCGATAGGTCTCGCCGCGCTTCTTCAGCTGGTCGGCAAAATCCTCGCCGCCGAGTGCCAGCAACCGTTGCAGCCAGCGCGATGCGACTGCGGGTGTCGAGCCCTGTCTGAGCGCGCGGCTGTAGAAAATCTGCCGTGTCCCGTTCGCCATCTCGAAATCGTGCGCCAACTGGCCGATGCGCCGTTCCGGCGGTTCCAGGCCGATGGCTGTCTTCATGTTGCGGGACAGAAACGGGTTGTTTGCCGTCTGGCCCGGCCAAAGCCCTTCATTGAGACCGCCGATCACGACAGTGTCGACGCTTTGCAGTCGTGCCTCAAGGGCACCGAAAATGAAAATGCGCGGATGGCGCATGGATCGCGGCTTGATCGATTCGCCAGCCACCAGTGCCGCGAAGATATCAGCCCATTGCGGACCATCCGCATCAAGGATTTCGCCGCTTTCCATCAATTCGCCAAACAGGCCGGAAAGCTTGTCGCCTGCCTCGCCGGACCAGAGAGTGGCAAGATCGTTGTTGTCATCCGCGCAGATGGCTTCGATCACCCGGCCCGTCCGCTCGGCCCAATCGGAAAGCGGCAATTTGTCCGTGAAAGACCGGCCTGAGCGGTCGCGACGAACGAATGCGCTGCCAAGCGGCTCTGTCGAAACGGCGATCCGGCGTGCCAGATCGCGCGCGGCGTCTACGCTTCCCTCGGGCAGTGCCAGCCTCCAGGCAGGCGGATGCCGGTCATCGCGCTGTGCCGCCAGTTGCGCATCGAGAACCGCCTCCAGATTGCCGATTTCGGTTTCGACGCGGCCGCCTCTAAGTGCGATCAATTCCAGCGCCTTTGATGCTTTTGTAAAAGCCTCCAGCGAAAGCCCGAAACGGCTGAGCGGATGTTTCAGAAGGGAAATGACCGGCACCGGATCTCCGGGCCTGAGGATAGCTTCCAGTGCGAGTTGCGTCAGTCCGGCCTGCGGCGTGGCGGAAAGCGGCGTACCGGCGGAATCGTCGGCTTCGATACCGAAGCGCTGCAATTCCGTCGCCACGCGCCTGGCCAGTCCGCGATCGGGCGTGATCAGCGCGGCCTGAGACGGGCGGCCAGCGCCCGGCGCTTCAAGCGCCAGCCGCAGCGCCACCGCAATTGCGGTTGCCTCTTCGCGCTCGTTGGCAGCTTCTATCAGGGTCGCTGCCGCAAAAGCATCGTCGAAAAATCCGGGTTGCTTGTCCTCACGCCAGCGGTTCCAGTCACTGGTGGATTTGGCAGGAGCAAGTGCTGCCGAAAAAACCGCCGCGCGTTTTTCAAGATCGCTATCGATGACGCCGATCTGAACGACATCGTCTCGCATGATGTCGAGCTTCTGCAACAGCATGTAGAGCCCGTATTGCGAATGGGTGCGGCTTGAAGGATCAGTAGGGTCCTCGGCAATAGCCTCCCATTGCTCCTCCGGCATCGTAAGATCGAGGCCCGGAAGCACGACGACGCCCTGGGGCAGCGAGGCGACAGAGGCGATAAGGTCTGCTGCTGCCGGAATTGAGCCCGTGGAGCCCGCAACGACGATCGGTCCGGTGTCCGGCAGGTTGGCAAGCCGGTTCGCCTCCGCCCTCAGGATGCCGTTGCGATGTCGGCCTGCGGAAGTTCGATTGAGTTCGGCAAGACGGGCAGGCCAGAAGACGCTGGCGATTTTCAGGAAATCCGCCGTCAGCTGCCACCATTGGGCGTGATCGCCGGTATCGAGATGCGCGAGCGCCTCCCATTCCTTTTCTTCCGTATCCATCGCATCGATCACTTCGCCAAGCGCGCGCGCCAGCCATATGGCGTCGGCAGGGCTGGCTGGTGCGACAAGTGGTGAGTCCGAATGGATGGCCCTGATGGCGTCCGGCAGGCTGTTGCGCCATGCCAGAATGAGGCGCGCCAGCTCGATTTGCCGGCCGGTGCCGGAAATCGGGGGCGCCAGATCCATGATCTCAGGATTTTCGATCTCGAAGAAGCCGCTGTCGTCATCGGTTTCGCCGAGCGGCCGGATCAGTGGCAAAATGGCGGAACGACCGCCCAGAAGATCGACAAACTCTGAGCGCAGCACGCGGGCGGAGCGCCGGGTCGGAACATAGATCGTCACCTTGGCAAGCGAAAGCGGATCCGCAGGGTCGTATTTATAGCCGGCTGTCAGTGTCCCGTCACACAGCGTTTCCGCGAGCGTTTTGAGGAACGGTGTTCCCGCAGCGATCGTCAGGACGCGCTTTGCGTGATGGGTGAAAGTCATGCAGAGCGCTTTTCCCTGAATTGCCGGATGATACTTTCGGCATCGTCTATAGCATCGGGAGTGCCGACGGTGATCCAGTGGCCATCCAGTGAAAGTCCGAAAAGTCGTTCTTTCTCGATGGCGCGGTCGAAATAGATATTCAAGTTGAAAGCATCCCCCGGCGCATCATCCAGCAGGTGCGAATCCATGGCAATGGCCCCGGCATAAACCACCGGGTTCGTGTCCCCGTCGCGATACCGCGCCAGTCTACCATCCGAAGAGAGGTTGAAATCCCTCTTGCCGTTATGACCGGTGGTACGGTCCATATCGACGCAGAGCATCGCCATATCCATGCGCGTGGCATCGAAGAATTGCGCAAGCTTGCGCAGGTTGCTGACGGCATTCAGCTGTTCGCCAATCCAGAAAAGATCGGCATTCATGACGAAGACGGGACCTGGCTCCAGAAGTTTCAGGCCCTTGGCAAGCCCGCCACCGGAATTCATCAGCTGCGACCGCTCGTCGGAAATCAGGATTTCGGCGTCGGTACGGGTTTCAAGATGGGCGATCATCTGATCGGCATGGTGATGGACGTTGACGACGATCTTCTCGGCGCCGGCCTCGACAAGGGCGTCGAGCGCGTAGTCGATCATCGGTTTGCCGGCGATCTTGACGAGCGGTTTCGGGATCGTATCCGTGATCGGGCGCATCCGGGTGCCGAGCCCGGCGGCCAGCACCATCGCGTTCTTGATCGTCATTGTGGTCAACCGTCTTTCAGTCTTTAAAATTCCATGCCCATGTGGACGCACCAGTCTTTGAGCGGTGCAAGTTCGGGATGCGAAAGCGCTGCGGAAAGATAGCGAAACGTCCTTGGCATATGTTTCATATAACCGGGTTTGCCATCGCGTTCCAACAGCCTTACCCAGATACCGGCCAGTTTGCAGTTGCGCTGCGCCGACATGATGGCGAAAGCCTTGAGAAAGGACGCCTCATCGAAGGATGGCTCGTCTCGTCTAATGTCGAGATAGTGCGAAAGCAGGCGTTCCTGCAGTTCGGGCGAAATGGTAACCCGCGCATCCTGCACGATGGAGGCGAGATCGTAGGCCGTCGGGCCGATCATCGCGTCTTGAAAATCGATCAGTCCGACTTGCCGGATGTCTGCATTATGCTCTTGCCAGAGAATGTTCGGCGAATGGAAATCGCGCAGAAGTAGCCCGCTTTCGCAGCCACTGAGCGCGTCTATCAGGCCGTCCCAAAGAGCATAATAGTCACGCTTCTCGGTATCGGACAGTGATTTGCCGCGTTTGTGGGGCAAATACCATTCCACCAGCAGCGACACCTCGATCTTCATCGCCGGTCGATCGAAAGGAGGCACTTCGTAGGTGCTGCCGTCACCAACTGGCAGCTTGCGCGGTTCCGGAGCTTTATGAAGGGCGGCGAGGCAGGTGACGCTTTGCAGATAACGTTCCTCTATCGGCGTTCCGTCAGGCGCAAGCACCCCATCCCGCCCGAGATTCTCCAGGAGGAGAATGCCCTGATCGGTATCCGCCGCCAGTATTTCAGGCGCGCAAAAGCCGCTATTTCGCAGATAATTGCCGATCGCCACGAAGGAACGGGCATCCTGGGCAAGATGGGCGATTTCCGCATAGGTCTTGCCGTCAGCAACGATCGCACCTCTCAAAGGGCGTCGCCAGTCCATCACGATAAGGTCCGGACCATCGGTGGAAATGGTCTCATAGGCCCGCGTGGAGGCATCGCCGCTTAGGAAATGGCGGGTCGCATCGCCCTTGCCATTTTTCGCAAGAAAATCGCGAATGGCAAAAACGCGCTCAAGCCGTGCTTTCTGTTTCGCGGGAGCATCGATTACAGCCAGACGCCCGTCACCGGAGTGCTCCAGCCGCAGGCTGATGGTCTGGTTTTGCGGGAGGATTTCGGCGGCGATATCAGGCCACTCGATCAGGCAGATACCGTCTTCCAGCATCTCGTCGATGCCGAGTTCGTCCAGTTCCGAGACGTCAGACAGTCGGTACAGATCAAAATGGGCAACGGGAATACGTGTTGGATAGGTCTGGATGATCGTGAATGTGGGGCTTGGAACTTCAAGATCAGGTGCATCCGCCATCGCCCG
The DNA here is from genome assembly GCF_000381165.1 of Agrobacterium sp. 10MFCol1.1. Classification (NCBI taxonomy): domain Bacteria; kingdom Pseudomonadati; phylum Pseudomonadota; class Alphaproteobacteria; order Hyphomicrobiales; family Rhizobiaceae; genus Agrobacterium; species Agrobacterium sp. 10MFCol1.1. Next base: position 28,028 of record NZ_KB906077.1, on the reverse strand, counting down.
GATGAAGGCGCGGGCGAGGGTGGATTTGCCCGCGCCGAGATCTCCGATCAGCGCGAGGCAATCGCCAGCTCCCAAAGCCAGCGCCAGATCTTCGCCTAACCGGATGGTGTCCTTTTCCTCATTGAGGGAAAGGGTGATCGGCAGGATATCGTCACTCATTCTGCGGCGATGGAATGCGGGTGCACGCCCGAAGGAATGCGGCAGGTGACGATGGTGCCGTTGCCGGGCCGGCTGTCGATGCTGACAGTGCCGTGATGCAGGCTGACGAAGCTTTCCACTATAGAAAGGCCAAGGCCAGCGCCGGTCCGCCGTCCGCCGTTGCCGCGCGTCTCGAAGCGGTCAAAGACGGCCTTGAGCATGTCTTCGGGGATACCCGGTCCCTTGTCGGCCACCGAGAACAGGAAGTCACCCTCGCTGCGCTGGCATGAAAGCTGAACGGAAGACCCTTCCGGCGCAAAATTGATTGCATTGGTGAGGAGCTTGATGAGGATCTGCTTCAGGCGCTGGTGATCCGCCACCAGACTACCGAGATGCGCGGGTGCGACGATCTCGAGCGAAATACCGCTTTCCTGTAGCCGGTCGGCAATCTGCACCGAAACGTCATCGAGCAATTCGTTGAGATCGTTTTCCGAATAGTTCAGCTGCATGATGCCAGCATCGACGGTCGCGAGATCGAGGATGTCGTTGACGATGGTCAGAAGAACCGAGGAAGAGGTGGAAATATGGTCGAGATATTCCGCCTGCCGGTCCGTCAATTCTCCAATACCCGGGGTCTTCAGGAGATCGGTGAAGCCAATGATATTGGTCAGCGGCGAGCGCAACTCATAAGAGACGTGCTGCACGAAATCGTTCTTCAGCTCGTCGGCCTTGAGCAGTGCGTCGTTCTTTTCCTTGAGCGCCCGCTCGGCCCGCACGCTGTCAGTCATGTTGACGAATGTCAGCATGGTCTGCGCATCCGGCAGCGGAATAATGGCGTAGTCGAGGACCAGGCCGGAAAGTAGCTCCAACGTTCCCTGTCTCGACGGGCGTTCATCGTCAAAGCTGGTGATGAATTGGCTGAAAGAGCGCCAGCCATCCGGCTTGTCGTAGGATTGCGTGCAGGCGGCCTCCACGGCGCGGATGTGGGTTCCAGTTTCCGCCTGCTCGGCGGTAACGCCCCAGAGGGCCCTGAATGCCGGGTTGGAAAGGCGAATACGTCCGTCCGCACCAAACACTGCAACACCTTCGGCCAGATGGTCGATGGTTTCGCCCTGCACCTTCACCAAGGTGTTGTAACGCATCTGCAGATCGACCTGTTCGGTCAGGTTCTCGAAGACCCATGTCGCGCCACCCTGCGGGTGGGCGGTCGCGATAACCCGCAACGTCTGGCCGTTGGGCAGGTGCCACAGATCGGTCTTGGTATCGAGAGAGCGGTAAACGGAGAGTGCCGTCTCTTTCCAGTTTTTCCAGTTCAGCTGCTCGGGCAATTTGCCCGCGGTGCGCAGCCTGTCGAGAAGCTCGGAATTATCGGGGCCGGATTCCAGGAAAACCAGATCGAATCCCCACAGGCTGGCAAAGGCCTGATTGTAGAATTGCAGCCGCTGCCGGCCGTCGAAAATGGCGACGGGCGTTGCGAGATGATCCAGCGTTTCGGCGTGGCTTTTCAGAACCCGCTTCATTTCCTCGCGGGTGGTTTCCGCTTCGGTGGCATCGATGGCGATGCCTGCAGAACCGCCCGCCGTCTTGATATCGACAACGTCGAAGAAGGTACGGTTTCCTGAAACCACCGTCGAAATGCGATCATGGTAGGGGGAACTCGGCGTGGCGGCCGCACGTATCTTCTGCCGGGTAACGGTGTTCAGAAGTTCGCGTTTCTCCTGAATGGTCTGTTCGGCATCGCGCGCATCCACAGCGTGCGCATAGGCGTGGTTCACCCATATGAGTTCGCCTTCGCCATTGCGCCGCCAGACGGGCTGTTCGATCGAATCGAGAAGTTCCTGAAAGGTGGAGACCGAGGCGATCAGGCGCTCGCGCTCCACCTGCAATTCGGCCAGTTCGGCGCGCAGGTTGTTGAGGGCGACGAAACGCGCGAAGGCATTGCCGCCGGAAACCCGGCCTTGAACTTCAATGACTTCGCCGCGCTGCGTCTCGATGGTCAGATCGAAACTCTGTGCGTGGCTGCGAAGTTTTTCGAGGGATTTTTCAAGCTGGCTCGCGGATGATGGCTTCAGCCAGCGCCCGAAGGCCAGAAAATCGTGATCCGCCTGCGGTGCGCCCGTCTCTACGGGCAGTTGCCCCAGGAATTCGGGGCGCTTGTCCACGCCGTCCCAGATGACGATGCGCCGGCTCTTGTCGGAGATAAGCGCCTCGTATTTCGCGATCTTGTGGTGGGATTCTGCCAGCGCCTTGCGGTATTCACCGCTCTCCGCCTCGATATTACCGCGCTGGCGCACCAGCCAGACGACGGAAAACAGCGTTGCCGAAAGCATGCCGACAAAAAGCGAATAGGTGATGGTTTCTCCGGATGAAAACAGCCGCGCGCCGGTCTTTGCGACAAGACCGTCCTGCGCCAGCGCCACATTTGCAGAGCCGGCGAGAACCGTGCCGGACATCAGGACGGGAAGCCGCGAAAAGCTTGTCCGCACAGCACTGATCGCCAGCCGGCAACGCGCCATGGCCGCGCCCAATGCCACGCCAGCATGCGTGTTTTCAACGCGTTGAACTGTCTGCTCGCGCAGATCCGAATTGTGAACCGTCATCCCCGGTCTGTCTCCGTCCTATGTGCCGCATCTTCGACAAGACATCCCATTTCGTCCCCGCCGCCCTTTGGCGTGTCCGAATCAAGTTCGATGACAATACCGTCTTCATAAATCTGCGGAAAGGGAGCGCGCAAAAAAGATGCCGTGCGCTTTGTCAAGCGCACGGCATCTACATATTGTGTAATTTCAGTGGATATTAACTATGAAATTAATATCTGTAGTGTTCTGCCTTGAACGGACCCTGCTTCGAGATGCCGATATAATCAGCCTGAAGGTCGGAAAGTTCGGTCAGGCGCACGCCAAGCTTCTCGAGATGAAGGCGTGCAACCTTTTCGTCGAGGTGCTTCGGCAGCACGTAGACTTCGTTCTTGTATTCACCCGGCTTGGTGAAAAGCTCGATCTGGCCCAGCACCTGGTTGGTGAACGACGCCGACATGACGAAGGAAGGGTGACCTGTGGCATTGCCAAGGTTCAGCAGGCGGCCTTCGGACAGCAGAATGATGCGGTTGCCCTTCGGGAACTCGATCATGTCGACCTGTGGCTTGATGTTTGTCCACTTGAGGTTACGCAGCGAAGCGACCTGAATTTCATTGTCGAAATGGCCGATATTGCCGACGATGGCCATGTCCTTCATCTCGCGCATGTGCTCGATGCGGATAACGTCCTTGTTGCCGGTGGTGGTGATGAAGATGTCAGCGGAAGACACAACGTCTTCCAGGCGAACGACCTCGAAACCGTCCATGGCGGCCTGAAGCGCGCAGATCGGGTCGATTTCCGTGACCTTCACGCGGGCGCCAGCGCCCTGCAGCGAGGCGGCGGAACCCTTGCCGACATCGCCGTAACCGCAGACCACGGCAACTTTGCCAGCCATCATCACGTCTGTTGCGCGGCGAATGCCGTCTACCAGCGATTCCTTGCAGCCGTATTTGTTGTCGAACTTGGACTTGGTGACGCTGTCGTTGACGTTGATGGCCGGGAAGGGCAGGAGGCCCTTCTTGGCAAGATCGTAGAGACGATGAACGCCTGTCGTCGTTTCTTCCGTCACGCCCTTCAGCGCGTCACGCTGCTTGGTGAACCAGCCGGGGGAAGCCTTGAGGCGCTTGTTGATCTGCGCGAAAAGAATTTCCTCTTCTTCCGAACCGGGGTTGGAAAGAACGTCCTCACCGGCTTCGGCGCGCGCGCCGAGCAGAATGTACATTGTGGCATCGCCGCCATCATCGAGGATCATGTTGGAGAGCCCACCATCGGTCCACTGGAAGATCTTGTCGGTATATTCCCAATATTCCGTCAGGCTCTCACCCTTGACCGCGAAAACAGGAATGCCTGCCGCTGCAATGGCTGCTGCGGCATGGTCCTGCGTCGAGAAGATGTTGCAGGACGCCCAGCGGATGTCCGCGCCCAGTTCCTTCAGCGTCTCGATCAGAACGCCGGTCTGGATCGTCATGTGAAGAGAACCGGTGATACGTGCGCCCTTCAGGGGCTTGCTCTCGCCGAATTCCTTGCGGCAGGACATAAGGCCAGGCATTTCGGTTTCGGCGATGTCCAGTTCCTTGCGGCCGAATGCGGCAAGGTTGATATCGGCGATGATGTAGTCCTTCTCAAGGCTCATGAAGTTCTCCAGATCAGAAATGCCATGCCTATTGGCCCGGCTTTTAAACGTAGCAGGGGTTTAGCAGGCCAAAAACGATCTGGCAATAACGATATAAAGAAGTCTTTATGTCTTTATATGGAGGTGGGGTCAGGCTTCTTCGCCGAAGCGGTCGGCAACAAGTGCCTCAAGTGCGGCGAGCGCCTCTTCCGCCTGGTTGCCGCTCGCCTCGACATAGACACTACATCCCGGGCTGGCCGCCAGCATCATGAGGCCCATGATGGAGGTGCCGCCAACGGTCATTCCGTCCTTCGACACCGTAATCGTCGCGTCGAAACCCTCGACCATCTGCACGAATTTTGCAGATGCCCGGGCGTGGAGACCGCGCTTGTTGATGATCGGCAATTCCCGGGAGTGAGGCGACATGGGGCTGACTTCTTATTTGCCGCTTAAAACGCGGCTGGCGACGTTGATGTATTTGCGACCGGCGTCGGATGCGTCCTGGAGCGCCTTGTCCATGTTGTCTTCGCTGCGAACGCCTGCGAGTTTTATCAGCATGGGAAGATTGACCCCGGCGATGACTTCGACATTGCCGTTGTTCATGACGGAGATGGCGAGATTGGACGGTGTACCACCGAACATATCCGTCAGAATAATGACGCCATTTCCATCATTGACGCGCGTAACGGCGTCGATGATATCCTGCCGGCGCTGATCCATGTCGTCTTCGGGACCGATACAAACCGTCTCGATCAATTTCTGGGGACCGACGACATGCTCCAACGCATGGCGAAACTCCTCAGCCAGCTTGCCATGGGTGACAAGCACTAGTCCGATCATGAAATGCTCCCTTGCACACGCACTCTCATTGCCGACTATCGCAACGCGGCAATCCTGTCCATCGGTGGGATTTCATCTTGATGAGGAAAATGCGAATCGCAAGCCTAAAATCGCCTGAATCGTGGTCACTTCACGTTCGTTTTAAAAAGATTTTGAGCAAGTGCAGCAAATTTTCCATAGGGCGTAAGACTGGAAAGCGGAATACGCAGAAGCGGAAGATGCCCGCCGCAGGGCAGCAACAACACCTCGTCATCCTCCGGAAGTCTTGGATTTTCTGGTGAAAGAACTGTCGTAACGGCGAAATTTAGTCCGGCGCTCGGGACGCTGTTGACGTTAACGATGCCGCTGCCGCGCAATTCCAGTAGTCCGGCAATCGCTTCCGGCCGCTCGGCGATAATGTTTTCGCCGTCGCGATACACGAAAATCTGATCATCCGCGATCAGTGCCGCCGGCAATCCGCATCGTTGCGCCTCCGTCAGAAAGCTGAAGGCAAGCTCGCTTTTGCCGCTGCCGGACGGTCCGGTGAAGAGAATGCCGGTGTTGTCGACGACAATGGCGGTTGCGTGCAGGTTGAAGCGTTCAGCGTTCATGGGTTTCGGCCGCCGGCAGCGACAGGGTGAAGCGCGCGCCTGATATCACGCCGTATTTGTCGACGACATTTTCCGCCCTGAGGCTGCCGCCATGGGCTTCGGCGATCTGGCGGCTGATGGAAAGGCCAAGGCCGGAATTCTGGCCGAAACCTTCGCTTGCCGGTCGGTCGGTGTAGAAGCGCTCGAAAATCCGGTCGATATCCTCGGCCTGAATGCCGGGGCCATTGTCTTCCACCTGCACGATGCAGCGGTCCTTGTGACGGGAAAGGCGCACGGTGATGCGGCCGCTTTCCTCGGAAACAAAAGAGCGCGCATTCTCGATCAGGTTGGTGACAATCTGCCCGATGCGAAGATCGTGACCGTTCACGACGAAGGAGGTTTTGGCTCCCGCCTTCCGGTCGGCGACATAGTCGATCGCCACGCTCTTTTTCTTTGTGCTGATCTGGCGGGAGATATCTACCAGACCCTTCATAAGAACGTCGAGATCCAGCGGCGATGCATCGACGCGCGCCAGTTCGGCATCGAGCCGCGAGGCATCCGAAATATCGCTGATCAGGCGGTCGAGGCGGCGGACATCGTGGAAGATGATTTCGGTCAGCCGCTGTTTGGACTCTTCCGTCTTGGCGCGCGGCAGGGTTTCCACGGCGCTGCGCAGCGAAGTCAGCGGGTTCTTGAGCTCGTGGCTGACATCGGCGGCGAAACTTTCGATTGCGTCGATACGGTCGTAGAGCGCCGTCGTCATTTCACGAAGCGCTATGGAAAGGTTGCCGATTTCATCCTGACGCGCCGAAAAGTCCGGTATCTCCTCGCGGGTTCTCGCTCCGCGACGCACGCGGATCGCAGCCGCCGAAAGCCGCCGGAGCGGCGTGGCGATGGTGGAGGACAACAACAGGGAAAGTACGATGTTGACGAGCGTGGCGATGCCGAACACGCGCATGATGGCGAGGCGCTCCGCATGCACGATCTTGTCGATATCGCCGGCCTGCGTGGACAGGAGCAGAACCCCGAGCACGGCCCGGAAGCGCTGCACCGGCACGGCGACCGAAACGATCAGCTCACCCTTTTCGGTAACGCGAACGACTGCGCCGCGCACGCCGGTCAGCGCATTCATCACCTCCGGATAGATCGAGCCGTCGCCACCTGGCGCTTCCTTGTATTGCGGCAGGCTGCTCGGTTGCAGCATGCGGTTGAACATGCTGGTGAACCATTCACCCCAGGTCTGGGTTTCCGGCGTCACCGGCGGCAGATCGAAGCGCAGGACCTGGCCGCGTGAATAGAGATGGCGGGAATCGAGAAGCAGGTTGGCATCGGCATCGAAAAGCCGAGCGCGGGTCCGTGTCGGCGAAATCAGCCGGCGCAGCACCGGCGCCACCCGTTCCGGATTGATCGGGAAACTCAAGTCCTCGTCATTGGGGGCGGGCGTGATGCTTTGCCCCGCCTGCAATTCCAGCAGCTTTTCCGGATTGATGGTGATGGAGTTGGTATCCACCGAGGCGGAGGCCGAGATGGCGCCGGCGATGATCTCGCCCTGCGTCAAAAGGCTTTCCACCCGCGCATCGATCAGCCCCTCGCGGAACTGGTTTAGGTAGAGAATGCCACCGACCAGAACGACCGTCGCGGCCACGTTGAAGAAGAGGATGCGGCGCGTGAGGCTGGAAAACACCGCATTGCCAAAAATGCGTCGGACGATCGTCAGCGGATGGATACGATGGCGGCGTTCGCTGCCGCGATCTTCGGCATCGTCACTGTCCGAGACGGTTTCCGGCGTTTTCTTCAACAAGTCTACGTCCTCGCCACCACAATTCCGGTGGTCTCTCCCGATTGCGGCTCGTTCAAGCCGCTTCGCGGAAGCGATATCCTACGCCATAAAGCGTTTCAATCATATCGAAGTCACCATCGACCAGTTTGAACTTCTTGCGAAGCCGCTTGATGTGGCTGTCGATCGTGCGGTCGTCAACATAGACCTGTTCGTCGTAGGCCGCATCCATCAGCGCGTCGCGGCTTTTCACCACGCCTGGCCGCTGTGCAAGCGAATGCAGGATAAGGAATTCGGTAACGGTCAGCGTCACCGGCTCGCCCTTCCAGGTGCAGGTGTGGCGTTCCTGATCCATGGCCAGCTGGCCGCGTTCGAGTGTGCGCGCCTGTTGATCAGCCGTCGGCTTCAGCGTGCTGCCGCCGGTCGCAGCGGAAGCCTCGCGGCTGCTGGCGCGGCGCAGGATGGCCTTGACGCGTTCCACCAGAAGGCGCTGCGAGAAGGGTTTTGTGATGAAATCGTCAGCACCCATCTTCAGGCCGAACAATTCGTCGATCTCTTCATCCTTGGAGGTCAGGAAGATAACCGGAATATCCGATTTCTGGCGAAGACGCCGCAAAAGCTCCATGCCATCCATGCGCGGCATCTTGATGTCGAAAATGGCGAGCTGCGGCGGACGGGCAATCAGTCCGTCAAGCGCGGAGGCGCCGTCCGTATACGTTTCGACCCGGTAGCCTTCGGCTTCGAGCGCGATCGATACCGAAGTGAGAATATTCCGGTCGTCGTCGACAAGCGCGATCGTCTGCATGTAGTTGGTCTCCATCGTCATTTTCTCGTAACTCCCGACATCCACCCAGCCAAGGTTGCGCGCCGCGAGCCACTCTCATGAGTATAAAGGTGGAACAAATTGTGGCAAAGGAAAACTCACAACCAAATCGCTTGGTGTGACTAGGCCAATTCCGGGAAAACGCCGCAGCTGGATTCTAATGCGTCTTCAACCGATTTAAAAAGAAATAAAATCTTTTAAATCGATTAATATATTGAAATCAATAAGTTATTTAAAGTTTCACTCTTGCGTTTCTAAAAGCCGCCACGTATTTTCCGTGAAAATTTCAACGGCCTTATCGTCATTTACAAGGAACGCGTCATGAACGAGCTTGGGGTTCATAATCCTGCCAATGGAGTTGCGGAACTCGGACTGGGCGAGGCCTCCCGCGTCTTTTATAACCTCAACGAAAGCGAATTGTACGAAGAGGCGATCCGCAACGGCGAAGCCGAGCTGACGGCGGATGGCGCACTTCGTGCCGTTACCGGTCAGCATACGGGCCGTTCTCCGAAGGACAAATTTGTCGTCCGCGACGCTTCCACCGAAGACACTATCTGGTGGGACAACAACAAGCCGCTGTCGCCGGAAAACTTCGAGTTGCTGCGTCAGGACATGCTTGCGCACGCCGCCGGAAAGACGCTCTATGTTCAGGACTTGATCGGCGGTGCCGATGAGGAAAACGCCCTGTCGACCCGTGTCGTCACTGAGCTTGCCTGGCATTCGCTGTTCATCCGCAACCTGCTCATCCGCCCGAAGCGGGAGAAACTGGCAGACTTCAAACAGAAGCTGACCATTATCAATCTGCCGAGCTTCAAGGCTGATCCGGCGCGTCACGGCGTCCGTTCGGAAACCGTCATCGCCTGCGATCTCACCAATGGTCTCGTCCTTATCGGCGGTACCTCCTATGCCGGTGAAAACAAGAAGTCGGTCTTCACGGTGCTGAACTACCTGCTGCCGGCCAAGGGCGTCATGCCGATGCATTGCTCGGCCAATGTCGGTCCCGAGGGTGATTCCGCCGTGTTCTTCGGCCTGTCCGGCACCGGCAAGACCACGCTGTCGGCTGATCCGTCGCGCACGCTGATCGGCGACGATGAGCACGGCTGGGGCGAACACGGCATCTTCAATTTCGAAGGCGGCTGCTACGCCAAGGCGATCAAGCTGTCGGCCGAAGCCGAGCCGGAAATCTATGCCGCGACCCGCCGTTTCGGCACCGTTCTCGAAAACGTCGTGCTGGACGAAAACCGTGTTCCGGATTTCAACGACAACTCGCTGACGGAAAACACCCGCAGTGCCTATCCGCTGCACTTCATTCCGAATGCATCGGAAACGGGCATTGCCGGTCATCCGAAGACCATCATCATGCTGACTGCGGATGCCTTCGGCGTGCTGCCGCCCATTGCCCGGCTGACGCCGGAACAGGCCATGTACCACTTCCTTTCCGGCTACACGGCAAAGGTTGCCGGCACGGAAAAGGGCGTGACTGAGCCGGAAGCTACATTCTCCACCTGCTTCGGCGCACCCTTCATGCCGCGCCACCCGGCGGAATACGGCAACCTGCTGCGTGAGCTGATCGGCAAGCATGGCGTGGACTGCTGGCTGGTCAACACCGGCTGGACCGGCGGTGCTTACGGCATCGGCAAGCGTATGCCCATCAAGGCGACCCGCGCGCTTCTGACGGCAGCCCTCACCGGCGAGCTGAAGGGTGCCGAATTCCGCACCGATGCGAATTTCGGTTTCGCCGTGCCCCTGTCGCTGGAAGGCGTCGATGCCGCTATCCTCGATCCGCGTTCGACCTGGGCCGACGGCGCAGCTTACGACGCGCAGGCGAAGAAGCTTGTGTCGATGTTCGTTACGAACTTCACCAAGTTCGAAGATCACGTCGACAGCAAGGTGCGCGATGCAGCACCGGGACTGCTGCTCGCGGCAGAATGAATAAGCCTCGTTTATGAGGAGGAGGGGAACCCGGCCTTGTGCCGGGTTCTTTCGTTTCGTCCCTTGTTTTCATTTTTCCCGATCTGTGGCATCACCGGCGCGGAGAAAAAACATGGCCAGCGCCCCGCTTTACATCAGCAACCGAATTACCATCGCCGGCTGGGAGCTGACGGAGCAATTCGTGCTTGCCGGCGGGCCGGGTGGCCAGAATGTCAACAAGGTCTCGACGGCGGTTCAGCTGTTTTTCGACATCGCCAATTCTCCCTCACTGCCGGAACGGGTGAAGGCGAATGCCCTGCGTCTGGGCGGGCGGCGTGTTTCGAAAGAAGGCGTGCTCATGATCGAGGCGAGCCGGTTTCGAAGCCAGGAGCGCAATCGCGAAGACGCCCGTGAACGGCTGAAGGAACTGATTCTTGAAGCGGCAGCGCCGCCGCCGCCGGTGCGCAAGGCTACCAAGCCGACCAAGGGTTCCGTCGAGCGCCGCCTCAAGGCGAAATCCGGCCGGTCGGATGTCAAGAAAATGCGTGGCAAGCCATCAGGCGACTAGGTCGCAGCTGGATGGCAAAATGTTTCCCACTTGTCATAGGGACTCAGATATCGTCTGGTAGACCTCCTACAACCAAGGAGGGTGCTATGGGTCTGTTCAATTTCATCAAGGAAGCGGGAAAGAAGCTTGGTATCGGTGGAGATGATGCCCCCGATGTCGAAGCCGTCAAAAAAGAACTCGCTTCCCACGATCTCGGCACCGACAAGGTTCAGGTCGAGGTGGTGAACGATAAGGTCGTTCTGAAGGGCGAAGTGGCCGACCAGTCGATTTTCGAAAAGGCGGTCATCGCCGTTGGCAATACGCTCGGCATTTCCAAGGTCGAGGCCGGCGAGCTGACGGTGGCAGAAGCGCCGGCGAAGGAACCCGTTTTCTACACGGTCAAGAAGGGCGATAATCTCTGGAAGATCGCTGAAGCCCAGTACGGCAAGGCAAATGGTGGCAAGAACAACATCATCTTCGAAGCCAACAAACCGATGCTGACCCATCCCGATAAAATCTATCCCGGTCAGGTTCTGCGCATTCCTGACCTTGCCTGATAACGGATTTTAACCGCTGCGATGGAGATGCCGCTTTTGCGGCATCTTTCACAACTTGCGAAGCGCCACCGTGTCGATCAGGTGGTTTTTGCCCTTGCGCAGGATAAGATCGGCGCGTGGACGCGTGGGCACGATGTTCTGGCGCAGATTCTTCAGGTTGATGTTCTGCCAGAGGCCCTCGGCAATGCTGAGCGCCGCCTCTTCGCTGATCGACGCATAGCGATTGAAGAATGAATTCGGGTCCCGGAAGGCGGTTTGTCGCAGATTCATGAACCGGTTCACATACCAGTTGTGAATGAAGTCCTCATCCGCATCGATGTAGATCGAGAAATCGAAGAAGTCGGAAACGATCGGCACGATCCGCCCGCCCGCCGGCAGGTCGCGTGATTGCAGCACGTTGATGCCTTCGAAGATGAGGATATCCGGCTGGTCGATGACAGTGAATTCGTTGGGCAGCACGTCATAGGTCAGATGCGAGTAGCGTGGCGCCTTCACATTCGGCTGGCCCGCCTTGATCGCCGAGAGGAAACGCAGCAGCGCACCGATGTCGTAGCTTTCCGGAAAGCCCTTGCGCTCCATCAGGTTTTCGCGCCGCAGCACCTCGTTCGGGTAAAGAAACCCGTCGGTGGTGATGAGATCGACCTTCGGGCTGGAAGGCCAGCGGGCCAGAAGCTCCTTCAAAATACGCGCCGTTGTCGATTTTCCAACCGCCACCGACCCGGCAATGCCGATGACGAAGGGCGTTTTGTTGACATCCGCCATGTTCAGGAAGCGGTTGCGCTGTTCGAACAGCAGCTGCGATGCTTCCACATGCGATGACAGGAGGCGCGACAGCGACAGATAGATACGCCGCACTTCGTCCAGATCAATCGGGTCGTCCAGCGAACGCAGTCTTTTGACCTCGTCGGCGGAAAGGGTGAGTGGTGTGTCGGCGCGAAACTTTGCCCATTCTTCCGAGCTGAAGAAGTGATAGGGCGAATATTCATCCGGGCGGAAATGATCGAGTGTGCTCGGCATGCCTCTCTCCCCGCTGCCTGCCTTGACATTCATGATGTCGGCCTCGCTGCCTTTTCCGCAAGTCCGGTCTGTCCGGTCCGGCGCTCCAGCTCGGCAAAGACGTCGGCAAGGGGAATGTCGGCGATCTTCAACACCACCAGCAGGTGATAAAGCAGATCGGCGGCCTCGTTTTTCAGCCCGTCGCGGTCTTTCGCGATGGCGGCGATCACGGCCTCAACAGCCTCTTCGCCCAGTTTTTTCGCCGCACGTTCCTGGCCCGCCGCAACAAGTTTGGCCGTCCAGGATTCATCGGGGGAGGCGGCGGCGCGTGTCGCGACGATGCGTTCCAGATCGGAAAGGGAAAATGCGCTCATGGAAAGGTTCCTGCAATCAGTCGAGACGCATGGCGATGCCATGTTCGGCCATGTAGCTCTTGGCTTGCCCGATCGAATAGGTGCCGAAGTGGAAGATGGAAGCGGCAAGCACCGCGGTCGCATGGCCATCGCGAACGCCGGCTACCAGATCATCCAGCGTTCCGACGCCACCCGAGGCGATGACGGGCACGCGAACCTGATCGGCAATGCTGCGTGTCAGGCCGATATCGTATCCGCTTTTGGTGCCATCGCGGTCCATCGAGGTGACGAGCAATTCGCCGGCACCGCGTTCGACCATCTTGATGGCAAATTCCACGGCGTCGATTCCGGTTGGCTGACGTCCGCCATGCGTGAAGATCTCCCAGCGGCCGTCTTCCCCGTGCTTCGAAACCCGCTTGGCGTCGATGGAGACGACGATACACTGGTTGCCGAATTTGTCGGCAGCCTGCGCGACGAAATCAGGATCTTTCACCGCTGCGGAATTGATGGAGACCTTGTCTGCACCGCAGAGAAGCAGCTTGCGGATGTCAGCCACGGCGCGGACGCCGCCGCCGACGGTCAGCGGCATGAAGCAATGGTCGGCCGTGCGCGATACCACGTCGAAAATCGTGTCGCGATTGTCGGACGAGGCAGTGATGTCGAGAAAGCAGAGTTCGTCCGCTCCCGCCGCATCATAGGCCTTCGCCGCCTCGACTGGGTCGCCGGCGTCGATAAGATCGACGAAGTTCACACCCTTGACGACGCGGCCGTCTTTTACATCGAGGCAGGGAATAACGCGGGCTTTGAGGGTCATGCGCTTATCTCCTTGGCAGCCTTGATGAGGGCGAGCGCCTCGGCAGGATCGATGCGCCCGTCATAAAGCGCGCGGCCTGAAATTGCGCCCTCTAGCTTTGCGGCATCCGGCTGCAACATGCGCTTGATGTCTTCGATGGAAGCAAGGCCGCCGGAGGCGATGACGGGGATCGACACGGCATCTGCCAGTTCGAGTGTAGAGGCCCAGTTGATGCCAGCCAGAATGCCGTCGCGATCGATATCGGTGTAGATGATGGCGGCAACGCCGGCACCTTCGAAACGTTTGGCAAGTTCGATGACGCCCAGTTCTGAGGCTTCCGCCCAGCCCTCAACAGCAACCTTGCCGCCTTTGGCGTCGATGCCGACAGCGACCTGACCGGGGAAACGCTTGCAGGCTTCGATAACCAGAACGGGATCGCGCACCGCCACGGTGCCGAGAATGACGCGGGCAAGCCCACGGCTGAGCCACGCCTCAATATGATCGAGAGTGCGGATGCCGCCGCCAAGCTGCACCGGGTTTGTCGTGGCCTTGAGAATGGCATCTACCGCTTCGCCATTCACCGTCTGGCCAGCGAAGGCGCCGTTGAGATCGACGACATGCAGCCACTCGAAGCCTTGGTCCTCGAAGGACTTCGCCTGCGCGCCGGGGTCCGTATTGTAAACGGTTGCCTGCTCCATATCGCCGAGTTTCAGGCGAACGCACTGGCCGTCTTTAAGATCGATTGCGGGAAAAAGAATCATGTCAGGGCTTCCAGCGCAGGAAATTGGAAATCAGGGCGAGGCCGAGCGTCTGGCTTTTTTCCGGGTGGAACTGCGCGCCAGCCATATTGTCGCGACCAACGAAAGCCGTCATCGCGCCACCGTAATTGGTGGTGGCGATGACATCCGCCGGATGTTTCGCCGCCAGATGATAGGAATGCACGAAATAGGCATGCAAGCCGTCAGCGCCGGTTCTGATACCGTCGAACAGGGGATGCTGATGCCGGATTTCCAGCGTATTCCAGCCAATCTGCGGGATTTTAAGCGTCGGATCGGAGGGCGTCATTTCAATGACATCGCCTTCGATCCAGCCAAGCCCCGTGCTGACAGTCTTTTCGAGACCGCGCGAAGACATCAGCTGCATTCCGACGCAGATGCCGAGGAAGGGATGAGCTTTTTTCTCGACGGCTTCGATAAGCGCCTCATGCATGCCGGGCACAGCTTCGAGACCGGCGCGGCAATCGGCATAGGCGCCGACGCCTGGCAGGACGATGCGGTCCGCAGATGCGACGTGATCCGGCTTATCGGTCAGGTCAATGGTTGCATTGATGCCGGCTTCGCGGGCGGCGCGCTCGAAAGCCTTGGTGGCCGAACGCAGGTTGCCAGAACCGTAGTCGATGATCGCGACGCGCATGTCAGCGCCTTCCATTCAAGTCGAAAAGAAACGATCCGGAGGGATCGTTGACGAAGTTTTTGTCACCGCTCTTCTGCGGCGAGGGGGTCCATACCGGCTGCGACAGCTGTCCCGACGGCTCGGTATTTTCGGAAAGATCGGAGAAATATATCTCTTCGGCACTCGAAAGGTCAGGGGCGGAAATGACCGAGGTCATCTTCCAGCCCTTGCTCATCAGGTGCCGGACAAGAAAATCGCGCCCCTCCAGTGCAGTGATGAGGGCAATGGCGACGCTGCACAAAATGCCCACCGGTTCGAATCCGGGTAATATTGATGCCCAACCGGCCAGAACGAGAACTGCAAATACGACGATCGCGGCCAGCCACAGCCGGTTTACGGCCAGCCACAGCCAGGGCGCAATAAGTGCCAGCCAGACGAAACGGTCTGCTATGAAGCGGGTCGTCTTGTGGTCCCTGTCCGGCCCGTTGGGGGCTTCCAGAACGAGATAGCTTGTCATGGGCTTCCTGACAGCTTTGGCGGTCAGGCCAGCATGCCCTTTGTCGAGGGAACGCGGCCTGCCTGCCGGGGGTCGATCTCGATTGCCGCGCGAAGAACGCGGGCAACGGCCTTGAAGCATGTTTCGGCGATATGATGGTTGTTGGCGCCGTAATGGTTCAGGACATGCAGCGTGATGCCGGCATTCTGGGCCAGCGCCTGAAAGAATTCGCGCACAAGCTCGGTGTCGAATGTGCCGATCTTCGGCGCGGAGAAGTTGACATTCCACACAAGGAAGGGACGGCCGGAAATATCCACGGCAGCCTTGGTCATCGTCTCATCCATGGCAAGATCGAGCGAGGCGTAGCGGGTAATGCCGCGCCTGTCACCCAACGCCTTCGCGATGGCCTGGCCGATGGCGATGCCGGTATCTTCGACCGTATGGTGATCATCGATATGCAGGTCACCTTGAACCTCGATATCCATGTCGATCAGCGAATGGCGGCTCAGCTGGTCCAGCATATGATCGAAAAATCCCACCCCGGTGGAAATTGTCGACTTGCCGGTGCCGTCGATATCCACGCGCACCGAAACCGAGGTTTCGTTGGTCTTGCGGATGATCTCGCCTTTACGTTCTGCCATCTGTGGCCGCTCCGTGAAAATGTCGCCGTTCCTTATCAGCACGAGACACAAATATCCAGTTGTTCCATCGTCTTGCATGATCTGCGCAAAACAGTGCAGTGCGGGCGGGATTTGCAATCGTGAAAAGCAAACTTACATAGATGCCGAGAAGGGCCGGATGCCGGCCCGTTAACCGCAGGCCCGGTAGGGCAGACAGGTGTTTGATGACAACGATTATTACAGTCAGGAAGGGCGGCAAGGTCGTCATGGCTGGCGATGGTCAGGTAAGTCTTGGCCAGACCGTCATGAAGGGCAATGCCCGCAAGGTTCGACGCATTGGCAAGGGTGAAGTGATTGCCGGTTTTGCCGGCGCAACGGCGGATGCCTTCACGCTGCTCGACCGTCTCGAAAAGAAACTCGAGCAATATCCCGGTCAGCTCATGCGCGCGGCCGTAGAGCTTGCAAAGGACTGGCGCACGGATAAATATCTGCGCAACCTCGAAGCCATGATGCTGGTGGCCGACAAATCCACGACACTCGCCATCACCGGTAATGGTGACGTGCTGGAACCTGAACATGGCGCGATCGCCATCGGCTCCGGCGGCAACTACGCCTTTGCGGCTGCCCGCGCCATGATGGATACGGACAAGTCGGCAGAGGAGGTGGCGCGCAAGTCGCTCGATATCGCCGCCGATATCTGTGTTTACACCAACCATAACCTCGTCATCGAAAGCCTCGACGCCGAGTAAGCATATTTCTCACCCCCATTTCTCACCCAAGGGTCCTGTGGGCCGGGCCAGAATGGCCGGCCGGAACAGGAAAGCCGAGAGGACAGAATGACCACTTTTTCTCCCCGGGAAATTGTCTCGGAACTGGACCGCCACATCATCGGCCAGCATGATGCGAAACGTGCGGTCGCGATTGCACTGCGCAACCGTTGGCGTCGCCAGCAGCTCGATGAGAGCCTGCGCGACGAAGTGATGCCGAAAAACATCCTGATGATCGGACCGACCGGTGTCGGCAAGACGGAGATTTCCCGCCGTCTCGCCAAGCTTGCCGGCGCGCCCTTCATCAAGGTCGAAGCGACCAAATTTACCGAAGTCGGTTATGTCGGTCGCGATGTCGAGCAGATCATCCGCGATCTGGTCGAGATCGGCATTGGCCTCGTGCGTGAAAAGAAGCGCGCGGAAGTACAGGCCAAGGCGCATCAGAGCGCCGAAGAGCGGGTGCTCGACGCACTGGTCGGATCGACCGCGTCACCCGCGACACGTGAGAGCTTCCGCAAGAAGCTGCGCGACGGCGAGCTGGACGACAAGGAAATCGACATCGAAGTGGCCGACAGCGGTTCGGGAATGCCCGGCTTTGAAATCCCTGGCATGCCGGGCGCCAATATCGGCGTTCTCAACCTGTCGGAAATGTTCGGCAAGGCGATGGGCGGACGTACCAAGAAGGTGCGCACCACCGTCTCGAAATCCTATACCGATCTCGTTCGCGACGAATCCGACAAGCTGCTCGATAATGACATGATCCAGCGTGAAGCGGTGAAGTCGGTGGAAAATGACGGCATCGTCTTCCTCGATGAGATCGACAAGATTGCCGCCCGCGACGGCGGCATGGGTGCCGGCGTCTCGCGTGAAGGCGTGCAGCGCGATCTTCTGCCGCTCGTTGAAGGCACGACCGTCTCGACGAAATACGGGCCGGTGAAAACCGACCACGTTCTGTTCATCGCTTCCGGCGCGTTCCATGTGGCAAAGCCGTCCGACCTTCTGCCGGAGCTTCAGGGCCGCCTGCCGATCCGGGTCGAGCTTAAGCCGCTTACGAAGGAGGATTTCCGCCGTATCCTGACCGAGACGGAAGCAAGCCTCATCCGCCAGTACAAGGCGCTGATGGCGACGGAAGAACTCGATCTCGACTTCACGGACGATGCGATCGACGCTCTGGCCGACGTGGCCGTTCATCTCAACTCGTCGGTCGAGAATATCGGTGCGCGCCGCCTGCAGACGGTGATGGAGCGTGTTCTCGACGAGATTTCCTTCAACGCACCCGATCGTGGTGGCTCTGCCGTCAAGATCGATCAGGAATATGTCAAAAAGCACGTCGGCGATCTTGCCGCCGATACGGATTTGTCCCGCTATATTCTCTGAATATCTTGGAGAGCAACGACACGAGAGTGCGGCCACATTTGCCGCACTCTTTTATTTTATGGCCTTGTCTCGCATTCAGCCCCCTTTTTGTTTATGGGAAAGGCTGCATTCCGGTTGGAACCGCTTTATGGAATGGTCCGGTTTTCTCTTGGTTCGGGAGAGGTCGGCTTGAGAAAAGGCATTCGCTCGTGCGCAAAACTCTTCTGGCATTTGCCGCCGCTTTGACGTTCACCGTCGTCTCGTCTTCTTATGCCGAGGCCGCGACGGTCGTCCCGCCTGGCAATCGCAATGCCGAACAGCCGGGCATTCCGGGGGCTTCCGCACGTCGAACCAAGGGTTCCAATACGTCTTTCGAGCGTAAATACCAGAAGGTGATCGACCTCCTGTCTTCCGACAAGGCACTGATCGGCAAGATCAAGTCTACTGCCGGGCGCTACGGTATCGATCCGATCCACATGATCGGGGCGATTGTCGGCGAGCATACCTATAACGTCGACGCCTATGACCGCCTGCAATCCTACTACGTCAAGGCCGCCTCCTATGCCGGCAGCAGCTTCCGTTTCGGCTACAAGGACGAAACCATCGCGCAGTTTCTGACGCATTCGCAATTCGCCAGGTGCCAGTCGAAAAAGGATTCCTATAGCCTTTGGAACTGTCGGGAAGACGTCTGGGACGACAGCTTCCGCGGCAAGACGGTAGATGGCGTTGCCTATCCGAACAATCGTTTCAGCGCTGTATTTTTCCAGCCCTTTTATGCCGGACAGACCTTCGGTCTCGGCCAGATCAATCCGCTCACGGCATTGATGTTGTCCGACATGGTGTCGAAAACCTCAGGTTATGAGAAGCTCGACGAAAACGATGCGACCGCCGTTTATACCGCGATCATGGACCCGGATCGCTCGCTCGCCTTCATGGCAGCTTCCATCCGCAAATCGATCGACGACTACAGGTCGATTGCCGACATGGATGTTTCCAAAAATCCTGGTGTAACGTCCACGCTTTATAATGTCGGCGGATCCGCGCAGCGCGCTGCCGCTCTCGCCCAGAAAAATCGTCAGCGCGCCGCAGGTGGGGAACAGCCGCTTTTGCCGGAAGAAAACTATTACGGCTGGCTGGTGAACGATCGCATCAAGGATTTGCAGGCGCTTTTGTAGAAAAAGACGATTATCGTCGGCATTCTTTCCAAAACGGAAATAATATTTGGTTGTCTCTCGCAATTGACGAGCGCCTGCCTCAGCGTCCAATCTGCGCCCTTAAGATAAAGAGGAGGCGCATGTGAGCCGCACCAATAAATTCGGTCTTTCCATTGATGACAGGCTTTATGCTTTTTTGACGGATGACGTTCTGCCGGGCACGGGTCTTGATGCAGAAACCTTCTTCGAAGGCTTTTCGGCCATCGTCCACGAGCTTTCCCCCAAGAATCGTGAATTGCTCGCAAAGCGCGACGCCTTGCAGGAAAAACTGGATGGCTGGTACCGGCAGAATGGCGCCCCGACGGATTTTGATGTCTATGAGGGCTTCCTGAAGGAAATCGGCTATCTGCTGCCGGAAGGACCCGGCTTCAAGGTCGAAACCAGCAACGTCGATTCGGAAATTGCCGCTGTCGCAGGCCCGCAGCTTGTCGTGCCGGTCATGAATGCCCGTTATGCGCTGAACGCCGCCAATGCCCGCTGGGGTTCGCTTTACGATGCGCTTTACGGCACGGATGCCATTTCTGACGCCGATGGTGCGGAAAAGGGCAGGGGCTATAATCCGAAACGCGGCGAAAAGGTCATTGCCTGGGCGCGAAACTTCCTCAACGAATCAGCTCCGCTCGAAACGGCAGGCTGGTCGGATGTGACCGGATTCAAGATCGTTGACGGCCTCTTGCAGCTTGCAATCGGTGACAGCAAAACGGGCCTGAAAGATGCCGAGCAATTCAAGGGCTTTACCGGCGATGCGGAACAGCCGGCAACGATCCTGCTTGGCAAGAATGGCCTGCACACCGAGATCGTCATCGATCCCTCGACGGAAATCGGCAAGGGTGACAAGGCGGGCATCTCGGATGTCATTCTCGAATCGGCGCTGACAACCATCATGGACTGCGAGGATTCCGTTGCCGCTGTTGATGCCGAGGACAAGGTGCTGGTTTATGGCAACTGGCTTGGCCTGATGCGCGGCGACCTGACGGAGAAGGTGTCCAAGGGCGGTAACACCTTCACCCGCAGTCTCAACCCGGATCGTTATTACACCGCCCCCGATGGGGGAGCACTTACTCTGCCGGGGCGTTCCCTGATGCTGGTGCGTAATGTCGGTCACCTCATGACCAATCCGGCGATCCTCGACAAGGATGGCCGCGAGGTGCCGGAAGGTATCATGGACGCCGTCGTCACAGCGCTGATTGCGCTTTACGATGTCGGCCCCTCCGGCCGTCGCCAGAATTCCCGCGCCGGTTCCATGTATGTCGTCAAGCCGAAGATGCACGGGCCGGAGGAAGTCGCCTTCGCCAACGAGATTTTCACGCGGGCCGAAAAGCTTGTCGGCATGGCGCCGAACACCATGAAAATGGGCATCATGGACGAGGAACGCCGCACCACCGTCAACCTCAAGGAAAGCATTCGCGCGGCAAAAGACCGGGTCGTCTTCATCAATACCGGCTTCCTCGACCGCACGGGCGACGAAATTCATACCTCGATGGAAGCGGGTCCGATGATCCGCAAGGGCGATATGAAACAGGCGGCCTGGATTGCGGCTTACGAGAACTGGAACGTCGATATCGGTCTGGAATGCGGCCTTTCCGGCCATGCGCAGATCGGTAAGGGCATGTGGGCCATGCCTGACCTGATGGCCGCCATGCTGGAGCAGAAGATCGCGCATCCGAAGGCAGGCGCCAACACCGCCTGGGTACCTTCACCCACGGCTGCCACGCTGCATGCCACGCATTATCACAAGGTCGATGTCGCAGCCGTTCAGGAAGACCTGAAAAGCCGGGGCCGGGCAAAACTCTCCGATATTCTATCGGTGCCGGTCGTGCCGCGTCCCAATTGGACGCCCGAGGAAATCCAGCGCGAACTCGACAACAACGCGCAGGGTATTCTGGGATATGTCGTGCGCTGGGTCGATCAGGGCGTCGGCTGCTCCAAGGTGCCTGATATCAACAATGTCGGACTGATGGAGGACCGCGCCACGCTGCGCATCTCCGCGCAGCATATGGCCAACTGGCTGCGCCATGGCGTGGTTACGCAAGAGCAGATCGTTGAGACCATGAAACGCATGGCCGCTGTGGTCGATAGCCAAAATGCCGGAGATCCGGCCTATCTGCCGATGGCGTCCAACTTTGAAGGATCGGTCGCTTTTCAGGCCGCCGTCGAACTTGTGCTGAAAGGCCGGGAGCAGCCTAACGGTTATACGGAACCGGTTCTGCACCGCCGTCGCCTCGAACTGAAGGCGAAGCAGGCGGCTTGAGGCCGACAGGCACTCCAGAGCACGTCTTGTCTGAATGCAATGTTCGACGTGCTCTACCTTAAAACTGCTATGCACTTTTACTGGGAATGCTCCAGAAACAAAAAAGCCGCCGGGAATTCAACGGCGGCTTTTTCTTTGTCTGGTATCTGATCTTACTGGATCACGACAACCTTGGTGCTGCGGCCGGGACGGACGCGGCTGTAAAGGTCGATGACGTCCTGGTTGATCATGCGGATGCAGCCGGAAGAGGCGGCGGTGCCGATCGATGCCCATTCAGGCGAACCGTGGATACGGAACAGCGTGTCCTGTCCCTTTTCGTTGAAGAGATACATGGCGCGCGCGCCGAGCGGGTTGGAAAGACCCGGACCCATGCCTGCCTCGACATACTTTGCGACTTCCGGCTTGCGGTCAGCCATTTCCTTCGGCGGATGCCACATCGGCCATTCCTGCTTCCAGGCGACATAGGCTTCGCCGGCCCAGGCAAAACCAGCCTTGCCAACGCCGATGCCGTAACGAACTGCGCGGTTGCCGGGCAGGATATAATAAAGGAAACGCTCACGCGTATTGACGATGATCGTGCCCGGCCGTTCGTTATTCTGGAATTCGACGATCTGACGACGGAACTTCTCGTTCACACGATTGATCGGGATGGCGGGCAGCGCATAGCCCGCGTCGGTCACAGGGCCGTAAACATCGTTGAAGATCTGGACGGTTTCGACCTTTGCCGGAACCGGGTTAGCGACCGGCACTGAGGCCGCTACCTGGCCGGATGATTGGGATGTGGTTTCGGCGCAGCCGGCCAGAGCCAGTGCTGCCGTCAGACCGAGTGCAGTCAATGAGGTACGGATGCGCATATCGTTCTCGCGGAAAATTCGCCAAATTGTGCGAAGGAGTAGGCTTAATTGGATAAATCGGTTATTTTCCATTAAGCCGTTCTTGGCAAGCCGATACGCTGCTGCAGGACGAATGTGACTTTAAAATTGCCGGTTGATTGCCTTTTTGCAACAATAGGCCAAACGCCTCAGTAGCCTTTATCCATGACTATTCTTTCGCTTACCAACAATAATCCGTTAATCGACGGTCGCCAGTCTGACAAGGCGATGCTGGTGCGCCGCGGCGTTCAGGTGCTTTTGCACGAGATGCGACATTCGGTTTTGCCGGAACTGCCGCTTGCAAGCGGACGACGGGCCGATCTCATCAGCCTTTCGGCAAAGGGTGAAATCTGGATTATCGAAATCAAATCCTCGATCGAGGACTTCCGTGTCGATCGTAAATGGCCGGAATACCGCCTGCATTGCGACCGGCTGTTTTTTGCCACCCATCCGGAAGTGCCGGTCGAAATCTTTCCGGAAGAATGTGGGCTTATCCTGTCGGATGGCTACGGCGCCCATATGCTTCGCGATGCGCCGGAGCATAAATTACCGCCCGCAACCCGCAAATCGGTGATGCTGGATTTCTCGAGAACCGCTGCAACCCGGCTGATGCTGGCGGAGTGGACGACCGGGCGCAGCTTCGGAGAGTGATACCCGGTTCCAGACCATATCCAGACGTAAAACCGCTTCTCACTTGTACTGTAAATGCTCTACTTCGGCGCGCGTTTCGCCAGAATGCGCTGCAGCGTTCTCCGGTGCATGTTAAGCCGGCGGGCGGTTTCCGAGACGTTGCGCTCGCACATTTCATAAACGCGCTGAATATGCTCCCAACGAACCCGGTCGGCCGACATCGGGTTTTCGGGCACTTCAGTCTTTTCACCCTTGCGCTGCGTCAGCGCATTGAAGACATCGTCCGCATCGGCCGGTTTGGCAAGATAATCCAGCGCCCCAAGCTTCACGGCGGTAACGGCGGTTGCGATATTGCCGTAGCCGGTCAGGACGACAATCTGCGTATCGTCCCGGTACTGCCGGATGGCTTCGATGACCTCGAGACCATTGCCATCCGTAAGCCGCAAATCAACGACCGCATATTTGGGCGGCGCAGCCTTGGAACGGGCAATGCCTTCGCTGACCGTCTCGGCGGTATCGACGATAAATCCGCGTGTTTCCATGGCCCGGGCAAGCCGGCGCAGGAAGGGACCGTCGTCATCGACGATCAGCAGCGATCTGTCAGCTCCGATCGGGTCGTCGTCATCCGTTGTCGCGCTGATGGGGGTCTGGTCTTCTGTCGTCATGTCTCAGGCCTTTCGGCAACTTAGTCGGTTTTTTCTTCTTATCGCCGCTTCCACGTGGATGGTAAAGTCAACGGTCTCTTTTATCGTCCATAAGCGCTCGAGGCCAGATGATTGTGACCCGCGCTCCGGTTCCGCTCAAACCGCGATTTTCGAAGGTAACGGTGGCGCCGGAGCGTTCCAGCAATGTCTTTGCAATGAAGAGCCCGAGTCCCAGCCCTCCCGCCCGGGTATCGTTGTGACGTTCGGTCACATAGGGTTCACCAATGCGGGCAAGCACGTCATGGGCATAACCCGGTCCATCATCCTCAATGGTGACGGCGACATTCTGCGAATCGTAGTCCACGGTAACGGTCACTTTTTCCCGCGCATAGTCCACGCCGTTTTCGATGAGATTGCCCAGCCCGTAAATAACGCCGGCATTCCGGATGCCAACCGGCTCGTCGATCCGGTTGTTCTTTTCGACGAGATCGAGACGGATTCCGAATTCCCGGTGTGGCGCCATCACCTCCTCAATCAGCGAGGAGAGCGGCAGGCGGCGCATATGCTCCTCATCATCGGTGGAAAGTGATGTGAGGCGGCGCAGAATATCCCGGCATCTTTCGCTCTGGCTGCGCAGCAGCGCTATGTCTTCGCCAAACCTTTCATCATTTCCGAGTTCCCGTTCCATTTCCTTGGCGACGACGCTGATTGTCGCCAGCGGCGTGCCCAGTTCGTGTGCCGCAGCGGCGGCCAGACCGTCTAGCTGCGAGAGATGTTTTTCCCGCTCCAGCACCAGTTCGGTCGCAGCCAGCGCATCGGCCAGCTGATTGGCCTCGTGTGAAACGCGATAGGCATAAAAGGCCGCGAAAGAGGTCGTGGCAATGATCGCGACCCAGGTGCCCACATGCAGCAGAAGCTGGATCGGCAGCACCTCACCGGGATACCACGGAACCGGAAACGGCGAAAAAGCGATTGCCGTCGAGCAGATGACGGCAAAGGCGAGCAGAATAAGCGAGTGCCGAAGCGGCTGCGAGGCGAAGGCGATGATGACCTGCACGCAGATCAGCGGTGCGAAAGGATTGGAAAGACCACCGGTGATGTAGATGAGCGCCGTCAATTGCAGCAGGTCGAATGCCAGCAGCAATGTCGCTTCCCACGGCTCCAGACGATAGGTGGAGGGAAAACGCGCAGTGAGAAACAGGTTGGCAAGCGCCAGTGCACCGATCAAAAGGCTGCAAGCCAGAAGTGGCAGGGGGAAGTTCAAGCCGAAAGCAACAAGCAGGATCGTCGCACTTTGCCCGGCCACCGCCAGCCAGCGCAACCATACGATGGTTTGCAGCCTTATCCTGCGGCTGGCGCGGCCAAGCCTTGTTGTTTCGATCGGATGGCCAGCCACCTTCATCTCCTTTGTGCTTTTCATCGTCATCACGTTCCGCGCGGTTTTGCGCGGCTGGTCGGCAATGCCGATGCCGGGTCCTCAGGCCATGGATGGCGCGGATACCTCCCGCGCATGTCCGCCCGCACATCTTTCCACGATCCTGCCCAGAAACCGGGAAGATCGCGTGTCGTCTGTATCGGCCTGTGCGCCGGCGAGGTCAATTCCAACAGCAGCGGCAACCGCCCCTGCGCGATGGCGGGATGAGCCGTCAGCCCGAAAAGCTCCTGCACACGAATGGAAAGCGTCGGTTCGCTGGCATCGTAACGAATGGGATGCCGCTGGCCCGTCGGCGCTTCGAAATGCGTCGGCGCAAGCCTGCCGAGATCGCGTGCGACCTCATAAGGCACCAGGGCTAAAAGTCCCTCGGAAAGGCTGCCGGGCCGGATATCCTGAAGGCTGCGGGCGCCGTGCTGGAAGGGCACGAACCATTCATCCAGCCGTAAAAGCAATGCAGCATCGCTGACATCCGGCCAGGGGTCGCCGATGCTGGCATTCAGAAAGCCTATCCTGTCGCGCAACTGCTGGGTTTCTTTTGTGAACGGAAGAATTCCGACACCAAATTCCCGAACGCCGTTGGCAAGTGCCTGCGCCGCCTGTTCACCCTCCGGGCGGGGCAGGGGCGTTTCGTCGAGGATGATGGCGCCTAGGCGCGTGACGCGGCGTGCACGCGCCTGACCGCTTGCCTTGTCAAACAGCAGCTGGTCCTGCTGCACAATAAGATGCGGCATCCGCTCTTCTATATCGGTACGCTCGATGCTTGCTGCGGAAAGGATGCGCGGCTGTGCCGCACGCCCCGTAATATCGGCAACCACCAGCATCCTGCTCGCCGCCAGCCGTTCGGTTTCGGCAAGTTCTGCACCCCGGCCGTTCGCCATCACATAACGACCGCGCGCTCCTCGCTGAAGCGCAATCCGGTCCGGATAGGCGTGCAGCAGCAAGGGGCCAGCCTCGCTTGGCTGTTCATTCATAGTCTGCGCATCGCCGATCGCATCTAGAAGTCTAGACGCCAGCTTGCGCGCCGCTTGCGCCCTTTCGCTTCTCTCGGAAAGAAAGCGCCGCAATCTTTCATCGAGATCGATGTCGGTTCCGCCCAGTCCCTGTTCCGTCAGCATGACAGCGAGCATCGCCGCCTTTTTTCCCGCACCTTCGCTCCCCGCTGCAATTACCATTGCCGCAAGCCGTGGCGGTAGTGAGAGGCTGCGCATCAGGTGGCCGCGTCTTGTGAGCGCGCCGCTTTCATCGAGTGCGCTCAGATTTTTGAGAAGCGCGATCGATTCCTTCAATGCCGCTTCGGGAGGGGCATCCAGAAATGAAAGCGCGGAAGGATCATGAACGCCCCAATGGGCGAGGTCGAGTGCAAGGCCGGAAAGATCACTCGCCAGAATTTGCGGTGGCGTGAAGGCGTTGAGGGCTGCCGTCTGTCCCGGATGCCACAGGCGGATCGCAACGCCGGGTTCCGTTCGTCCGGCTCGGCCCGCCCGCTGGTCGGCGGAGGCGCGCGAAACCCGCACTGTCTCCAGTCTCGTGATTCCCGTTGCCGGTTCGAAAACCGGTAGTCGCTGCAACCCGCTGTCAATCACCACACGCACGCCGTCTATGGTGATCGATGTTTCTGCGATCGATGTGGCAAGCACGATCTTGCGCCGTCCGGCCGGTGCCGGCTTGATCGCCGCATCCTGCTCCTTTTGCGAAAGATTGCCGTAAAGCGGGATGATATCTGTATCGTCGGAAAAACGCCCCTCCAGCCGGTTGGCCGTGCGGGTAATTTCTGCCTGCCCCGGAAGGAAGGCAAGAATGGAGCCTGTTTCCGATGCATGAGCTTCGGTAATCGCCTTTGTGACTTTCTCTTCGACAGGCACACCCTGCCAGCGGTCCTCGTAGCGGATGTCGATTGGATATGTGCGGCCGAGGCTCTGAATGACAGGGGCATCGCCCATCAGCGCACTGATGCGTTCCACATCAAGGGTGGCGGACATCACGAGGATGCGCAGATCGTCTCTCAGTCCCTCCTGAACGTCGAGCGCAAGTGCCAGTCCGAAATCGCCATCGAGTGAACGTTCGTGAAACTCGTCGAAAATCACCGTCGAAACGCCGGCAAGTTCCGGGTCGTCCAGAACCATCCGGGCAAAGACACCCTCAGTCACCACTTCAATCCGGGTTCTTGAGGAGATGCGATTGTCGAGCCGCATACGATAGCCGACGGTTTCTCCAACATTCTCCTGAAGAAGATCAGCCATGCGTCCAGCCGCGGCCCGGGCGGCAAGCCGGCGTGGTTCGAGAAGAATGATCTTGCCGTCGCCCCGCCATTCCTCACGCAGGAGATGAAGCGGCACCAGCGTTGTTTTGCCCGCACCCGGCGGAGCCGAGAGAACGGCACGCTTTGACACGTCCAACGCTCGGGCAATCTCGGCCAGAACGTCGCTGACGGGAAGTACGGGCAGATCGATCTTTATATGGGCTGGCGTTCTGGTCATGCAAACAGGCCTGGGGCAATCGGGTTGATGTCTAAGCGTCTCTTTTGCCGTTTCTAAAGCACGGCCCGGTGCTTTGACAGCCGGCGGAGAGGGTTTCGCAAGAGCTCTTCCGGCAAAATTGCGGTCCTTCGCAAGCTATCTGTCGTGAAGGGTGGGAAGGGGTTCCCGCATGCGCCGCCAAAAGAGACGAGGATTCCGTCCTTTCTATGCCTCCCTAGCGGTCCGTCTTGAAACTATCTTTTATTTTCATGCGTTTAGCAAAAATGTCAGTTTTTTGACGATAGGTGTGTTGACTTGTTTGAGGGTGATCTCTTATAAGTCCGCTCACTGAACGAGGGCGGCGGCGCTGCTGGCGACGAAGTCTTTCGTTCTAAAGAAATCA